>QIAN01000442.1 GCA_003225005.1 Acidobacteriota bacterium | reverse complement strand
CTCGACACTGCTGGCTGATGATTTCGTCATCACCGTTGAGGATGGCAGTACGTACAGCAAGACTGGCTACATAAACCATAGCGCCGAGCCTTCCGTTCATGTGGACGTGGCGGAAATGTCACAGCCCAAGGTTCGCATGCACGGAACACCGCCGTGGTAACTGGCGCGTATCACGAGAGAGGCAACTCCGACGGAAAACCTTACGAGTATCACGACCGGCTCACAGATGTCTGGATGAAAACCGGGGGAAGATGGCAAGTGATCGCCTCCCATTACAGCGTGCCTGTGAAGTAGCGGCGATCAGCGACCTAGGACAGGACTAAATCTTCTTCTCGCCTCACTCCAGCGACAGCACCACCCAATACATCCCGGTAGGATAGGTCGCGGTGCGGCCATAACAAGCCCCGACTGATAAGCCGCGCAGTTTGCGGCTGCCGATTGCGCGATCTGCGCCAGAGGGAAGCGTGTCCGGATGAAGGCTAGTGTAGGTCAGCAGTGTAGCGTTGCGCAAGCTGATGAATGGTGGCGGTGCCAAGTTTCTCCGCCTGCTCCATCGAGCATGCTGCAGCGTTTGCGCTGGGTAGATCGCGGCGAGCGAGACTAGGACGCTTGGCCCGGTGCCGCGCGTCCTCCACTGTCGCCGCGATGCGATCCTTAACTTCCGGCAGCGAGTAATTGGGGAGGGCGTGGCCGAAATCCTGCACAATGTACAGCCGGTCGCCACTTCGAACAACGCCTAGACCGACCACGTTGTACGCCGGGTTGAGCAGGTTCTCGCGATGGTGAGGGGAAAGCATTAAGTGTTGATGTGCACCGGCGGCGTTGTAATCGAGCGCCACATTTTCGCCAGACCGCTCCAGCAACAGGTTGCTCGTTGTCGCCAATCGTCGTGGCAGAGAGGGCTCGCCGAGAAACTGATGAGAAAGCCGTCCCGCCGCGACTATGGCCTCTGCATGAGCGCGTGCTGCCCGGGAAAGTCCGGCATCCAGAGTCAACGGAGACGCGGCAGCTTGAGCACGCGACTGATTGGCTAACTCCAGTAGCCGTTGCTCTACATCAGAATCAACATTGCGAAAAGGGATGTCGGCAGCAGCTGCAGCCGCCGGTCTCAGAGTCGCGTGCTGCGCGGCTTTGTCCGCGTCGTCCGTGCTCCCCTCCGAACCAGCCGTCAATCGAGCCGACGGCCGAACCGGGGCGGCGCCCACCACCAACAGAAGCGGCATTATGATTTTAGGGAATCTAAGCATCAGTCGTGCCTACATCTGTTCCTTGGGAAAGCTCAAAGTCCAGCCTGCGACTTGCGTGCAGGTGCTACGCTAGAAGCTGCAGTCCAGCGGAAGAAGTTACCTCTGTCTATGGAACTGACGACCAGTGTGGCCCTTGGCCTGTTGTTTGGCAGCCTGATTGCTTGGCTCGCACTGCGTTCGTCGTCGGCTGCATTGCGGTCGCGTTTGTCATTCACAGAAAAGGAATTAGCGACCTCCCGAGCCGAATTAGCGCGGCTTCAGTTGGCTCACAATGAGCTGGTTGCGGGCAAGGCCAGGGCGGAATCCGCACTGGAAGCGGAACGGAAGACCAGCACCGAAAAGATCGAGTTGCTGAATCGCGCCGGAGAAGATTTGCAAAACGCCTTCAAGGCCATGGCTTCAGACGCGTTGAAGAGCAATAACTTATCGTTCCTTGAGCTCGCCAAGGCGAGTCTCGAGCGGTTTCAGAGCGAGGCCAAAGGTGATCTTGAGACGCGCCAGAAGGCTGTCGCGGACATGGTCGCGCCGGTACGCGAATCCCTCAACAAGGTTGACGTCCAGATTCAACAAATTGAAAAGGAACGCGGCCAGGCATACGGTGCATTGCGCGAGCAAGTGCAATCTCTCATCACTACGCAGACAAAGTTGCAATCAGAGACCAGCAATCTGGTGAGGGCGTTGCGCACTCCAAATGTGCGCGGGCGCTGGGGCGAGATTCAATTGCGGCGTGTGGTGGAAATCGCGGGCATGCTTTCCTACTGCGATTTCTCGGAACAGGAAACCGTCAGCACCAGTGAAGGCAGGTTGCGGCCCGACCTCATCGTGAGGCTTCCCGGAGCTAAGAATGTAGTGGTGGATGCCAAAACTCCCCTGCAAGCTTACCTCGAAGCATTCGAAGCCACGGATGACGACCTGCGGCACGCGCGTCTCGCCGATCACGCCAGGCAAGTGCGCGATCATATGACGAGGCTGAGCTCCAAAGCGTATTGGGAGCAGTTCGAATCGTCCACCCCGGAGTTCGTCGTCATGTTTCTGCCGGGTGAGGCGTTTTTCAGCGCAGCACTGGAGCAGGATCCCGGGCTGATCGAGCAGGGAGTGCTGCAGCGCGTCATTCCGGCTTCGCCCACTACTTTGATCGCGCTGTTAAAAGCCGTGGCTTACGGATGGAATCAGGAAAAGTTAGCACGCAACGCGCAGCAAATTAGCGCGCTCGGCAAGGAATTGCACGAGCGGTTGCGAAACCTGGCGGGACATATCACGTCCGTCGGCACTGGCCTGGATCGCGCAGTCGAATCCTACAACAAAGCAGTCGGATCACTGGAAACCCGGGTGTTGGTCTCCGCGCGAAAATTTGCGGAATTGGGCACCGTGGTGGCGCAAGATATTCCTGAATTGGAACCCATTGAAACCAGTACGCGGGCGCTATCGTTCGACTGGGACGAAGAAGAAACCTTGCCGCAAACCAGCAAGAACGGCGAACCGGAGACCATACGTTGACCCGTTTCCTGAGCTCGAAGCCTCCAACCAACCATCGTGCCTGCGAATCATCACTGAAACATTGTCCAGAGTCTCCAAAATCCCCGCAGACCGCCTTGCATTCTCGCCGCCGAGATTTTAAGCTAAGGCTCTCAACCACAAGCAGATACGGAATTCCACAGAAACATCCAAAAAGCCGTAGTCCATGTTCGGAAATCCATCTATAATTTCGGAAGTTCCTTTGGGTTGCAGAAGTTAGGCTTTCCAAACGTGGGAATACTCATGGCAGCGAAGTTGCTTACCGATCGTGTACAGGATGGGGAGTTGTTGGGGCCTTCACAACGACCCAAAGCACCTGAGCCGCTACCAAATCCCATGAACCGGGAAAGCCAAGCTCGCTTTGTCGCTGTCTTGCTCTTTTTGCTGACGGTGGCCGCCGTAGTGTTTGCCGGGTTTAACTTCCAGAAAGAAAGGGAGTTCCCTGTTCCTGACGACGGTGTTTGGTGGGTTGAGCATGGCGGAAGACTGGTCGCAGACCGCGTGGAAGCAAGCGGACCGGGAGCGAAGGGCGGAGTAAAACCGGGCGACCAACTCGTGGCGGTGAACGGGCACGAGCTCAAGACCACGCCCGGCCTGGAACGCCAGCTCTATCGCACCGGTATTTGGTCCAAGGCAACGTACTCGCTGGTGCGCCAGTCAGTATCGTTAGACTCTGATGTCATCCTGGCTCCGGCCGATCGCTCCCTGAACAACTGGCTGCGTTTGATTGCCCTGATCTATTTGGGTATCGGAATCTATGTTCTGCTGCGCCGCTGGACGGCTCCGGGGTCCACGCACTTTTATATTTTCTGTCTCGTCTCTTTCATCTCGTTTTCCTTCAAGTACACCGGCAAGCTGAACGATTTTGACTGGACGATCTACTGGAGCAACATTGTGGCCTGGATTCTGCAGCCCGCGATGTTCCTTCATTTTGTTCTGACTTTCCCGGAGAAGCGGCAAACCGTACGCAATCATCCCTGGCTGCTGGCGCTGGTGTATGTCCCCGCGGCATTGCTGCTGGCAATTCACATTTCGGCGATGCGACTGTTGCAGGCCCGGGAGCACTTGCGCTGGAACGTGGACCGGCTTGAGATGTCGTACGGCGCACTGTTCTTTGTGGCAGCAGCCACTCTTCTCTGGTACAGCTACCGATACGCCAGTACTACTATCTTGCGGCAGCAGTTGAAGTGGGTCACCCGGGGCACGATTCTCGCCATTGCTCCCTACACGCTGTTTTACGTAATTCCCTATCTGATGGGTTCGCTGCCAGGCCCGGGCATGAAGGTCTCCGTGCTTTCATTGGGCCTCCTCCCGCTGACCTTCGGCTATGCCATCTTCCGCTATCGCTTGATGGACGTTGATTTGATCTTCAAGCGTGGCGTGGTTTACACGCTGGCGGCAGCAGCCGTGGTCGGAATGTATTTCGCGCTGGTGGCTGGCGTTGCGGAACTGGTCCACATGCGGCAACCCGGCAGCGGTCCAGTCGGGCTGATTCTCGCCGTCGTGGTAACTGCGCTGCTGTTTGATCCGGTGCGGAAGTGGATCCAGGATCGAGTCGATCAGTTCTTTTATCGCACTCGTTACGACTATCGACGAACGCTGCTAGAGTTCGGCCGCGAACTAGGCTCGGAACCCGATTTGAACGCCATGTTATCGTCCGTCATGGACCGGCTTTCGCGCACCTTGGCGGTTGACCGGATCACTATCTTTCTTGACGGAGAAGCGGAAGGCTTCACTCCGGCCAAATCTTTTGGCATGGCTCCAGCGAGCGGGTTGGACCTAAGTTTTCTGGCCACGGCCCGACCGGGGCAAGCCGGACATTTGTTCTTCGAGAACACACATCAGGTGCCGCGCGAAACTCCGGGCGCGCAGGAAGCCATCGCTCGTCTGGATCTCAACTACTACATTCCGTGTCGCGTGCAGAAAAAAGCGATTGCCGTTCTGGGCTTGGGAAAAACCGCGCAGGGGGACTTCCTCTCCAGCGAAGACGTCGAACTCCTGGAGACGCTCGGTGGATACCTTGGTATTGCGATCCAGAACGCACAGCTCTATGCCTCTCTGCAGCAGAAAGTCGCTCAGTACGAGCGCCTCAAGGATTTCAACGAGAATATCGTCGAATCCATTAACGTAGGCGTCATGGCGCTCGACATGGAGGACCGCATCGAGAGCTGGAACGCGCAGATGGAAGTGATGTACGCGCTACCTCGCTGGCAAGCTCTCACCCAGCCGCTCAATACTGTCTTCCCGGCCGAGTTTGTGGAAGAGTTTTACCGTGTTCGGCAAAACGTCGGCATTCACAATCTTTACAAGTTCCGTTTACGCACGCCAGCAGGCGAAAATCGCATTGTGAACGCGGCCATTGCCCCCTTGGTCACGCGCAAGTTTGAGGTCGTGGGCCGGCTCGTGATCATGGACGACATTACCGAACGGATGGAACTTGAGGCACAGCTTTTCCAGGCTGACAAACTCTCGTCCATCGGTTTATTGGCGGCAGGAGTCGCGCATGAAGTAAACACGCCGCTGGCGGTAATTTCTTCTTACACGCAAATGCTCGCCAAGCAATTGCAGGGTGATCCGCAAAAGTCCGGCCTGCTGGATAAGATCACGCGCCAAACTTTCCGTGCGTCAGAGATCGTAAATAACCTGCTGAACTTTTCCCGCACCAGCGGAAGCGAGTTCAGCGACGTAGATGTCAACAAAGTCATAACGGAGACTCTGGCGCTGCTCGAGCATCAGTTCAAGACGGCTAAGGTCCGCGTAAAGGACGAGCTGTCTCCGTCGCTCCCCCCCGTCCAGGGAAATCCGGGAAGATTGCAACAGGTATTTCTAAACTTGTTTCTCAACGCCAAGGATGCGATGCCCGGCGGCGGAACGTTGTACGTCGCCACCCTAAACGGCGACGCCGTCAGTGTCCGAGTTTCAGATACCGGTTCGGGAATTGCCCCGGAACACGTCCAACGTATTTACGACCCATTTTTTACAACCAAGAGTTCGCCGCGGGAAGGGCAGAATCGCGGCACTGGACTCGGACTTTCGGTAACCTACGGCATCATCCAGGAGCACTCCGGCAAAATACGCGTCGAGAGCCACCCCGGCGAAGGAACAACATTCACCCTTGATTTTCCCTTGAGCAGGAAGGCGGTCCATGTCTGAAGTAGCCGTTATCTCGCGTCCGCTGAAGACAAACCCGTCCTCTTCAGGATCGGTGCTCATCATTGACGATGAGACCGAAATTCGCGAGTCGTTGCAAACCCTGCTCGAAATGGAAGGATTCGATGTAGAAACAGCGGTCAGCGGCGAGGAAGGGCTGCTGCGCATCGGGGAACATCCATACGATCTCGTCCTTCTCGATTTAGCGCTCCCGGGCCGCGATGGTATGGATATTCTCTCTGAGCTCCATGCGCACGACGAGCGGCTGCCCGTCATCATGATCACTGCCTACGGAACGGTGGAAAATGCCGTGCACGCGATGCAATCCGGCGCCGCCAACTTCGTACAAAAACCTTGGGACAACGAAAAGTTGCTGGCCGATGTGCGTGCCGCCGTTGGCTGGCGCCGGGCCGAAGAAGAAAACGTTCAGCTCAAGCGGGCCCTGAAGCAGCGCTACAACTTTGAAAACATCGTGGGCAAGAGCGAGCCCATGCTGAAGATTTTCGACCTGGTCGCGCAGGTGGCAACCAGTCGCTCTACGGTGTTGCTGCAAGGCGAGAGCGGAACTGGCAAGGAAGTCATCGCCAAGGCCGTGCACTTGAATTCTCCGCGGCGTGACCGGCCATTCGTTCCGGTAAATACCGGGTCCATGCCGACAGATTTGCTTGAGTCCACGCTGTTCGGACACGTCAAGGGTGCTTTCACCAGTGCGGTCGCGTCGAAGAAGGGTCTCTTTAAGGTTGCAGATAAAGGAACGCTCTTCCTGGATGAAATCGCAACCATGGGAATGGAGACGCAGGCTAAGATTCTGCGGGTTCTGCAAGACCGCAAGTTCATGCATTTAGGCGGCATTCAGGAAATTCAGGTGGATGTCCGCATCATTGCCGCCACCAATGTCGATCTCCGCCAACTGGTTCGCGAAGGGCGCTTCCGCGAAGATCTATTTTATCGGCTAAACGTAATCAGCATCGAGCTTCCTCCTCTGCGGCAGCGCAAAGAGGACATTCCGCTGCTGGTGGAGCATTTCCTCAAGAAGTATGCCGAGGAGAATGAGCGGCCACTACTCCGCATTACTCCCGAAGCGCTGCGCCCGCTGTTGGGTTATTCCTGGCCCGGCAACGTGCGCGAACTGGAGAACGTTATCGAGCGTGCCGTCGTGCTTTCATCGGGCGACGAGATCGCCCTTGATCTCCTTCCTGATTCGATGATGGGGCGCGGTTCTTCGGTCGCCATGAACGACTCCCATCCCGATGCATCGCTGTTTGAAATCGTGGAGGATTGCGAGCGGCGAATCATCTCCGACATGCTGGAAAAATGCAATTGGAACCAGACAGAAGCCGCAGAACGTTTCCACGTGCCGCTCTCCACCCTGAATCAGAAGATCCGCCGCTTGAATATTGAGATCCGCAAGAAAGGCCGCGGGTAAGGGGAAAGGGGGCAGCTGTCAGCCAGCGAACAGCAGCGATCAGCCATCGAATACTCAACCCCCTTGGGCGTCACCTCTCTAAGCTGACGCCTTCCTTGGAAGAAATTTCTCCGCGCTCGCGCCTCCTGAGTTCTTAGCCACTGCCACAAAGTTCGAAACGGTTTCTAGGCTAAGCTCCGAGGGCAGAGCTGAAAGCTGAGCTGATAACTGAATCCCCGACAGCTGAGAGCCGCGAGCATTCTCTGCTATAGTTCCGTTAAGCTCGGCGACCTCGACGCGAAACCGCCGGCTTGCCGAATCGCATGGAACTTATTTCGCCCGCGGAGTTTGCCAAGAGCAAGATCGAATCTGTTCAGGAATATACGTTCCTTTCCGCGCGAGCTCTTGCCAATCTCTTCAAACGCCCTATCTACACCGCCGACATGATCCAACAAGCCGACTTCATCGGCTTTGGCTCGTTGTCAATCGTTTTATCCTCCTGCTTCTTCATTGGAGTTGCGTTGGCGCTGAACAGTGCGACGACCTTGGGACGTTTCGGTGCGCAGACTCTCATCGGAGAATTGGTTGCGATCGGCGTTGTGCGCGAACTGGGCCCGCTGCTTGCCGGACTTGTCGTGGCCGGGCGCAATGCGTCCGGCATCGCGAGCGAACTTGGCTCAATGATCGTGACCGAACAGATTGATGCCATGCGTGCCCTGGGCACCGACCCCATGAAGAAACTGGTCACGCCCAGAGTCGTCTCCACCATGTTCATGCTCTTCTTCCTGACAATTCTCGGAGACCTGATGGGCTTGATCGGTGGAGACTTCGTCTCCAGTGTGCTGCTGGGGTTGGACGCCCACGAGTATTGGAATACCGCATGGCAGTCCCTGGTTTTTGCCGATGTCTTCATCGGTCTGGTAAAACCCATTATTTTCGGCTTTATTATTGCCACAATCGGCTGCTACTACGGCTTGTCGACAAAAGGTGGCACGCAAGGGGTTGGGCGGGCGACGACTGAATCCGTGGTTGCAGCGATGATCTTGATTATTGCCGTTGATGTGTTCGTCACCCGATTTCTGATGTTGGTTCTTGGAACATCTTGATGTTGAACCGAGTCCACAATACAACCGCGGCAAAGTGTGCATAATGATCCTGAGAGCATTTTTTTCGTGACTCAACGCCAATGAATCTGCTGTCGTACAGCTAATCCAATGTCCGCGCCGGCCTTGCCTCTCGACACCCGTCTTGCGACCACGCAGGACCAGTCTGGGTTCGCCATCGTGTTCGATGAGGTCCACCTGTCCTTCGAAGAGAACGAAGTATTGCGCGGAGTTTCTTTCCGGCTCCCTTTCGGAGAGACAAAAGCGCTATTCGGTGTCGCCGGTGCGGGCAAGAGCGTTCTCCTCAAGTTAGCCCTCGGACTGCTTAAGTCGGACTCCGGGCGCATTACGGTTCTGGGTAGCGACATAACCCGGATGCGCGAGGAAGACCTTTTCCAGTTGCGGGGTAAGATTGGAATGGTCTTCCAGGAGAGTGCCCTGTTCGACTCGCTCACTGTCCGCGAAAACGTTGCCTTCCGCCTGCTTGAGGAACAGGATTACTCCGATGAGGAAATCGAACGCCGCGTGCGGGAAGCATTGCGCTTCGTGGAGCTTGAACAGACTATCGACCTGCTGCCTTCGGAACTCTCAGGAGGCATGCGGCGTCGGGTCGCTATCGCCCGGGCAACGATTACAGAGCCCGAGTTATTGCTCTACGACTCACCCACCGGCGGCCTCGATCCCGTCACTTCCAATACCATCATCGAACTGATCGTGAAACAGCGGGATGTCCATAAGACCAGCTCTCTGTTGGTGACCCATCGCTTGCAGGACGCTTTCACCATGGCAACTCATCAATTCGATCAACAAACAAATCAGATGCGGGTATTGCCCAAAGGCCAATACTGCGACGTCCCCATGAGTTTTCTCGTGTTGCGCGACGGGAAAGTGATCTTCGACGGCGACATCCACGAACTGGCACACAGTCAGGATGAATACATCCGCGAGTACATTTCGTAAGGGCCAAGACCTAGAAGGTATCAAAGCTACCGTAAGTGGCTCGGCAGGGTACCCTGAAGTCCTATCAAAGGCGATGTCAAGCGAAAAACACTTCTCCCTGAGCCGGAAGCCAGAAATATTTTCGCGACATCCAGCCCCTCCACGACATTTTCTCTTTAGCTGCTTGATCGTTTTGGCCTGTCGCGGAGCGGCCCTGTAAGCCGCGGAGCGACGAGGCCCGATGCTTCTTCCTCCCTGTGGTT
>QIAN01000081.1:4622-6946 GCA_003225005.1 Acidobacteriota bacterium | reverse complement strand
CCGCGTGCCGTCTTTAGAAACCTGGGCAAAGGTGTTTTCGAAGAACTCATCCAGGAGGCGGGTCCGGGTATAGCGGCGGCGCACCGCAGCCGCGGTTGTGCCTTTGGAGACTTCGACAACGACGGGGACGTCGACATCCTTGTCGTCAATCTCAACGAGGCTCCCTCGCTATTGCGCAATGACCTGAGCGGGAAGGATAACTGGATCAAAGTGAAATTGGAAGGTGTAAAGTCCAATCGAAGCGCCATTGGAGCCAGAGTCCTCGTCCATTATGGAGGCAAGACGCAGGCGCAAGCGGTAATGAGTCAATCCAGCTTTTTTTCATGCAACGATCCCCGCTTGCATTTCGGTTTGGGGAATTTCACTTCAGCCGACATTGAAGTCTATTGGCCAAGCGGAATGCACGAAATTTTCAAGCAAGCCCCCTCCAACCGGCTCGTCACAATAAAGGAGGGAGTGGGGCTAGTTGCGAACCGCGGCTGGTCCAAAGCGTAAGCCGCGGCTCACAAACGTTCAGCGGAAGCCTGCTCTGAGTGGGGGGCTGCCTGACGCTCAACACATCCCGTAACTCGTTCCCCTAAACAAAGTCAGAAGACTTCGTTCCCGCGAAGACGCCCAAAGCGAGGCGAGCAGACCTCCCGGCTCGATACCGGTAGGTAGCCTTAGTAGAATAACGAAATTGTGCTTGACAAATGCCATGAGTGGGTCTAAAAGAGGTGCCAACGGAGTTGGATCGCAGCCCTTTCTTGTTTGCATTTAAAAAATTGTTTGTTGCCGGTTGGTGCGCTGGCAGCGCGTGTGGTACTGACTTGCGATTAAAATTCGCGGGGGAGGAAAAATGCTGCATCTCAGAAAGTTTGGGCCTGCAGTTTTAGCCGTTCTTTTGGTTCTGGCGCTCACGCCTACGGCCGGACACGGCCAGAACGTGTACGGAACTATTAGAGGCACCGTAACGGATAGCAGCGGCGCTGCCGTTGTCAACGCTACCGTCACATTGACGAATCAGGATAACGCGGAAAAGCACAGCATAGAAACGGACGGGTCCGGTAACTTTACGTTCGTGAATATCTTGCCCGGCCGCCACTACAAGTTGGAAGGGGAAAAGAGCGGCTTCAAAAAGTTTGTGCGCGAGCCGATCGTGGTGGAGATCGAAAGCGGCCTGAGAGTGGACATTGCGCTGCAAGTCGGCGCGCAAACCGAAACGGTCGAGGTGACCTCCGAGGCGCCCTTGCTGCAGCCGGAAACCAACTCGCTCGGGCAAGTCGTCGAGTCGCGAAGCGTCACTGAGCTGCCTCTGAATGGCCGTAACCCACTTGCCCTGGTGGACTCATCACCAGGTGTCGTGCCTCAAGGTCAGCCCTCGGGTGGCAATTCCTCGACCGGCAGCCCCGTCGGCGCGAATCCCTTCGCTATGGGAGATTTTCAGATTGGCGGAGGCATGTCCGGACAGAGCCAGATCCTGATCGACGGCGTGCCGACCAATGGAGCGTATCTGAACGTGGTCACCGTAATACCGACGCAAGATGCCATTGAGGAATTCAAAGTCCAGACTAACAATCTGGGCCCAGAATACGGGCGATTTGCTGGCGGAGTCATCAACCTCAATACCAAGTCGGGCACCAACTCTTTTCATGGTACCGCATACGAGTTCCTGCGGAATAAGGTCCTGAATGCGAACGACTTCTTCGCTAACGAAAGCGGCACGAAACGTCCTCCGTTTACGCAGAATCAGTTTGGCGCCAACGTCGGAGGCCCCGTTAAAAAGGATAAGCTGTTCTTCTTCTCCAGCTACGAGGGCTTTAGGCAGCGCAAGGGAAGTATCCTCGGACCGGTCTGGATGCCGACTGAAGCCGAGCGCCACGGAGATTTTTCACAACTAGGGTCCAGCAACACGGCCACAGTGCTTAACATTTACGACCCAACCACCAGCGCGGGCTGCACCTCAAGCGTAGCGACGTGCAGGACACAATTCTCCTTCAACGGTGTGCCGAACGTGATTGATCCGGCCAGGCTTGACCCCACGGCCGTGGCCCTTTTGTCCTACTTTCCGATGCCTAATGTGACGGGCAACCCTAGCGGTAACTTTGCAGAAAGCTTCAGCACCGGCGGCAACGTTGACCAGTACAACGAACGTGTCGACTATAACCTGAGTTCCAAACAGAGGATTTACGGGCGGTACACTCATTCCAAAATTTTGTCGCTTCCCGATGCTCCCTTAAAGAATGACATCTGCAGCGACCGCTGCACCGAAACCACGAAGGCGCAGCAGATTGCCTTGGGTTACACCATCGCGATTTCACCCAAAACGATTCTGGACCTGCATC
>QIAN01000081.1:0-4556 GCA_003225005.1 Acidobacteriota bacterium | reverse complement strand
AGTTGGTGCTCGCAAGGAACCGGAAGCGGCATCGGCGCTTGGGATGACACGTACAGCTTCTCTCCCATGCTCTCGAAAATTGTGGGAAAGCATAACCTCAAATTCGGCGGCGAATTCCGTCTGCTCCGCAACAACTACTACGAGAGCAACGATCCTGCGGGCTTTTTCCATTTCAATGCCAATATGACGGGGGCCAACCCTCAAAACGGCGGTCCCGGCCGCACACCGGGCGCTGACGCTGCAGCAGGGGGGAATGGGTTTGCTTCCTTTTTGCTCGGATACGGGGCCGGCGGCGACAGCGTGACCGAGCCTGCGAGGACGGCCGACCAGATTAAATATCTTGCGCTGTACGCCGGCGATACTTTCCAGGTTACCAAGAAGTTTACCGTGAACCTTGGAGTTCGCGTCGACCTGCAGGGAGACTGGACAGAGCGGTTTGACCGGATTCTTGTTTTTAATCCGAACGAAACCAGCCCAATTGGAACCCAAGCGGGCATGCCGGATGTAAAGGGTGCCTTTGATCTGGTGCACTCTTCGCAGCATCACAGCCGCTCGGCCTACGATCCGTGGAACGATGTTAGTCCGCGTATTGGGGTGTCGTATCAATTTGCGCGAAATACCGTTATCCGAGCCGGCTACGGAATCTTTTACGTCTCGCCTGACATCCGCTGGGACGATGCGCCTCACAACCTCTTTATCAATAGTTTCAATACCACTTGGCTTACAGCGCAGGCGGATGGCGTGACCCCCAAGAATACGTTGTTCAATCCGTTCCCAACGGGAATCACTCCACCCTTCGGGAGGGACCAGGCCTTGATCAACGTACAAGGGAATGGCGTTTCAGCCCCATTGGTTGGGGAAAAAGCGCCTTACTCACAACAGTGGAATCTTAACATCCAACACCAACTAGCCGGCAATCTGCTGCTTGACGTGGCCTACGCCGGGTCAAAGGGCACGCACCTGCCCATGCATACGCAGGACCTCAACCAGTTGCAGCCACAGTTTCTGCCGACCGGTGCCGCCGATCCGATTGCGAACCCCGCGGCGTACGCCCAGATCGCCTTCCTAACCGCCCAGGTTGCCAACCCGTTCGCCGGGAATTGCGCCCCTCCAGCGGTCTGTACTGGGCCGGTGCAATCTGGTGGTGTTGGTACCAATCCGACCGTAAAGCGAGCTCAGTTACTTCTGCCATATCCGCAGTATGACGATGTGGCTGTCACCGAGCCCGATAACCGTGATTCCAGTTACCACTCCCTGCAGGAGAAGGTACAGAAGCGCTTCTCGGCGGGCGCGAACATTCTGGCCGCATATACCGTCTCCAAACTCATCGACAACACCAACTCGGAAATCAATTGGCTGGAAGCAGCCTCACCGGGCTGGGGCGATGGCAATGCTTACGACCTTCGACACGAGAGAAGCCTGGATGGCTTCGATGTTCCACAGCGCCTGGTGCTGGGTTCCGTTCTGGACCTGCCCTTTGGCAGGGGCAAGAAGTTTGCAAACAACTGGAGCGGAGTCGCCAATAAGCTAGTCAGCGGATGGGGAGTCGATACCATCATTACTTTCCAGAAGGGTTTCCCGATCATCATCGGAGGCTGTCCGGGTCCTCTCAGCAATTCCGGCATACCCAACGTAGGCTGTGCCCGGGCGGCGAGGGCTGGCGTGTCGCACCTGACCTCCGGTTCTCTACAAGACCGGCTCACACGGTGGTTTGACACTTCCGTATTCGCACCGAGCCAAATATTCGGGGTGACGGATCGAAAAACTTTGACTTTGCCCTTTTTAAGAATACCAAGTTTGGTCCGGAGGACAGTCTTGGTGTCGAGTTCCGGGCCGAGTTCTTCAACGGCTTCAACCATCCGCAATTTAGTCCGCCCAATACCAGCTGTTGTGGCGGCGGCGACTTTGGCCGGGTGACCGCTCAATACAATCTTCCACGCCTCATCCAGTTTGGATTGAGGATGACCTTCTAACTTTGGCCGCCCGGGCGGGCGTAGGCTCGCCCGGGCGCTTACTTCTTTTCCAGTCTGTTCTGCCTATTGTCTTTCCTCTGGTATCCTCGTCCTGGAAACATTTTTATGTGCTCGCGGAACATGGCAGTGAGGTTTTTGTCCTCAATTCCGCCGCTTGTATATTTCCGCCGGAGTCTTCCTGACTGGATGTTTGTATGGCGCGAAATGCCCTGGGTTAAAGCGATCGTCTTTATATCGTTAGTGGTCTCGTCGGGGGGAGTTTGTTCGTGCCGCAGAAGAATTCAAAAAGGTTCTGGCCCTTGATCCAAGCCTAGTAGAGGCTGAAGTTAACCTGGGTCTCGCTTATCAGAGCTTGTTTGAATACGACTTGGCCGTGCGCCAGCTATCGAAGGCTCTGCGCGAAAGACCGAACCTGCTCGGCCCCACCGTGATTGTGGGTGTGGACTACCTTAAATTAGGCTCTCCAGAAAAGGCCATTCCTTTCCTTCAGCAGGCACTGAAGCTCGATCCTTCGAACCGCGAGGCACGCCAGGCCTTGGCTTCGTGTTATTTGGGGCAAGAAAACTTTCGAAGTGCGGCTGAGGAGTTTCGCGAGATCGCGGTCCTTGATCCCGACAAGGCTGAGGCGTGGTTCAAACTCGGGCACGAATACCTGGATCTTTCGGCTCGTCTGGCCTATCGGGGAGCCCACTTGTACCGTGAGTCGGCCTGGGGACATCGCTTTCTCGGTGATCTCTTGTTTCAGCGCAGCCGTTGGGAAGATGCAATAAAGGAATACCGGAAGGCGCTCGACGCCGAGCCCCGGCAGTCCGGATTGCATACATCGCTGGGCCAGGCTTTTTTGCATGCGGCGAAATTGGAAGAAGCCGAGGCAGAGTTTGACCTCGAGCTTAAGCTCGATTCGAGCAATGAGCAGGCATGGCTTAGCTTGGCAAATCTGCAACTGGCCAGGGGTCAAGCTACAGCAGTGCTTGAGTCTCTTGGAAAAGTCTGGGAAATTTCGCCCGAATTCATGGCCGTGCAACGAGGGTTCCCCTCCATCGAACTCCCCCAAGAGTCCGCAAAGGCTTCCATAGCGCATGTGCAGGGCGACCCGGAAGGATCAGCCAAGCATTTTTTGTTAGCGGCCCTTTACTCCACCACGGGTGAAAATGCTCTTTCAGACCGCCAATGGAAGGCTTTCCAGGCCGACTTCCTCGGACGGCAACAACCCTCGAACAGCGCTGCGGGAGGCCCCGCGAATCAGGATCCCTGCCATGCCCATCGCTACGCGGCCTGCGCAGATTCGCTGCAAACCCACAAGCATCTGGCAAACCCTGAGCGGTTGCTGCTGGGAAAGACGTACCTTACCTTGCAACGATACGAGCCCGCCGCTGAGGCGTTAGCGCAAGTGCATGGCGTCAGTAATGAGAACGCAGAGGCCAGCTACTGGCTAGCGCGCACATACCATGCCCTGGGCGCCGAATCGTACGCGCGACTCGAGGAATCGTTTCCCAACTCCTGGCGTGCTCACCAATTGCGCGCCGAAGGCTACGCCCTTCGCCAGAATCTCGACGACGCCCTCAAGGAGCTTCAGGCGGCCTTGCAGTTGCGTCCTAATGAGTCAGAACTTCACGAAGCGCTCGGCCAGGTTTATCTCGACAACCAGGCTGACGACGATGCACAGAGTGAGCTGGAGAAAGCACTGGCGCTCGATCCTTCGCGCACCCACGCGCTTTACCTCATGGGACGCTTGTACGTGCAGAAGCGGGAGAACGAAAAGGCGCTGCCGTATTTACAGCGCGCGCTCCGACTACAACCGGATTTGGCTGACGCCAGCAGTTTGTTGGGCACCGCGTACGTGCGCCTAGGACAGTTTGCCAATGCGGTCCCGAAACTCGAGAAGGCGGCTCCGCTCGACCATTACGGAAGCGTCCATTACCAGTTGTATTTGGCTTACCGGAAACTGGGCCAAGTCGAACTTGCACAGAAGGCGCTGGCGCGCTCGCAGGACCTGCGGCGAAGCTCTCTTGAACACGATCAGGCGGTGATTATGGGATCTCCGCAAGTCGAGACTGAACCCTAATGTGGGTAAGCAAACTCTCTGTGCCGCCGACGCATGAACCTCGACCGCGGTCTTGTGCACCGAGGCGTATGGTCAAAGTACTTCCTGCTCTGGGCGCGTTGCTGATTTTCACTCAGCCTTTGTCCAATATTCCGCAGAGGTTGGCGCCTCAAGCACGGGCGTCTTCTTCTGTGCAGTTCGGCAATATTACTCGAGCGGCGGGAATTCATTTTGTGCATTACAAGGGGAGCCGCGGGACTTCGACGATTCTGGAGGAGGCTGGTCCTGGCGTGTGCGTGGCTGATTATGATAGCGACGGTTGGCCGGACATCTATTTTGTCAACGGTCGTGATCTGTACAAGCGAGGCGTCTCGGCGCGAAATGCTCTCTACCACAACAACGGCGACGGAACTTTTACCGATGTTACGGAACTAGCCGGGATACCCGGCAACGCCTACGGCTTGGGTTGCGTCTGGGGCGATTACGATAATGATGGCTTTCCCGACCTGTATGTAACTCAGTACGGGAAGAATGTTCTG
>QIAN01000440.1 GCA_003225005.1 Acidobacteriota bacterium | reverse complement strand
GGCACGAACGAGCACGACATTTTTGTTTTCGAAGGCGTACGTTTCCAGTTGCCCGGAAGAAAAAGGGGGAATCGCCGGCACCCGCGCGTCTGCGCCTCGTGAATACGACGCAAACAGTTTGCCATCTACGGAGTATATCCCGGCGAACGTAACGTTGTGGGCGGCCTTCAGCGCCGACAAGGTATTTTCCGCGGATTGCTGGTCGTTAAAGATCAGAGCGGAAATGCTATTGGAACCGATTATCTGAGCCTGTGTGGAAAGATTCCTGACAATACTCGCGCGGAAGCTCACTACGTCATACGCGATAAACGATGCGCAGGCTAGCAAAAGGGCCGCGCCGCTGACCAGCATGTTCATCCAGGTCAGTTTGCGCGAGATCGAATTGGCGCGGCCCATCGGCATTTGCATCAGTCTCCCGATCGGCCGTTCCGTTTGACGTTGGTCGCAACCTTCAGCAACTCGGAACTCATGACGAGTCTGGCGTTTTCCGCGCTCGCCAGATTGATTTCAAACCGGACTCTGTCTCCCTCCAGAACGAATTGAATCATCCCGCCTCGCCGCGTGAAGCCGGGCATGTCGCTGACCGTTAGTACGCCGCCTTCATCTACCGCCGTCAGAATTTCTTTCAAGTGTTTTTCTTCCGTTGTGCTGATAAAGAGGATTCGGCATTCTCCCGCGCCTTGTGGCTTTGAAAGTCGGCGCGGCACGACCGGTTTGCCATCCAAAGCTTCACCGGCAAGGGTGGAATCGAGAACCGGTCCAAAAGGATCCTGTCCGAGGACACAAACAGAGAAGGAATCGCCTTTTCCTGCTGGATCGGTTTCGGGCCATTTGACGAATCTTCCAAAGTTGTAAAGGTAGGTCGCTTTCACCTGATATTCGTTTGGCTTCGGCTGTTGCGCGACCAGGGCCGTCCCGGCAAAGAAACCACACCCCAGCGCGGCAATCGACCAAAGGGCTAAGAGCCGCCGGCAAAGCCGGCGTTCGACGCCTTGGCCGTTGCATTGAGAACTGCAGTTCGAATTCGTCCTGGCCATGGTTGCGTTCGCAATCACCGTTTCCACGTGATCTTTACGTATGCAGCTCTCCGGATGCCCACGATCGTATTCACGTCGGCCCCGAACTCCGCATGTTGGGGTTGCATCAGGTTTTGTCCAACCAAGGACAATTCCCAATCGGATGTTGGCCGCCAGCCGAACCGGACATCGGCTGTCGTGTACGCGTCCACCATCTGCGCCGGAAGAATCGAAACGTAGCGAACGGTCGCGTCGAGTTCCAGTTTCTTGGGAAGAGTGAACAGCGATTGAAGCACAAACTGGTGGTGCGGGCTCGAACCGTTGTCGGAAACCGTATTGAGGTTGTCCGTAAAGCCCGCTTTGTCGCGTACCTTCAAGTGCAGGTAGGAATAAGAACCCTTCAGATCCCACCAGTCGAAGGGTTTCCAATCAGGCGCGATTTCCACGCCGTAGGTCGAACCCCTTAGGGCGTTCGCAAGAGGCAACTGCAGAATCAAGTGCGCTGGCGGCGGAGACGTTTCTACAAAGCCGGAACCTGGCCCGTACCCGTAGAGATCGTCATAGTCATTGTGAAACGCCGCGAGATCCAGATACAAGTTTTTTGCGACAAGTGTGCGGTACCCGATTTCGGACCCGATCAATTTTTCGGAGACGAACTGCTTGCTCCCTACAACTCGCAGGAAGATAGGAATCGGCGGATCTGCCACCAGGAAGTCGGTGAGCTGCAAGTCTTGATCGAGACGCGACGGCGTGCGCACCGCGCGCGAAACCGCGGCCCAGACGGACTGGTGTTCCGTCGGTGTCCACAACAGGCGCGCATCGGGTTGCCATTCGAATCCGCTGTAATTGTTGTGTTCAAACTTCGAACCGAGTGTCAGCCAGAGCCGGTTCGAAACGAGAGGGATCCGGTCTTGTAGAAACCAGCTGTATATACTGTCCGTTTCCTGGTGCGGTTCAAAATCAAGTGTGTCGAAGCGCTGGATAATAGTATCTGGACTCCACCGCGCGCCTACACCCGTCAGGATGTCCTGGTTTAAGATGATCTTGAAGTGGTAGAGAAAGTCGAAATCGAACGTGTTGCGAATCTCGTCGAGCTGGGGGCTAAAGCGCGAAGTCCGGTCGTAATAACCTTGCAACTGAATGTCCGAGTCTCCGCCGAATTGATGCCGCCAACGCCCCAACAAATTCCCGCCGGCAACATCATGGGAACCGTCGAACACTT
>QIAN01000439.1 GCA_003225005.1 Acidobacteriota bacterium | reverse complement strand
GAACCGCTGCGGCCAAATTGGCAACGGATTAGAGAAAGACGGTTTTATTTCACATGCTCATTAATTGTTGCCGGATCTGCAGTCGTCATGCTAGCTCTGCTATTCGATATAACGCCAAGCGACCTTGAGGGCGGGATGTTTAATGAGCAGCTTCTGCACAGCGTAAGCACGTCCCCGCTATGGCTAGGCGTTATTGCTGGCGTAATGGTGTCCAGCGTTGCGTTGTTGCTTTACGCGATATTGTTTGCGCTGCGTCATTTTCCGACGATTTACCTCTCAAGCAAGGGAGCCCATAAGCCATGAGCATCACGCTCACGCTCAAAGAATATTCGGAATACACCAAGCAAGTCTCTTCATTCTGGATGACTGGTATCACCGAGCTGTACGACCAGCTTGGAAACGCTGCACTCACATTGGCTCAGAAGGAGCAAGCATTCGCGCAGTTCTGTTATGACCGCATGCAAATGGGACGGGAATGGCTTGCGTCGAAGCGATGAAGACGGCGCTCGCACAAGCCGAATCGTTCACGCAGTCCGCAAGCGAAATGAGAACGCTGGGGCAGGCTATCAACTCTGTTGGGCGGAACCTCGGAGGCATCGTGGCCGTTGCAGAGCGGAGGGAGCGAGAGAAGGAGAGGTTGTGGTTAGCAGCAAGCGATTCGAAGCCAGCGCGTTCCTTGCGCCACGGTGCCGCTGGCGCCGACGTCAATTCCTTCCTGCTTTGTTCACGTTGGCGTTGCAGCTGTTAGCGATTCCAAATCCTAGTTGAATTTTAGAGGATCGAAAATGTTACTCCGCCCCCCTTTCCTTTTGGCTGCAGTACGGATCGTACTGGTCGTAGGTGCGCTCACCGCACTAAATGTTGCTGGCGCCGCGGACCAAAAGAGCATGGACTTGACGGCGGTCACGCAGTGTTTCAGACCTCTCGATAAACCGTTTTCCCGGCAGCGTGATTTCTACAAAGAGGAAACGCGCCAGTGTTACGCGCAACGCTGGTCCATCCCCCGGGCGTACTACTCGCACATCCAGTCCAAATCTGGCTCCGAATCGGGGACTCTGGTGATCAAAGTAGGCCTTCCTGCGATGACCCCCGGGGCCTTGTTGCCCCGCGAGCAGGCGATACCTCTCTTTACGGAAGTCTCGATAAAAGTTTTGTGGTTCAGCAACTTTGCCGAATATGTTCGTCAACGAAGGGATAGTCAAGAATCAGCAGGCTTAATGACGAAGACGAATTACTTGTTTTATGGAATGCGCGTGTATGACACGAAAATATTCCCGGATCAAAAATACAGAGGGGTTTATGTATTCCCTGACACTGACGCGCAGTTATTCTTGGAGTACCTCCTGCAGCCGAAGCAAAAAGTAGATGAACCCCAGTCTCATTCCGCCTGCGCAGTAACAAGCAACGTCGATAACCGGGTGTACATCAAGTATCGTATCCGCTGCTCACAGATGCGGGACTTGACGAAAATCAACTCTGATCTCGTCAGCCTTGTTCGCAGCTTCATGGTCAATTAAGAACGATTTCATCTGGGAGTAGATCAAATGAATACCCAGACTTCTGCGAAGCTATCTAAGCAGTGGCGATCGTGTTGGCTTCTACGTGGCGCTGCGATTTCGGCGTTGTAGCCTTTCGGCAGCTTTTCGAGCAAGTCATTTCAATTATAGAGAATGGTGATAACGCTCCCGGGATACAGGGGCGTTAGTCGAAGCAAAGCTAGATCCGTCACATTTGAGAACTAGGAACACCATGGCGAACCCAAGTTACGTGCCCGGTGATGTCGCTAGAGCTCAAGAGGCCTGGAACAAGACCTTCCTCGGCTATGTTCCTTATATAGGGATTGGATTCCTTCTCGCATACACCCTTAGACCGCCTTGCTCGATTGTCTTTTGCGCCGGAATTTACGCGTACCTTTGGTGCGCTGATGTGGTTAATGCAGCCCGTGTTCACTGTTTTAGCGTTAATACGCTCGCCTCGTGTGCCGGTTCGAAGGCTGCCTTGGTCGTCTCTGATTGCGATGCCTCTCGGCGTAATTGTTCTGGTGTTACTGGGAATCCTTTTTCCCTTTTTCTTCCTCGATACGTCTCCTGACGACCTGGTGTACTCAAGAGGCCGAGGCGTGGCGGGGGTGAAATTCATTCTCGAAAGCCGCTTTGGCCATGCCAGCCTAGGCAGTGTCATGTTTGCCTTTTCATCGATATCGCAGGTCTTCGTATGGCGCTTCCTTCGAGACTGTCCCAGGCTGATCGCACACAACATCCAAATTCGATTTGGGAAGAGAGAGACCAATGACTGAATGCCGCAGGGCTACCACACCGAACTCTGCGAACACGGCGTCGGCCTGTCGGGTGGGCAGAAGCAACGCCTCGCGATTGCCCGTGCAATCCTCAAGCGCCCGCGTATTCTTGTCTTCGACGAGGCGACCAGCAGCCTCGATCCGCAGACCGCCGACCGTTTCGCACAGACGGTCAACAAGCTGCGGGGCATGGCCACGATACTGTTCATCGCCCACCACATCCCCAAGGGCCTGGCCGTCGACGAGGTTTTGACGCTCTGCGGAGAGAAGGCTACGCAAGTGCGTGTCGTAGAAGAAACGGAGAAATAAATATGCGTCTGCTAAGACTAGTCGTCCTCATCTCGCTCGTCGCCCTTTGCGGTCGCGGGGGCATGGCGCAAACGGAGCCGCGTATCCCACCGGAGGCCGGCCAGACTGAGGCCAGTAGATTGATCCACAGCATCCAGCAGTTGCTGATCGCAAAGGGCCTTTGCGCGGACCGCGCTGATTGCGTAAGGAAGCAATATGCGCTCGCCGCGACGGAATATGCCGGCCTGAACGTGTACGTGTATCAGCTAAGCGATCCGGAGCTGCTTAGCGATGTGATCAAGCAATGCGCCTTGGTCGCATT
>QIAN01000438.1 GCA_003225005.1 Acidobacteriota bacterium | reverse complement strand
CGTGTTCATTTCGGCAACCGTTCTTGTGGGTGGATGCTCCATGGTTCCGTTTGTCGCGACGGCTTGGGGAGCGGTTACAGCTCTTGTCGCAGTGAACCTGGGTCTAGGAATATGGAACTCCATGTATTTGACCATGGCTCAAGAAGTTTCCAGCGCGAACGTCTCGACCGCGGCCGGCACGCTAAGCGGATTCGGCTCACTGGTAGGAGCCTTCGCGATGTGGGCAGTAGGCCATGTAACCAATTCTGCGGACGATTTCACGATCCCGATGGTAAGCGTTACGGTTGCGATAGTGCTGGCTGCAATCGGCGGGTGGGCGACGAGCCGACGGCCAGTCGGCCAACCGCAGACACCTGTCGGCGCACAAGAAGCGTAAGACAAGAGCAAGGTTTGCTGGGAGCGGGCGGTTTTTCCGTTGGAACAACTCATTGGGCCGACGGCGGCGAACTTCCGAGCTCCGCTTTCCGATTGGGCTCGTGAGATAAGTACAATATCGCGTCACCGTTATATGCTGGGGTGAATGTGTGATCCCCTTTTGAAACTGAAAGTACTCCGGAGGAAGTGATCCGGTTCGAGGTCGGATCAAGCCATTCATAGTGGTAGGTTCCTGCCCCAAGGTTCACGCTAAAGTGCCCAGCATAGGGTTGATACACCAGATATTCTGTGCCGGGGTTGGCCAGGCAGAAATGGGTGCTACACAATGACGGCTGCGGGGTCATGGCCACCAGATTCATGCGATTGGCATAGGTTAGCGTCACTCCCATCGCGTCACGGATCGGAGCATAGAAGGGATCCGGTTCCACTCCGATGCGCGGATCTGCCGTCTTTCCCGCCGGAGCGTTTCTTCCTGGCCAGACCACCAGATAAGGGTCCATGAACGCCACGTTGCTACCCGAAGTGAAGTTTTCCCAAACCCAGGCGCGCTGACCTTTCCCACCATCGTGTTTCAGTTCCCCGGCACCATAAGCATGATCGGTATCGTTGATGATCACCTTGGTGCCGTCGGAAGGCGGCACGTGACTTCCCGCTGAGATCCAGTCGGCGTCGCTGCGGTAGAGGGTTAGATCAGATCCTCCCTTCCATTGGAAAGTCATCCCCACAGGATGCTGCTTGGGCTTGGTGGCTTCGTATTGCTTGACGAAGCTGATGACCTTGGCCTGCCATGGGTCGGAAAATGGGCTGCCCGATTCATTCGAAACCTCGTACAGCACGTTATCGAGATCATTTACGGTGTCGATGACCTTCTGCATGTAGGTCTTCTCAATGTTCCAGACCTCATCCGACATCTGCGAGTTGTCGGTGGGGCAGTTCGCCGGACAATCAATATTATTGATGTTGTTGGAAGCCCGATACGGATCACCATCGATCGAATTGGTTTCAAACTGCAATTCGTAGCCATTGAAGAGCATGACGGAAACATAGATACCGTTTTGGCCGGCCGTAATCGTCCTGGCCCGCATGCGGTCAAAATAGCTCTGGTCAAGTTTGGTGAGGTCGAATTTCAATCCACCGTCGTTAGCCCGGCCGGGACCGGTTCTCAGCCACTTCCAGGGAGGCGCTACGGTGTTTTCATCCACGTCATTGGTATCCGCGGAATCCGGCAGTTCCGCCGTCCACAGCCGCATGAAGTTGAAATTGTGCGCCACCATCCACTTCATATAGGCAGGATAGTCAAACCGTACCTGAGGCGGGTGCAGCGTGCCCCGGTCCATCAAGTTCGCCCATGTATGTGAGCCCGTTAGATAAATTGCCTTCCCGGACCCGTCCGTAAAATAACGAGGGTTGGCAGGATTCACGCGCAGCGGCTCCGTGGCGGCTTGGGCGCGAACGGGAGTGAGCGCTTTCCCCGCACCTTGGACGAGGGGCGTCCGCTTGCCTATCTTCGGGTGCGGCTCATTTTGGCCGGAGGATTGCTGCTTCTGCTGAGCAGTTGGCTGCTGAGAGACGAGAGGAGGTGCATCCCAAAAGGTGGCCGCGATGAAGACGACTACGACGCTAAGTAAGGGCCTTGATTTTCTCATGGATTCTCCCACCCGTCTGTCGATTTTTGCGCCCCAGATCCTACGATTCTTTCCGATTCCCGAACCCTAAATCTCGGCGGACAAACCCGCGTCTTGAAAGGCTCTCATGATGCGTCCATTCAACTCATCCACGTAACGCACGGTATCAGGGTCGGGCGCTATACTAGCGTCGCGACAGCGCGCACTCGCAAGTAATCCTCTGGCGTGTAAGAGTCGCTTTTCGCAGTAAAGTATCAATTCGAAGTTTTGTGCGCCAAACACAATGAGGGGCAAAAGCTTTTCGTAGAGTTGGGAAGCGTCCTGATATCTGCTAGCCGCCCGAAGCTTGAAAACGATATTCAAGGCATCTGCAAATCCGAGACCTGACATGACCCCGGCGAGTCCGGCCGGAATCAGTTCCAATAGATAAAGGCCTCCGGTGCCATCCAGCACTTTGATCCTGTCTTGGGACGCTTCCCGGATGGCGACCAATTTTGTCATTACCTCAGGCTCTTCCAACTTCAGATACCGAAAACCGGGACATTCGGTCGATAACCGGGCTACGAAACCGGGCCCGACGGTACTCCCCCCCGGATGGTAGTCCTGAACCAGTGAAGGAACGCTGACCCCGTTTAGAATCGGTTTCAGGTATCGCAGCAAGTCATCATCACTCAGGGCAAACATTCGTGGCAGTAGGACAGAAATCAAATCCGCGCCATTCTCAACGTGCGTCTGCGCCGTTTTCAAAGCCACGCGCGAAGAACCGTGATTGCTTTGCGCAATGACCAGCAAACGTCCAGCCGCTTGGTTGACGGCCACTTTCACCACCTGAATCCGTTCCTCGTCGGAGAGCTTATAAAATTCGCTGAGGTACGCTGGAAGACAAATCCCCAAAAATCCCTTGCTCACGGCAAATTCCACTAACCGCCTGAGGGCCTCCTCATCAATGTTTTCGTGGGCGTCGAAAGGTGTGGGAATAATTGGAATCGCACCACTCAGATCTTTCGACTTGGCTTCTGGCATAACGGGACTTCCTTTAATTTAGGTCTTTCTCAGTTTGAATCTTCGCGAGTTCGGCTCCCGGCTTTACGGATAGACGGAGAATTCAAAGATGACGCTATGTTCTGCCAACAATCGGAGGGACGAAACGCACCGCCTCCTTTGATCTGGGGCGGAGGAAATCGAAATCGCAACCTTGATCCGCCTGCAGGACGTGATCAATGTAGAGCCGCGGATAACCCCGTAAATGCTCGCTTACTGGCGGAATCCAATGTGACAGACGTTCTGCCATCTCCTGTTCAGAGATCAGAAGGTCCAAACGCCTCTCCGCGACGCTGAGTTTGATCATGTCACCGTCTCGCACGACCGCTAAAGGTCCTCCGATCGCGGACTCCGGCGCTGCGTGGAGGACCACCGTCCCGTAACTGGTACCGCTCATCCGCGAGTCTGAAATTCGCACTACGTCTCGCACGCCCTGCTTCAGCAGTTTGACCGGAATCGGAATTTCGCCCCACTCCGGCATTCCCGGAACACCCCGAGGACCCGTGTTCCGCATCACGAGGACACTTTCCGGAGAAACGTCCAGATCTTCGGAATCGATTCTGGCTAACATTTCCTCATAACCATTGAAGACAATGGCAGGTCCCGTATGGTTCATTAGTCGGTCGGTCGCGGCGGAAGCCTTCAAGATTGCGCCGGAAGGAACGAGGTTCCCCTTCAGGACAACCAATGCCCCGGAAGGATAGATTGGCTTGCTCAAAGACCCGATGACGTTGCGATCGAAACATTGAGCCGTCTTAATATGTTCCCGCTGAGCCTTTCCTGAAACCGTGAGGCAATCCTGGTGGAGAAGGTCAGCAATCTCGCGCATCACGGCCGGCAAGCCGCCGGCTCGATGGAGATGCTCCATAAGAAAACGGCCTGAGGGCTTGACGTTGACGATCATGGGAGTAGCCTGCGAGATCTCATCGAAGACGCTCAAAGGGAGCGTGATACCTAATCGTCCTGCGATGGCCACCAGGTGAAGGACGGCGTTGGTCGAGCCTCCAATAGCATTGAGCACGTAAATGGCGTTGTGGAAGGCGTCCTCAGTCATGATTTGGCTGGGCCGCAAGTTCTCACTGACCATCTCAACAATGCGCCGTCCGACCGCTTCAGCAGCCACTCTTCGGCGCGAATCATTGGCCGGGATGCCGCTGGTGCCCGAGGGCATCATGCCCAACGCTTCTGAAAGGGTAGCCATGGTGGAGGCTGTTCCCATCTCGTTGCAAGTTCCATATGAGCAGGAAATACATTGCTCTAGTTCGTGCAGGTCGGCTTCCTGGATCTTGGCAGCCCGGAAATCATCCCAGGCTTTCCATAAGTCGGTTGCGGCGCTCACTTCCTGTCCGCGCCAGAAACCAATGGCCTTTGGACCGGCTGCTAACTGAATCGCTGGAATGTCACAACTCGCGGCGGCCATCAATTGCGCCGGGGTTGTCTTGTCGCAACCCGACAACAGAACCAGTCCATCGATCGGGTTTCCCCGGACAGTTTCTTCGATGTCCATTGAAGCCAGATTTCGATAAGGCAGGTCGGAAGGCTTTAGAAACTCGGCTCCCAATCCCATGGTCGGAAATTCCAGAGCAATACCTCCGGCCTGGGCGACTCCCCGCTTCACTGGTTCAACCAGCTCCTTCAGCCCCATCTCACAGTTATTCAACTCGCTCGACGGGTTACAGATACCGATGATGGGTTTACCCGCGGCGAATTGCGGGTCGAAGCCCAGTGTAGACAAAGTACTTCGATGTCGGACTCCAACTTCATCCCGCCGCTCGAACCACTCGCCACTGCGGAGCTTAATACGACCCATGATCTCTCCTGAACGTGCTTGTTACGCAGCAACGAAAGACCGATTTCGCCGGCATGAAGTTTTTGACATTCTCTGGCAATGCGCCCTTCCGCATAAAAATCGGATCCGGACGATAAAAAACTCTACAATCCTCAGCCACGTCCGAGGTAAGCCTGTTTCACAGGAAGGACGATTGCTTCGAACATGTTCATGTGCGGGGGGAGACAGGCCATCAGCGTCGCAACCTCAGCTATCTCTTCTACCTTCATCATCGGTTCGGACGAATACCCAGGGATCCCACAGATCGCCCCAATCTCTTCAGCGGAGCTCTCTATTTGAACATTTCCGGGATGTAAACAGCAGGCCGAAATTCCGAATTCGCGCCCTTCCAACGCGGTGACAGTGGTAAGTCCCACAAGGCCAAATTTGCTTGAGGCATAGGGCGCGGAGTTAACCCGCGGGCGCTGGGCGGAAATGCTGCCAATATTGAGGATTCGTCCGCCCCCCTGACTCTTCATGATCCGCATCGCGGAACGCGTGCAAAGAAAGGGGCCCTTCAAATTCGTTGCGATTACTTTGTCCCACATCTCCACCGACATTTCGCTCAGGGGACCGCCGTCAGTTGCACCCGCGTTATTAACCATAATGTCGACTCGATGGAAAAGATCCATCGTGCGTTTGAACAAAGAGTTCACCTGAGCCTCGTCCGTCACATCTGTGGGGATAGGAACAACCGTCGAGCCCAAAGCCGCGGTCTCTTGGGCTGTCTGGACCAGACGTTCCATGCTCCGACCGGCAAGTACGATCTTGGCCCCCTCGGCAGCCAGAGAGCGAGCTATTGCTTTCCCAATGCCGACACCACCACCCGTGACAATTGCCACTTTTTCATCTAATCTCCCCATCCTTTATTCTCCATTCTCCTGTTTCAACCCAGGCGACGAGGCATGCAATCAGTGGTGGACTATCATCTCTAGAAAATCGCAATGGGGTTGAAGAGGGAGCCGGTTCCCCGAGGAAGACGCAGGGGGGAGGCCACAACCATGAAGGTCCACCGGTTTTCCTCCTCGCACACCTTGACCAGCTCTTCGAACTGAAGACTGTCTGCACACGCCATGCCCATTGAAGCAATCTGCAGGGCATGAACTGGATAGGGAACGCCCTCGACGTTGCTGGGCACAGTCTCTCCATCGCCGTCCGGCAGAAAGGCAGCCACTTTGCGTTCGTGAAGCAGAACCATGGCGTTCACATGGAGCCCAGCCTGTCCCTCTCCGTCACATCCGTTGTTCCAGGAACCCAACTCGAGCCGCCGTCGGTGATGTCCGGTGCGAAAGAGAAAGATATCACCCTCTCCTAAACGGACACCCTCGAATCGTTCCACTGCTTCGATTTCTTCGGCAGTGACCGCCTCTCCCAGCTCCAGCCACTTCACCTTCCTGAACCGCGGGATATCAAGCAAAACTCCCCGCCCCACTATGCCGTGAGCATAAGCAGTGATGTCCATCAAAGTTGCGCCCCGCGAGGTAACACTCGCCGGGGATTTTCCGTTGTAGAGCTTCCCTTTGTAAGCAACGTGGCATAACGCATCAACATGGGTCCTGCAATCACCATGAAGCTCGCTCCCCAGGAAATCTCCGGCAAACCGTGGTTCGCCGTGCTCAGGGCGGATGTCATGGGTTTTCACCATGTAATGCACAGAAGGACGCGGGTTATCCGGCCCCGCAAGCGTGTTGATTGGCAAGGAAAGGGATACGGTCCGACCCGATCGGACTAAGGCTGCGCTGCCCCGAATGTGTTCCGGTGTGAGGTAGTTTAGAGTGCCCTTCTCATCACCAGGCCCCCAGCGTCCCCAGTTTGAGACACGCTGGAAAAGCTGGTCGAAATCTACGGCTGTGGTGAACGTCGGACTCGTTTTTTTCTGACTCATGAACTCACTGTCATCAATCCGAAAGGACTACTCGCCGCTTGCCTCTCCTTGTCCATACCCCCCCTATTGAGCAACTACCTCAATCTTTAAGACCTCCTCTACTTCTCCTCTTCTGATTCCATAAAGGTGACTGTGAAGACCCAGTGTCTGATCGAGAAAGTGCACCGACATCTCAATCTTATCCCCGACCTCAATGCCCACCGATGGGTCCGTAATCTCTATCACCGTGTGCTCGATATGGAGTGCTTTCACTCGCAGTCCAGAGATCCCTTTGATGGACGGAAGTCCATTTTCACCGCTCATCGCTCTGAATCCCGCGTCCACCACGAGTCTTTCGGCTGGAGTCTTGCTGATTACGGTAGCCAGGATGGTCAAGGTAAGTTCAAACTCGGGTGCGAACGGGCTGTAAGTGCAGTCCATCAGCAAGTAGGAACCCGCCTGAATTTCAGTAACGCCGGGGTACTTGGCAGCGATTGAAAAGTCACTCGTACCGCCACAACTGACGATCTCAACGCAAATGCCCTCACGCTCGATCATCGCTTTCGTATCAATAAGGCGCTTAAGAGCCTCATGTACGACTTGATCTTTCTCAGGTCCCGGTGAAAGTGCGACCTGCCCTTCATATCCCATCAAACCCCGGAATTTCAAGCCTCTCTCCAAGACCAATTTGGCCAGAGAAAGAGCCGCTTCCCCCGGTTTTACCCCGCAACGCCCTAGCCGCACATCCACATCTACGAGGACGTTCAACTCGTGCTTCCATTCACCTGCCAGTCTCGCCATATCGGAGATAACTTTCGGGTTATCAACCGCAACGATCACCGGCGCGCGTCGTGCCAGATCCACGAAATGCTGGATCTTGATTGCTTCGGTAATCTCGTTGGCGATGAGAATATTATCGATTCCCGACCGAACGAGTGTTTCCGCCTGGTCGAGGCGTGCACAGGTCAAGCCGATGGCGCCGACTTCCAGTTGTCTCCTAGCCAGCGAAAGGACTTGATGCGCTTTGAAGTGCGGGCGCAACTTTGGGCCGCTGTCCCGAAAGAAGTTGGCCATCCGGAGCAGGTTCCTCTCCATGCCATCCAAATCCATCAATAACGCGGGCGTGGGGAGTTCTTTCACCTCCGTCCCAGGACTAATCGCGATCCGAACTTTCGGGTCCACCTCAGGTGGTCCGATTCCTTTGGTTGGCATGACTAAACCTTTTCAACCGCGCGGAATCTCAAGCCAGGCATCCGAGATTTAAAGCGCGCACACAGCAACCGGCAACTGTCCATCTTGATCGCACTTCGATCATTGTCCTGGAGCGCCGAAGTAGTATTGCAGGTCAGTGGACGTTTAGGAGGCTTTCTTCTTGCTCGTGCTATTCCCGAGTAGGTCCCCGACGGCATACTCAGAGACGAACTCGTTCACAGCGACATTGTTGAAAAGACGCTAAAAAACCAGCCTGAGTCCAATTTGCATAACGCGAGGGCCAAAATCGCTTGCCACTTCTCCGTTGCCAATGTTGTTGGATCCATTGCAAGGCGCTCCCGGAGCCGTCAGAGGGCTGCAAAACAGATTGATGCCGCTCCACTGCGGGTGGTTGAACGTATTGAAGGTCTCCCACCGGAATTGTAAGGTGGAATGTTCGCCGCCGAACCAGGGGAGCTCAATATTCTTGGTGAGCCCTATATCCCAGTTATTGCGCCCGGGGCCAGTGATTGGACTCTTCCTTAGGTAGCCAAACATGCCCGGTTCGTTGTCGGCGCGCAGTTGCGGTACGGTGATCTGGCCGATGGTTGAGGGGTCAAACCAGGTCGGCGTCGGACCGAACTGAGGATCATCGGTCACTCCCTTGTTCACCCGGAATTTACCGAGAGGGTTGCATAGCACGTTTTCCCCTACTCCGCTGGACATACCAGCAAGACCGCAAGTAAAGTTCAGGGGAGTGCCCAAGCTGAATGTTGTTACTCCGCTAAGCTGCCACCCACCCAGAACGGCGCGGGAGAAATGGTTGTCGGCATGAGTAAAGAACGGAATCGCGTAGACGTAATTCATGCTAAACGCTTGCGCCTGGTTCAGCGAGGAGGTGCCATACCATCTTTTTGTATCGTAGTCGTCGATTCCGGTTGGGGAGGAACTCGTTCCGCCTCCTCCAAACACGTCATCCAGCGCGTGCGCCCACGTATAAAATATCTGAAGGGTGAGATTGTGACCCACGTTATGACGGAAATCGACCTGTAACGAATTGTAGTTTGAGCTTGCCTCCGCCTCCGCGCGATTAATGTTAGTAAAGCCGCGAAAGGGAGCGAAGAATATGGCAGGTTCGAGCGTGTTTATCAAAATGTCTTGCACGTCGCAGTTGCCGGCGGCGTCGCATCCCGGGGTTCCGGCGAGGGATGGTACATTCTGGATTCCCGCCCCGACCGGAACCTGGTTGATATTACGGAACCGCTGCAGGTGATGACCGATCGTCCCAACATAGCTCACCGTCAGGATGCTCTTGTCGAAAAGCTCTCGCTGAATACCCAGGCTGAAATGCTGGATCTGCGGCAAGGACTGATGCTGTAAGAGATCAGTGGCGAATACTGGCGCGATTGCCCCGGGTACCACATTTGCGAAGCCGTTGATGTTGAAAGCAGAGAGTGTACCTACCACGGGCGGACCGCCGTAGCGGTTGGCCGCGGTCATATGCGCGTTGCTCGTATCATACGTATACGCATAGCCACCCCGGACAACCGTCTTCCCCCTTCCGGTGGGGTCCCAGGAAAAGCCAAATCGCGGCGAGAAGTTGAGCTTAGGCAAAGTTGTACAGCCCTTAGGTATGGATTCCGTGCCACACTCGACCAACCCATTGCCGTAAGTCAGCCAGTTCGCCCCGGTTCCAGGGATGATGTTGCCGGATGCGTCAAGCTGTGCTTGTTTTGCGGGGTTGTACAGGCTGGGAATAAAGATCGACGCCACCGTCGGCGTGGTATGGTCCACCCATGGAGTCACGAAGTAGTAGCGCAACCCAAGATTGAGCGTAAGCTTGGACGAAATCCTCCAATCGTCCTGAACGTAGGGCTCAAAGTCCGTTTGCCTGTAATGCCCACGCGTAAACCCGCCCACGAGCTGGCCATTCGTAACCACCCCAGTTTGCGTGTACGATCCTATCTTGCCCAGATACATGTCTGCCAAGGCATTCCCTGTGGTGACGGACGAAGAATCGCTGAACGACAAGACTCCCTGGCTGTCAAATCCACCGTTTGGAACCACGTGGGTCAGTTGGTCTTTCAGCAGGAAGAATCCGAACTTAAAGACGTGTTTGCCCCGCGTCCACACGAAATTATCTTTGCAGGTCAAAGCCGGATTCTCGTAGGAGTACGGATAGCCCGTGTCTTCGGAAAATGAAGGGCCTCCTCCTTGCACCGATATAGCAGGCAGTAGTGGGCCAGACGCAGCCGCTGGGAAAATGCTCGCAATCCCGAAGCCCGCGGGTTTGACAATCGTTCCGGAGACAGAATCAGCTCCTACAAGCGAATTGGCAGTCCAGTAGTCAGTAGAGAAGCCGAAAATAAACTCATTCAGCAGGTCGGAACGGAGCGAACTGGTAAGATGCAGGACGGCGTTTTTCGCAGGAATGTCCAGCGGTGTCTTCACCGTGCCGAACTGTGCCGAAGTCCAAAGCGTAGGCACGAATTCCTGTTGGTAGGCGTCCTGCGTGTATCGCACAAACAAACGTACCTTGTCGGTGAAGTTGTGATCCACACGAAAGCCGTCCTCGCGGAAGTTCGTGGGTAACGAAGGAGCTTTCGTATAAGTGATGGGGCCGTTATTGGGCAACGGGACCAAAGCGTTCAGCAAGGTAGCCGCGGACGGATCAACGGGAACAGAATCTCCGGGAAAGGGCAGTCCGGTCACTGGATTGTTTGGGATTTGGCAACCTGATGCCACAATCGGGTTGAAATTTGGGGAACTCGGATCGCATTCGCTGAAGTCACCCTGGCGTTCGCGCAACGATGGCACCTTCGCATTCAAGATCGTGCCGTCGCGGTAACGGCGCCATTGTTCCGTGATGAAAAAGAAGGTTTTCTGTTTGTTCGTGTTGTAAACACCCGGAATATACACGGGACCACCCAGGGTGAAACCGAAATCGTTATGTTTGGTCGGAGCTTTTGGCTGTCCCGCGCGGTGGAGAAACCAGTCGTCGGCATTCAGGATGTCATTACGTACGAACTCGAACGCGCTGCCATGAAATTGATTGGTGCCGGATTTTGTCACAACTTCAATCATTGCCGAGCCAGACTTCGCGTACTCCGCGCTGTAATTCGCAGTCGATACTTTGAATTCAGCGATGGAGTCCAGACTGGGGTAGATCTGAAGAGAATCGCTCCCGGAACCCTGGTCAACGTTATTAATCCCGTCAACCTCCCAGTTGTTCATATTTCCCGGCAGACCGTTGACTGGAAGAGTATCGGTGGCGAGATCACTTACGGAATTGGGATCAAAGCCGCCGCCAAGGGGCGCCGCTCCCGGGATGAGTAGAGCGAGATTGACAAAGTTTCTCGATGGTATGCTCAGTTCGCTTATCTGTTTTCCAACCACCACGCCGGATATGGCTGCTGTATCGGTCTCAATATTGGTGGCGTTCCCTTCCACTGTAACCTGCTGATTTTCCTGGCCGACTTTGAGCTGAAGATCCACACGCAAGGTTTGACCCGCATTCAAGGTAATGCCGGTGAGGTTGAGCACCTGAAACCCAGACATTTCAGCAGTCACCACGTAGCTTCCGAGTGGAATGCGCGCAGCAGTGTATTCGCCGGTCGAGCTGCATTGATAGGAGCGCGTAAATCCCACCGCGGGATTGGATACGGTGATCTTGGCGTTCGGAATGGCGGCACCGGTCGGGTCCGTTACGGTGCCCACAATTGTGGCTTGAGTTTCCGCCAACAAGGAGAGCGACCCGGCGAAAAGAAAACTGGCCAGAAACAAATACCGAAGCCTCATAGCAAGCTCCTTTTAGATTTGATTCGGAAACCCGGTGCCGATGCAGTGACGGAAGAGTATGAGCTGTACTTCGCCCGCGTCTATAATTCGGTCACAATTTTTTGTAACAGAACTATCGCTGGATCTCCGCAATTTAGTGCCACGGTCAAGAGTTGGATTGTAGCCCGGAGCACTGAAGACGAGGAAGGCTTACTGTGATTCCTTCACATGGATGATCCGGTCGCCCTGTAGATTCCTGAGCTTTTGCACGATTCCAGATGGCCACCGAATCTCAATCTCATCGGCCATCTTGGCTGCACCGAGACCGAAGTGTACTGGTGCGGCGCTCGACGAAGCGTAACCGGACGCGGTGCTTACGCAATTGAACTGCGTCTGGCCGCCGGCGACAACACGGATACGCGCCCCTATGGCGTCGCGGTTGCTTTTGGTGCCTTCGAGGGCCAATTCCAGCCAATGATTGCCATCAGGACTATCGTTGATCCACAGTTCGGCGGGCGCGGACAGGGCGGTAACGACAATATCGAGTTTCCCGTCGTGATTAAAGTCGCCAACCGCCGCGCCACGGTGCCGCCGCGGCGGTTGCGCCGTGAAGCCAGCCGCCTCCGTCAGGGCAGACCACTTGGCGCCCGCTAGATTGCGAAAAACAGTATTGTTCTGTTCAACCTTGCGCATGCCTGCCATGGCGAGCGACTGCACGTCACCGCGGCTCACAAAAATGTCCTTCCAACCGTCGTTATCAAAGTCCGCGATATTCGCGCTGTACCCTGACATCGGATTGCTGAGCAAGGCCATTCCACTTTTTGCCGTGATATCCGTGAACCCACCGTCACGATTGTTTTGATAAATGGGAAAAGTTTCGTCCTGCAAAGCGACTAGCACAATGTCAGGAAAGCCGTCGTTATTCAGATCGCGAAAGTCGACGCCCATACCGGAGATGGCATTGCCTTGCTCGGGCAGAGCGACACCCGTTTCGGTCGCCACCTCCTCAAATCGGGCATTTCCTTTGTTATGAAATAGAAAGTTGAAGAGTTTATCGTTGGTGACAAATATATCGGGCAGGCCATCTCCATCGTAGTCAGCAATGCCCACCCCCATGCCCTTCCCCGGGTGCGCGCGGATGCCCGAGCGGGAGGAAATGTCCGTAAAGGTACCGTCCCCGTTATTCAGGAATAGCTGGTTGGGAAGCGCTTTGTAGAATTTGGGATGACAGTATTCAGGCTTCTCTTCGAACTCGCAGTGCGGTTCCTTATGTACATCCCAACTCACGTAGTTGACAACGAACAGGTCCAGTAGTCCATCGTTGTTCACATCAACCCACGCGGCACCCGTCGACCAAAGCGGCCCAAACTCCTTGTCGGGTTTGGCCAGACCGGCTTTCTCGGTCACGTCTGTGAACGTTCCGTCGCCATTGTTGTGATAAAGCGTGTTGTGATGTACGCCGGCGACGAAGAGGTCTTCGTGGCCGTCGTTGTCGTAATCGCCGACCGCCACGCCAATGTCATAGCCGGTCCCGGCCAGTCCGGCTTTCTCGGTCACGTCGGTGAAGGTTCCGTCGCCATTGTTCCGAAACAGCCGATTGGAGTACTTCGACGAAGTTTTTTTAAGGTCGGCAATGTCCGCGCCGTTGGTAAAAAAAATATCCAGGTTCCCGTCGTTGTCATAGTCAAATACGGCAACGCCCCCGGCCATGGTCTCGGGGGCATGTTTTTGGAGTGTTTCAGAATTGTCCAGCAAAAATGGGATCGGACGGAACTCAAGGTGAATGCTCGCCTTGGCTGATTGCGCAAATCCCGTGGGCCGCCATGCGATTGCCGCAACCAGCAGAACGAAACAGCAAAGTATTGCCAAGATGCAGAACTCGCGGCGGAAAGAAGCCATGGCGCCGCCACGATAGCACGGGAACAGGAATACGCAAAAACCGTGCTAACGCTTCGAGATTCCACTTGAACCTTGCGTGCAATGGATGTAGTAGTTGTGTACTCCGATTTGTATGGTCCAGCCGCCAACATGTCCCAACGCTGCTGCTCGGCCTGGGTATGACGGCACGCGGGGCAACAAAAAACCACAATCCGGATTTAAATTCGTCACCGCGATGGACGTGCCGCACATAAAAAAGTTTCTCGCAACGGGCATCCTCACCGTGCTGTTTTGCCGGGGGCTATGTCAATCTCAGCCATTTCAGACTCCGGCAAGAACGGCGCCGCGCGTTCAGCAAGCATCTTCCGACGATCCCAAAACTATCGCCGAACACGGACAACGCGCCCTTGCCGAGGGCCAGTATGCGGCCGCGGAGCATGACTTTCAGCGGCTGCTGAAACTCGGTGTGCGCTCTGCCTCGTTATTTTCCAACCTGGGTGTCGTGTATCTCCGGACGGGCAGGTTCGATCAGGCCATCTCGGCTTTCCTCAAAGCTAAGGCTCTCGCGCCCGACGTGTCCGGGATTCGCCTTAATCTTGGTCTCGGCTACTTTCGTAAACACCAATTCAAACTGGCTGCGTCGAACTTTGGCGACGTCATTTCCTCCGACCCCAACAACCTCCAGGCACGCTACCTGAAAGGCATCTGCGACTTCATGATGGACGATTTCCACGCCGCTATCGCCGCTTTCGAGCCCATTCAGATCGCCGAACAGGACGACCTCGAATACCTGTTCATGCTAGGTACGAGTTACGGAATGTTGAAACGCACTGACGATTCGCTCCGAGTTTTCCAGCGAATGATCGAAGCGGGAGGCGATACGCCCCACTTGCATTTGCTGCTTGGCAAAGCCTATTTGGCACTAAGTCAGCTCGATAACGCGGCTGTAGAACTCAAGCGTGCCACCGAGAACCCAAGTCTCCCTTTCGCACACTATTATCTTGGTGTACTGAATCGACAACAGGGACGGCTCGACCTGGCTGCCACAGAGTTTGAGAAAGAAATTGAGATCGCGCCGGGGAATCCATCGGCATACAAGGATTTGGCCGAGATTCGGCTGGATCAATCCGACGTGCAAGGTGCTGTCCAGGTGCTTGAAAAGGGCGTCGAGCATAACCCTGACGCTCCTGATTTGCTCGCAACTCTTGGAAGAGCGTACCTCCAGGTTCCCGCCGAACCTCGCGCGATCACCGTCCTCAAACGAGCGATTGCCCTTGATCCCAAGAGCGGCAGCTATCACTACCAGCTGGGCCGTGCATATTTGAAAGCCGGGCGCCGCGTCGAAGCCAGTGCCGAGATGGCACGCGCACGAGCTCTGACCAACGAGGCCCCTACGGTGGGGAAAATGGGCGCATTGTCAAAAGATCAAGAAACTGATGCAGTCTCAGACGGACCACACTAGAGCAACACTCTCTTGCGGCAGCGAGAAATCTGTGGTTCCCTGTGGCACACGGTTGGAGAGCAGAAAATGATGCGGGCGGCTGGATGTCTTATCGCGGTCATTTGGCTCGCCGCGAGTTCAGCCGAGGAGGGGCGTGTGCCCCTGACGCAGAGCCAGCAGGCAGGCGGGACACCCATTTCGCTGAGCACCCTGGACCGATTGGAAGATATGGCTTGGTGGCCTACCAAGGGAGCCGCATCACGCAACGAATATGCAGGAACGGCAGAATGTGCAAAATGCCATTTCGCGACGGCCGCTTCTCAACGCTTGACGGAAATGGCCAGAGCCTCCACTCGTTCCATGGACGCGGAAACTCTGGACGGACACAAGAGGCTCACCTTTCAGCAGCTGCCCTACCGCTATGAGATTCTCCGCAGCGGAGACCAAGTTCTTGGTTCCGTCCGTGACGAGCGTTCCTCGATCTCTCGGCCTCTCCTTTTCGCTTTCGGAAAAGGAGTCGTCGGTCACACCTACATCTACAAAGTGGCCGGGAATTGGTTCGAAAGTCGTGTCAGCTACTACGCCGAACTTGGGGATCTCGACCTCACGACCGGACACGCGCATTTGCCACCCGCGGAGTTGGAAAGAGCCCTGGGACGTCTGCTCGAGCCCGAAGAAGCTCAACGGTGTTTCGGTTGCCACACGACCGTCTCGACGACGGCCCATCATTTTGATCCGGAGCAGAGTATTGCAGGAGTGACATGCGAAGCCTGTCACGGCCCGGGTTTGAAACACGTACAGGCCATGAAAACCGGACACATCGACCAAGGCAAGAAATCGATTCTAAATCCAAGAAGTCTGGACGCAGCATCCTCAGTGGATTTCTGCGGAGCGTGCCATCGCACCTTTGGAGACGTGGTTCAGATGAATGTCAACGGCGTGGCAACGGTTCGATTTCAGCCATTCCGACTCGAGGAGAGCCGTTGCTGGGGTCGTACCAACGGACAGTTAACCTGTGTCACGTGTCACAACCCGCATGAACCCCTAATTCATGACATCGCGTCTTACGACCAGATCTGCTTGCGCTGCCACTCGCAAAGTTCAAGCAGTAGCGCGGGAAAGGGCCACCGCACAGTCGCGTGCAGCGTAGGCAAGGCGGATTGCGTTGGGTGTCATATGCCAAAGGTCCAGATCCCGGGCATGCATCATGCCTTTACCGACCACTGGATCCGCATCGCAAAAAATGGTGTGCCCTATCCGAATTGAGATTTCCACAGAGGTTCAATAAAAGTGCTTGCATGGGTGAACTCAGCGCAATCGTGGAACGTCGAAGGTCTACTGGGATAGGGCAGTTGGTGGGGCAGCCTTTGCACCGCTGCTCGATGGCAGGGGGGAGGTGTTCAATGAGGTCATGCGCGAAATCTTTGGATTCGATATATGCAGAAATCGGCAGCGGTTCCGGAATATTTTGGCGTATGCTTACTACGTAAAAATGGGGTGGGAGAAGTATCGTCGTTTCTCGACCGATCTGCCAGACCGACTGGCATCTGGAGTGCGGATTGGAGGCGATGAGAACCTTGAAACGTGAGAACTTTCCCTGGAAAGGGACTTATAGATTTGTTGCACCCGGGATTGATGCTGAGGGGGTGAGAGTCTACCCCTTTGATCGGTCGTTCCCCATTGATGTCAGCTTTCAAAGAGCTTTAGGGCATAGGTTTGTGCGCCTGAATCGTCACGAGTTCTTCGAGATTATCTACGTTTACAGCGGGAGAATTCAGATCCAGGCTCGGGACCATATCCTTCCTGCAAAGGCGGGAGATCTGGTGGTGATTGGGTCGAACATCTACCACCGTGTTCTGCACAAACCAAATGTCGAAGCAAAGATAGTCTCCATGAATTTCCAGCCCGAAATCATACGGTCTGGGAAGGGTGCCGGAGAAGAAGAACATTACTTGAGCCCGTTCTTATGCCAGGACTCAAATTTCCCGCACGTCATCTCCACTTCCCGGGAATTGTCTCGAGAGGTTTTTGATCTGATGCTGAAGATCTACCGGGAACTTCCAGCAAGTGCCCAACTCAATCGTATGGCGATAAGAACCTATTTGAATACAATTCTGTTCCTGCTGCTCAAGCACTATACGAGTCATTTGGGATCCCGCGAGATCGTTGACCAGGAGCGCCGGAGGAAACGCTTACAGCCAGTCTTTGACCTTCTTGAGACGAGCTTTGCTCGACCGATCGAGGTGCAGGATGCCGCACGGGTTTGCGCGATGAGTTGTTCGCATTTTATGAAGTTCTTCAAAATGACCGTGGGCCAGACCTTCTGTACCTATCTGACCAGTTTCAGAATTGCCAGAGCACAACACATGCTGTTGAATAACGAAATCTCCATCGCGGAAATCAGCCAACTCGTCGGCTTCTGCAGCCAAAGTTATTTCGGCGAGGTGTTCCGATCCATCGTGGGAATGACACCGCGCGCCTACCGGCAACGATCCTGCCAGTCTTTTGTGCCAATCGGCATGGGAATCAACATGAGGGAGAGCACGAAAGGTGTACTCGTAGCCGGTCGAGTACACTGATCGTTCTGGGAAAAGCCGACTTATCGGTACCGATCTCACCAACTTCCTCGAAACGCTAGTGCTGTATCGCTGTGACCTGAAAGTTGCTGAGATGATTGTCTGCAGAAAGGATCAATTCATCAGACGTGCTGTCCCATCAGCACTACCCTACGAGGCATGGCGTGAAGGTAACGACTCGTCATGGAACCCTCTGACAACGTATCCCGCGATCGAGAGATCGGCATCGGAACCGCGAGGGGATGGTGCAGCTGCTAGCATCAAGGTGGCCAGGGGCCAGGGTTGATAGCATGGCCAGCATATGCAAATTCCCATAAGCGTCGTGACACTAGGGGAGCGGAAGATGCTATGCGCTCTTTTTGCAGTGGGTACCCTGGCTCGATACTCCTCGGTCATGGGCACATCACGCTGCCGGCGCACAGGGAAGGGCTAACCTATCGTGTCTTGTCAGCGGAACAGGGTAAGTCCGTATCGCTCCCCTATGGGGTAGTGAAGCCGTAAGGCGGATCGATGGCGATGCGGATAGCGGAACTGAGAAAAAGCGAATGCTGCCCTGTAATCGGGCAGATAGACTGCGACCTGTAAAGCTGTTGATTGTGATTGTCCATCGGAAGAAGTTCTCTTTCCGTCCGGACCTCGTCTCCCATGACGTGTACCCTAGGAGTCATAGCGGGAAGGCAACGACCTGTTATGTAGCACTCTGACAATGAATCCCGCAACCGAAAGGTTGGCACTGGAACCGCGAGGCAACGGTGCATCTGGGAGCATCGATCCGGATCGGGGCTAGGGTTGGTAGCATGGTGAGCTGATGCAAACTCTCGTAAGCGTCGTTACCCGAAGGGAGCGGAAGATGCTTGGCGCTCTTTTTGCAGTGGGCACGGAGGGTTCTATCTCCTCCGTCATGGGCAATACAACACTGCCGGCGTACAGAGGGCACCTAAACTACCTGACATGTCCAATCAGCGGAACAGAGTAAACCCGTATCGTTCCCCACAAACGTGGGGTAGGAAGCCGTGAGGCGGACAATGGCGATGTGGGTATGGGAGCGCGAAAGGAAGCGAATGCTGCGCTGTAATAGCGCAGATAGAGGTTGCGTCGCCTGTTCGGGACAACATCACGTCGCCGGAAACGGAGCAGACTTTTCGCCGGTGTCTCGCACTCGAGACCGTTTATGGAACCGATGCAGGAAGCAAAGCAAATGACGACGGCGCAAGCCGTTGGTGCGGCTTCCCGCACTTCAGCTGGATTCTTCCCTCGGAGTGCGAGTCGGCCCGCAAGTCAGTATCGCGTAGGTCTTGGTTTGCTTTTGAACCAGGCTGCGTCCTTGTTTTTCAGAGGGGCGTTCTTGAGTGCTCGAGCCGTGTGAGGCGAAAGTTTCACGCACGGTTCCTAGAGGGCTGGGCCTCCGTGAGGGGGCCCGGCTACTCGGCAGGCAATTGCGTCAGCGCATGATCGGCGGATGTATCCTCCACCCGGAAAGCTGGTCGACATTGGCGGGAGCGACGGCTCCACATCCTCTGCATAGGACAAGGTTCTCCTACGGTGATGCTCGACGCAGGATTAGGAAACTCTTCTCTCTATTGGTTTCGAGTTCAGCCAGAGATCGCGCAATTCACACGTGTATGTTCGTATGATGGAGTTGGTTTGGGGTGGAGCCATCCCACTTCTGCTCCTCGCACGGCGCATCAAATCGTCTCTGACCTCGATGCATTGCACATGCTGAAACGTTTCGGTATATGTGAACCCAAAGAGCGCGACAAGCATTTGTGCCAAGAAAATGAGCATGGACAATTCCCGGAATCTTACGTTAGCCTTCAGGCAATTCTGAGGAAGAGCGCATATGACGCAGATTAGAAGGAGGGATCTATTGCTAGCGGGACTAGCCCTTCCCGGGATCGTCGGTGGTGTCAGTGGCGAGGTGTCTGGCGACAACAGTTCCGTCAAGCCAAAACGATTGGAGGATACTGTCGGGTTCGAAGTGGCGGAAGTTGTGTCCCGCTGTCGCCTCGCGATTCTGCCGCTCGGCAGCCTGGAGTTCCATGGTCCCCACAATCCCCTTGGATCGGATTCCATCATCATCTCGGGAATCGCGGAGCGCGTGGCGGCACGGACGGCCGGGCTGCTCTTTCCGACCATCAGATTTACACAGTGTCCGGCGCACACGGCACAGTTTCGTGGGACTATGTCGGTTCGACCGGAAGTCATGACCATGTACTTTGCCGACGTGCTGCGCAACATTGCGCGTCTCGGATTCCGCAAGATTTTCATCCTCAACGGGCATGATGGCAACATCGGGCCGGGACGTGGAGCAATCGCCCAAGTCGCAGACGAGACCAAGGACGCGGCTCTGCTCTTTGTGAGCTGGTGGGAATTTCTGCCGGGCGAGATAATGAAGACATTGGGCATGTTTCAGCAGGCCAATGGGGG
>QIAN01000437.1 GCA_003225005.1 Acidobacteriota bacterium | reverse complement strand
ATTCAAGATCTTTTCCCGATCGCCCTGCATGGCATAGGCAGTGAGCGCCACTACTGGCATTGACGCGAAGCGAGGATTCTCGCGAATCTTGCGTATGACACCAAAGCCGTCCAATAGCGGCATGCCGATGTCGAGCAGCACTAGGTCCGGTTGCGTCTGTTCAATGACGCGAAGCGCTTCTTCGCCGTCACACGCTTCCGCTACTGTGTGTCCACGTATCTCGAGTAACTCGCGAAGTAGTTCACGATTAACGGGATTATCTTCGGCAATGAGAATCTTGCTCATGACTGCGCTGCGGACCTTGCAAGCTTACGGCCCTGAATAACCCGTTCCACTTCAGCCAGGAGCTGTTGCTGCCAGGAGCCATTTTTTAGCAGCAATGCCTGGGTGTCGCGCGCAAGCAGAGCAGACTCTTGCGCTGTCAGGCTCTTTCCCGTCATCACAAAAATGGGCAGCTGCTTCAGGGTGGCGTCCTGGCGTATGTGGCGGATAACCTCAAAGCCGTCCATGCCCGGCATAAGCAGATCGAGCATCACTGCGCTCACCAGTTTGGAAGAGAGTACTTCCAGAGCTCTCTTGCCGCTTTGCACACTCTGGGTCTCGTACCCGCCCAAGCGCAGCGTTTCCTCGAGGAGTTCCAGGGTTTTTGGGTCGTCATCGACCAGGAGGATGGCGGCATCATCATCGTATTGATAGGGCACATGCTTGCGGATCGTCTCCAGCAGCACAGACTTGCGAATGGGCTTGATCAGGTAGTCGGCGGCGCCTAAAGCGAACCCCACCTGCTTTTGATCAACGATGGAGACGATGATGATGGGAATGTTCGCCGTTTCGGGGTTCTTTCTCAGCGCTGCCAGCGTCTCGAAACCACTGCCACCCGGCATCAAAACGTCCAACGTGATGGCATCGGGCTGCAGTTGTTGTGCTCTTCTCACGGCTTCGGCTCCCGACTCGGCCATGGCAGTGCGGTATTCCGGATCCAGGTAGCTGGCCAGGAGTTCGCGGGAAGGACCTTCGTCGTCGATGACAAGGACCAGAGGCTTGCGGCCTTCGGCTACCGCCGCGCGATGGGGAGCCGTCGTGCTGACGGCAGCGGGAGCTGATGTCTTTGTCTTTGCCCCTGCAGGAAGGGTAAAAGAAAAACGGCTGCCCTTGCCGAGTTCGCTCACGAGCGAGATCTTGCCGCCTTGTTGTTCGACTAGGCGCTTGGTGATGGCGAGTCCCAAACCCGTGCCCTCTTGAGTCGAATCCTTGCCACCCTCAACCTGGCGAAACTCCTCGAAAACTACGGCTTGATCTTCGGCGCGGATGCCGATTCCGGTGTCGGTCACTGATATCGAGACCAAGTCTTCGTCTTCTGCGCAGGCAATGCTAATTCGGCCACCCTGGGGCGTGAACTTCACGGCATTGCTGAGCAGGTTGTAGAGAATCTGCTTGAAGCGCACCCGGTCAGCATAGGCGGGCCGGTCTATCTCCAGCGTATGTTCGACCTGGATGTTTTTGGCCATGGCCAAGGGGCGTATGGTGGAGAGGACCTCGGGCAAAGCATCTTTCACGTGAAAGTATTCGCAGTGCAGTTCAAGTTGTCCGGCTTCGATTTTTGAGAGATCGAGAATGTCGTTGATCAACTGCAGGAGGTGGGCGGAGCCCTGTTTAATATGGTTGAGGAAGCGTTTCTGCTTGGGGTTGAGCTCGCCGGGAACTCCTTCCGCCAGCAGATCGGAAAAGCCCACAATCGCATTCAGCGGAGTCCGTAACTCATGGCTCATGCTGGCGAGGAATTTGCTTTTCAGTTTTGTGGCGTGCTCCACCTCGCGGTTGCGCAGTTCAAGCTTTTCGTTCGTGGTCGCGAGCGTGGCAATGAATTTCCGCTTCTCCTCTTCATCGAGCTTTCTTTGGGTAACGTCCGCTGCCACAATGACCTCGGCCGGCCTACCGAAGAAATTCAGAGCGTAGGAAGTGATCTCCACATCGATGAGGCTTCCGTCTTTTCGCCGGTGCCGCCAGAGGCCAATCTCCTCACTTCCATCCGTGAGACTGCGGACCATTTCCAGCATAGCGGGAACGTCCTCGGGCGGCCGGATGTCTTTGATGGTCATGGTGAGGAATTCATCGCTGGAATATCCGTACTTACGTACCGCGGCCGCGTTTACCGCGAGAAATCCCAGGGTTTCGCGGTCATAGACCCAGGTGGGATGTGGATTATTATCGAACAACTTCCTGTGCCGCTCTTCGCTCTCATGCAGCAACCCTTCCGTATGCTTGCGCTCGGTAATGTCGCGGGTGACCTTGGAAAAGCCGCGCAGTTTGCCGGTGGCGTCAGTCAGAGCAGTGATGATGACGTCGGCCCAAAATCGCGACCCGTCTTTTCGTATCCGCCAACCTTCTTCTTCGTAGCGGCCTGCGGTGAGGGCGGTCTGGAGTTCGTGTTCTGGCTTGCCTTTTTTCACCTCTTCTGGAGGGTAAAAACAGGAGAAGTGCCGGCCTACGATTTCATCGGCCTTGTAGCCTTTGATGCGTTCTGCCCCCTGGTTCCAACTGGCTACGCGTCCAGCGGGATCGAGCATGAGAATGGCGTAGTCCCTTACGTTGTTTACGAGCAGACGAAAGCGCTCCTCACTTTCGCGCAGCGCATCGTCTACGCGTCTGCGTTCCGTGATGTCCCGTGCAACCGCATAGATAACCTTTTGCTCGGGCATCGAAACGGCATTCCACGAAAGCCATTTGTATGAACCGTCTTTGCATAAATAGCGGTTCTCAAATGCAAAGACCACTTCCCGGTTCTCGAGTCGCTCAGCTTCCGCTGTCGTCGCCGAACGATCTTCCGGATGTATGAGCTCCAGATAAGGTCGTGCCATCAGTTCTTCGGCGGTAAAGCCAAGTACCTTTTCCCAGGACGGGTTCACTGTCTTGAAAAATCCGTCAAAACCCGCAATGCAAAACATGTCGATCGATAAATTGATAAAACGGTTACCGGTCTCCAGTTGGGAATAGAGTGACCCCATGAAGGTGCTGACTGCCAAACCGACCACAATAAGTACCAACCCAAGAAGCCATACACGCCGTTCCACGGCCCATACTCCCTGGTGCAAAGCAGACAACGGTTGGTCCACGAGAACTCCCCAACCGTATGGACCCACGGGTTCGTATCGGGCAAACAGAGTGTCGTCCCCGCGCACAAAGGTCCCGTGACCAGCGTTGCCTGCCAGCATTTGTTTGACGGGTTCATAGCCGTTTAGATCGATCGGAGCCGAATAGGAATTGATGTTCGGACGAGCAGACAAATAACCATGCTGGTCCACCAGAGAGATGGTCCAAGCTCCCTCGATCTTGGTTCCCACTAGCCGGCGGCTCATGGTTTCCAGCGTGTAAGGGGCCATGAGAATGCCAATCGGTTTGCCCGCTTCGTCTCGTACAGGGACCGCAATCGCCACGACTAGTTGATAGGGTGCGACCGCGGTTTGATACACCTCGGAGACGTAAGGCTTCCAGTCACGAGCGACGCCTTTGTACCAGTCGCGAAAAGCGAAATTATGATTCAGCACACTGGGCTGGGGCGGATAAACCGCGCGCATGGTACCGTCAAGGTCGTATAGGCTGACAAAAGCGAAGTCCGGACGTAGGCTACTGGCTTGCTTCAGGTCCCATTCCACTTCCCGCAGATCTCGCTTCTTCCATGTTTTGAGGAGTTCCCGGCGACTGGCAATCGAATCCAGGAACGCGGTACTTTGGCGGAAGTGTTCCTCGACCAGAACGGCTGAAGCCGCAGGACTTCGCCCACGGAATAGGCGAAAAGCACGATCGGTAGCACCATCAACAGCAGAAATAACGGATACAGACGCCATTGGCTTTGGGATACCCATTTCCCGATGTTGGCGGCGGTTGTCATCGAATCCTCATGCTTTGAAAGGCTCTGTCTCGGTCGTTGCGGTTGTTCCCCAGTTTTCGCTTTTCTATTGAGAGTATGGCTCTCGCTGGGCGCTCGAGCGAACACTGGCCGCCCGCCGAGGCCCCGAGAGATGAAATCAGCCGTGCCGGTCCTGACCCGTCGTTCCGATTAAGCAAACGAAGAGGGAATCCCACCAGCCCTTCGTACTTCTTGTTTCATGATTTGGAGTGCATTGGTGATGGGGAAGACTTTGTCAAACGGCCGCTCTGTATCAGCGCGTCGTACACATCGACGATTTGCAAAACTCGAACGCCTAACCCCAATCGACCAAACACTAGTACGTAAGA
>QIAN01000436.1 GCA_003225005.1 Acidobacteriota bacterium | reverse complement strand
ATCTCCTTTCATCAAAAATGTGTGTCTCTCATGAGAGAGATGGGACTGGCCGAATATTGTCAGAACATCAATCAACTGGATGCTGAACGGCTCATCGAGCAGTTCCGTGAACTCGAGAGGAACGGCGACGATCTGAGACGTGCGATTGGACGGAAAACGGACGAATATCGTTCCGCGCTGGACGAGCAATACGGTGCGATTGGCAGGGAGCTGCGTGGGTCGAGGCTCGGAGCGCGCTGCTCGATATGACGGTAGTTCACCTGAACAAGAACGACCTGGCGGGAGGTGCGGCGCGCGCCGCATATCGCCTGCACAAGGCCCTGCAGCGTGCGGGTCAGGAGTCGTTGATGATCGTCGAGTCAAGGAGCAGCGACGACCCGAGCGTGCGGGCATTCGAGAAGCCGACGGACGCCCTGCCGGTCGTGCGTCGGGGCTTGCGCCAGATGTGGATTGATCGGCAGATCAGACGATATCGGAAGTCGCGGCCGCGCGGGTACGAGCTGTTCAGCGTCGATCGGAGCGCGCACGCGTCGACGCTGCTTGATCAGATACCGGCGTGCGAGGTCATTAATCTGCATTGGATCTCGGGTTTTGTTGATTACCCCTCATTTTTCACCCGGGTCCCGAGTTCGACGCCGATCGTGTGGACGCTGCATGACCTCAACCCGCTGACCGGCGGGTGCCACTACGACCTCGGGTGCGGTCGGTACGTTGTGCCGTGCGGCAGGTGTCCACAGCTCGGCAGCGCGGATTCGAGAGACCTGTCAAACGTGGTGTGGGCGAGAAAGCAGCAGGTGTTCGCGAAGGTAGCCCCGTCGAGGCTCCACTTTGTGACGCCGAGCCGGTGGTTGGCGGGCGAGGTGAAGCGGAGCCCAATTGTGGGCAGATTCCCGGAGCTGCTCGAGATTCCCCGGGATTCTCGGGTCGCGCTTTTCGTTGCAGAAGACGTGGGGAACAGGCGCAAGGGATTTTCGCTGTTGATCGAGGCGCTTACACGGTGCGCTGGAAGGATCCCCAACCTGGTGCTGCTGTCGCTGGGCCAGAACAAGCCCGAGGTGCACGCGGCCATCCCGTCGGTGCACATGGGATCGGTTAATAATAACGATCGCTTCTTATCCATGGTTTACAGTGCCGCCGACGTATTTGTGAGTTGTTCGCTGCAAGAGGCGTACGGCCTCACGGTTATGGAGGCAATGGCTTGCGGCATTCCGGTAGTCGGGTTTGGGGTTGGTGGCGTCGCTGATATGGTCAGAAACGGAGTGACTGGGTTGACGGTCGCGCCGACCGATGTGGATGCCCTGGCCGACGCGCTGAGCGGCTTGCTGAATGACGGTGCGCGATGCGCGGAGATGGGCAGGAATGCTCGACGCATCGCAGTCGAAGAGTACTCCGTGGAACTGCAGGCGCGACGCTATGCGGAATTGTATGCGAGCCTGGTGCGAAAGGAGAATCTTGATCGGTCGGCCTTCCCGGACCGGAGCGATCTTGGGGCCACGGACGGTGTCGGCAGCGAGACGACCACCCAGGTTAACCCGAGGTGAGTAAGGTTGGCGCAGGCTCGTGGCTGTGTAGCGGAAGGGACTGCTGAGGTCGGCATTCCTCTTATGTTCAGGACCAAGGGCAACGCTCCAAGAGTGGACCAGCGGCCGAGAGAAGCCTCTCCGGGCGAGCCGAGAGTAGGCGAATCTAAGGCCGAACCTACAACGCGATACCGGACCTTTGCGCACCCCGCTGTCACTGATTTGAAACGGATATCCGTGGAGGGCGGTCTCGTGACCGTGTGTGCACAAGGTGCGCGATTCGTGCTTCAGACGGCGACGACGATTGTCCTGGCACGGCTGCTATCGCCGGAGGACTTCGGGTTGCAGGGGATGGTCGTTGCGTTGACAGGGTTTCTGGGGCTCTTCAGGGATGCGGGTTTGGGAACGGCCACTGTCCAACGTCATGAGGTCACCCAGGAGCAGACTTCGACCCTTTTTTGGATCAATGTGGCGGTAGGAGCTGGCCTGGCGACGTGCACCGCGATTCTCGCTCCGGTCCTGGCCTCGTTCTACCACGAGCCCCGCCTCTACTGGATCGCCGTTGTCTCTGGCCTGGCGTTTGTGTTCAGCGGTCTTACAGCCCAGCACCAGGCGTTGCTCATGCGGGGAATGCGATTTAGCTCACTGGCCAAGATCGACGTCCTTTCTCTCACGGTGAGCTCGGCAGCGGGCATCGTCATGGCGTTGCTCGGCTCGGGCTACTGGGCACTGGTGGGAATGGCGGTCGTCGGTTCCATCGTCGGCGCCGCTGGCGCATGGGTGGCTGTTCCCTGGGTCCCAGGCCTCCCACGCCGTAAGTGCGGTGTTCCGTCGATGCTCCGGTTTGGGTGGATGTCCAGCTGTAACAGTGTGGTCGTCTTCCTGGCGTGGAACTCCGAGAAGATCCTCCTAGGCCGGGTTTGGGGGGCGGACGCACTCGGACTCTATGGACGGGCGTACCAACTCGTCACTCTACCGGTCCAACAATTGAATTCGTCGATGACCAGCGTGGCGTTTCCTACCCTCTCGCGGGTTCAGCATGATGCGAACCGTCTCGCCAGGTCGTTCCTCAGGGGCTACTCGTCGCTCGTATCTCTGACCGTTCCCATTAGTATCAGTTGTGCTCTGTTTGCGGAAGAGATAGTCCGGATTGTGCTTGGCGCCAAATGGATGGCCGCTGCACCGATTTTTAGGTTGCTAGCCCCGACGGCGCTAGTGTTCGCTATTGCCAACCCGCTCTCCTGGTTGGTCCTGTCGACTGGTCGGGCTGGGCGCGCTCTGGGCATCAGCATGGCGACAACACCGCTGGTCATCCTCGGGATCGTACTCGGTCTCAGCCGCGGGCCCCAAGGAGTCGCCTTGGGATACTCGTTGGCGATGGCGCTTGTGGTCATCCCCATCGCCGCTTGGTCCAAGCAGGGCACGGGGATCACTTGGACAGACCTTTGGAGTGTCACCAAACCACTGCTGCTGTCGGGCTTGCTCGCGAGCGCCGCCGGCTTGATCGTGAAGATCGCGCTTGGTGGGAGGTTCGCCCCAATCCCCGTTCTGTCGGTCGGACTTAGTCTTGTCTTTGGCGTGTACGCTTGGGTTCTTCTGATCGCGATGGGCCAGCGAGGTGTCTACGCCGACTTGTTGACCCAGGTCTTCCGCCGGACCCACCTCGACGGACAAGAACCTGTGGCCGCTGGCTAAAGCGGCCGCGTGAAGTTGCGCGGTTGCGCGGTGGGGGCCTGCCATGGACGATCAACGGACGCGTTATGACCGAGGTACAGAGATGACTCCGGTGTGCGGGCATCCCGTCGACGAGGGCGGCACCGCCTTGGGAGAGGCTTCGTCGATTGGCGGCCTCACCTATGTGTTGATAACGCCTGCTCGAAACGAGGAAGCTCATATCGAACAGACCATCAGATCGGT
>QIAN01000077.1 GCA_003225005.1 Acidobacteriota bacterium | reverse complement strand
CCGCTGCCTGCCACCACGTGATCCGTTTCGCCATCGCCCGCAAGATTACTTCCTGTACTTTCATTGCACGCTCCATCCCGGCCTTCGAGTAAGAAACCATGCTTCGCATGGTCTCTTATCCTCACCGCCCGAAAAGCGGACATATCACGTGCTATCTCAACCGGACATATCATGTGCTAACGACACCGCGATGACATGACATTGACATGGCAGGACAGGAAGCCTAAGATGCACACTCCATAGGGTCTTTCACCGCGGCGTGGGGCGAACTCTACGAGAGTACAGTGTGCAGCAACGTCTTCCTCAGCTGGAGCGGCAGCGTCAACGGCTCCGCCCAAATGCGCCATAAGTCGTGCCAACCTGTGCAAGCCGGCGCGCATTTTGGCGGTGTTGTTGTTCCTCTTGGCCGGGTGGGCGGGGGCCGCACCCGCACCCGACGAGTCATCGAAGTCCGTGATTGCTATCGGTGACATTCACGGTGACTTTGACGACTTTGTTGCCATTCTTCAGCACACCGGCCTGATCGACAAGCAACACCACTGGACGGGCGGCAAAACCACCCTAGTGCAGGTGGGTGATCTTCTGGACCGCGGCCCCAAGCCGCGCGATGTCATGGATCTGCTCATGGCGTTGGAGAAGGAGGCATCGAAAGACGGCGGGCGAGTGGAGTCCCTGCTCGGCAATCACGAGATGATGAACATCATGGGGGACCTGCGCTACGTTACCCCAGAGAACTATGCCAGCTTTGCCGACGCTAATTCCGAGGAGCGTCGTAGGTCCGGGTACAAGGAATACGGCAAATGGCGGGAGAGTCACCCAGCGCTGCTGGCCGAGCTTGCTCAGCCAATGGAATTGACCGAGGCCGAGTGGATGGCGCGGCATCCGGCCGGGTTTATTGAGCAGCGCGAGGCCTTTAGTCCGAAAGGCAGCTATGGCAAGTGGCTACGAGGACATGTTGCGCTCGCCGAAATCAACGGGGTCATCTTCCTGCATGGGGGAATCTCTCCGGGCCTGGCGTCCATGAAACTGAATACGATCAATTCCCGTATTCGCGACGAGATCAGCGCTTTTGATTCTTGCAAACAATACATGTTGGACGAACGATTGATCCTGCCGTTCTTCAACCTTCAGGAAATGACTGCGGTGGTGCAAGCGGAGATCTCTGCTGAGCAAAAGTCCAAGATTGCGTCAGTCCCCGAGCTCCGAGCTAAGCTTTCCCAATTCCTGCAGTTCCCAGATTGGCTGAGCGTGAGCACCGAGGGTCCGCTCTGGTTCCGCGGTTACGACCGATGGAGCGAGGCAGAGGGCAGCTCGCAAATAGACAAGATCCTGCAATCCTTCAAGGCGGATCATTTTGTTACGGGCCACACGGTTCAGAAAGGCGGAACCATACGGAGTCGCTTCGGTGGCAAGATCTTCCTGATCGATACTGGTATGTTGAGCAGCTATTACTCGGGAGGCAGGGCGTCGGCGTTCGAAATCCAGAATCATGGCACATTCACGGCGAAATATATGGACCAACAGGCAGTGCTGCTGGAAGCTGCCAAGGTTTCACAGTAACGGGGAAGTTCGGATGATCTTGAGCGAACGGGGAGCGCTGAATGGATTTTCAAAGGTATTTTTCTTTGCCCGCAGCACCGCCTTGCGCGGGCAGGGTAACGAGATAGAAAAAATCGGGTTTCTTGCTGATGAAACGATCGATCGAGCGCGCGCTTAACCTTCACCCCGGGGACCTGGGACGTGGCACTCTGCTGTGTTCGTGTCTCTTTCTCATCATCAGCAGTTATGTCACGGGGCGGGTGGCGCGCGACGCCTTGTTCCTGGCGCGATTCCAGGCGGTCCAGCTGCCCTATGCCGACATTGCCATTGCTGTGCTCGTGGGCTTCGTCGTGGCGGGTTATGTTTACCTGGGCCGACACGTCTCCTTGCGCACTTTGCTGGTGGGTAGCCAGTTGTTCTTCGCTTCCAATTGCGCGCTTTTCTGGGCGCTCGGTCACTACTACCACCTGATCTGGCTGTTCCCGATTTTTTACGTTTGGGTAGGCATCTTTGGAGTGCTGGCACCTACGCAGGTCTGGACCCTGGCAAACTACGCCCTTACCACCCGCGAGGCAAAACGCATTTTCGGTATGGTGGGTGGCGGAGCCATCGCCGGTTGGATTTTTGCCGGTTTCTTTTCCAAGACGGTCACCAAGGCGTTCGGCACCGAAAGCTTGCTGTTGGGGATGGCATTTCTGCTTTTGATTTGCTCCGCGCTGATGTTTTTGATGTGGGAGACCGGGCAAGTGCGAGCCGGGGATGCGGAAGAAGGAGGAACTCAAGCTGCAGACAGCGGATTAGGAGACCTCCGCCACAGTATGCGGCTAATCGCCTCCTCGCGCTATTTGCGGGCCATCGCCGCCGTGATCTGCATTTCCTCATTTGTTACCACCCTCACCGGTTGGCAGTTCAAAGCCATCGCTAAACATTTTCTGGTCAACAAGGATGCATTGGCTATCTTTTTCGGAAACTTCAATTTCTATGCCGCCCTTGTGTCTTTGCTCGTGCAGTTGCTGCTAACCACCCGCTTTCTGCGTAGGTTTGGAATCGGCGCTCTGTTGTTCGTGCTCCCGCTCACCGTTTTCGCGGGCTCAGCCGTCCTGCTTGTACTAGGGACGCTCGGGGCTGTTGTGTTCTTGAAGGGCACCGACCAGGTGCTCCGCTACTCCATCGATAAATCCACTGTAGAGTTGCTCTATCTTCCCGTACCCGGCGCCGTCAAATTGCACGCGAAGTGGTTTATTGACACCGTGGTCTGGCGCATGGGCGACGGCCTGGCGGGAATCACTGTTCTTGTCTTTGCCACGTTTCTGCATTTACCCGCACGCCAAATCAGCTGGGTGGCCATGCTCCTGGTTGGCGGTTGGCTCGTTGCGGTATCGGTGGCGCGACGACAATACGTGGTCACTCTCGAGGAGAACATCAGCCGGCACAGGATCGATGTCGAGCAGGCTTCCACGCTGGTGCTGGATCGCTCTACCTCCGATTTACTGGCGGCTAAGATCTCGGCATCCGATCCTGCTGAGATACTTTACGCACTGAGCTTGCTTGAGGTGGAGCGCAAGCGCGTCGAGCATCCCGTGGTGCGCAGCCTGCTGAGCCACCCTGACAGAGACGTCCGGCAGAAAGCACTTGCCATCCTGGATGCCTCGGCCGACAAGACCGTGCTGCCCGAGGTGCAGCAATTGCTCAAAGATCCGGACCTCAACATCCGCACTGAGGCCATGCTTTACCTGGCTCATCATGCCCATGTGGACCCGGTGACCCTAATTGAGGAACTGGGCGATTTCGCCGATTTCTCGGTACGCTCGGCCGTAGTAGCCTATCTGGCTCACCCGGGGGAAGCTCAGAATCTGGAAACGGCGCGGCAGATTCTGGAGGGCATGGTTCAGGAGTCAGGACTCGAAGGCGAGCGCACCCGAATTGAGGCCGCGAAGTTGCTCGGTGAACTACCGGACTGCTTCGATCCCTTGCTTTCTATCCTGGTCCGCGATTCAGCCTTGTCAGCAGCACGTGAAGCCATTCAATCAGTCGGGAAACTCCGCAAACGCCGGATGGTTCCGGATCTGCTAGATCTTCTTGCTAATCACGAACTGGCTCCGGAGGCCGCGAAAGCCTTAGGGCGATTCGAGGATACGATCGTAGGTTCGTTGCGAGACCATCTAGCCGACTCCTCTGTCCCGACCGCAGCCCGGAGAGAAATACCAGCGATACTTGCGAGTACGGGGACGGCATCGGCGGCGCACGTACTGCAGGAGAATCTTTTGGAGAGGGACGCTACGCTTCGTTTCGGCATCGTTTGTGCGCTCAACAAACTGCATCGTCTTCATCCCGAATTCGAAGTGGACACGCAAATGTTGGAGACGGCACTGGCAGCGGAGATCATCGGACATTACCGCTCCTATCAGATTCTGGCCAAGCTTAATCCGGGTTCTGACAGTCAAGATCCCATGACTCGCGCATTGAGCGAGTCCATGCATCAGGAGTTGGAGCGCATCTTTCGACTGCTCGGCCTTTTGTATCCGCACCTGGACGTGCACAGTGCTTATTTAGGCTTGCAAGCTAAGAGCGTGACGGTGTATGACAATGCTCTGGAATTTCTCGATAGCGTTTTAAAGTCCCAGTTACGAGCCATGTTGGTGCCGTTACTCGACGGCCGGATCTCGGTGGCGCAGCGCGCCGCCATTGCCGACCGTTTCGTGCACGCTAAGATCGAAAACCAGGAACAGGCGGTCGAAGTTTTGGTAACCAGCGATGATCCCTGGCTGCGTTCCTGTGGCGCTTATGCCATTGGCAATCTGGGAATGAATTCTTTGGAAGGGGAATTAGATCGTTGTCTGAATGATCCAGATCCGCTGCTGCGAGAAACGGCCCGCGCCGCTAAACAGCGCCTGGAACAATTTGCTAAGGCCTGAAACCGTGCCTGCGCAGCTGACAACGACTGATCATCATTCAGTGTCCACGGATTTGTTATATCGGCGGATCTTCAGTCGCCGCCGGGGCATTTTAAGCTTGCTGCATCCCCCCTTCAGTGAGCGAAGACTTGTCGCCAGACTTTTGGAGGTATTGTTATGGGTATACGTCCCTTGTTCCGGAAACGGCTTACCGCTACCGTGGCGGTGTGCCTGCTTTGTCTGCTCCACGCCACGGCTGCGGACGACCCCACCCTCACCAAAGAGCAGATCAAGGAATTCCTCCTCACCGCCAAAATCGTTGGTGTCAAGCAGGCGAGCAAAGGCATCACTGGCACTAAGCGGCTAACCCTGAGCGATGGCAAGTTGACACATGACGCCTCGTACCAGTCTATCGACGAAAACAAGACTAGCAAGCAAATGGCCAACGGCCGCACTGAGCTAAACTTCGTCGACTCCTACAAGTACAACATTGCCGCCTATACGTTAGCTGAAATGCTTGGTATAGAGGATATGTTGCCGGTCTATGTGGAACGCAAATATGAAGGTACTCCAGGATCCTTGAGCTGGTGGCTGCCCGTCAAAATGGACGAAGCAGATCGGGTCAAGCAGAAGGTGGCCGTGCCCGATTCCGACGCCTGGAATAACCAGATGTACCGGGTCCGGGTCTTTGACGAGTTGGTCTACGACACCGATGCCAACCTCACCAATGTTGTCATCGGCGAGGACTGGAAGATCTGGAGGATTGATTTCAGCCGTGGCTTCCGACTCAACAAGGAGCTGAAGGATTCCAACGATCTAGTACGCTGTGACCGCCATCTGCTGGAGAAGCTGAGAACCTTGGATGGCAACCAGTTGGCAGAAAAGACCAAACGTTACCTGACCAAAGATGCAGTCAAAGCGGTGATGGCGCGACGGGACAAGATCGTGGCCCGCTTCGAGCAACTGATCAGTGAGAAAGGTGAGGCGGCCGTGCTGTATTGACCCCGCCGTGAGCTCGCATGGGCCGCTTGGTGCTTTCAGGAGTAGAGGTCTAATTGGGTTTGCTGTTTTCGCTTGCACAGTCTATTCTTGCTCGCCTAGCATTGTGCTGTTTAACTTCGAGAGGAGAAGGTCACATGTTGAAGAAAATGGCAGCTGTGTTGTTCATGATCGTGCTTGTCTTCGCGGTGTCGGTACCCGGCTTCGCGAAGGACTCTTCGAAACAGGATCGCGTGGAGGGCCAGGTCGTGCGTAGCAACCCGGAAAAATCGACGCTCACCGTCCGTGTGCGGGAGACGGAGTCCGAGAGAACCGTACATTACGACGCTTCCACCAAGTGGGTCAGTCAGTATCACGCCGACAAGAAGGTGAACACCATTGACCCCAATGAGGTCAAGGACGGTGATCAGGTAATTTGCCTGGGCTCCTACGACGACAAGAAAGACTTTCACGCGGCTACGATTTCTAAGCGGCTTTCGCACTCCCCAAATTAGACGAGTTTATGCTCACACCGCTGCGAGCTGGAATTGCGTGCTTGAACGCGGAAGGCGCGGCGACGTAAGTAATCGCGGACTTAATTGGCTGATTGTCCGAACAGGCGATCTGACTTCGGCCTTTATCCTGAGGCGACAGCAGATATTGGCATGGAATCTTGGGCACTACGAAGAGGCCATCAACGTTCCGAGCCGGCCCAAATGGTGCGTCTCAGGATTCTTACTACTACACTGACCGACCGGTAGACAGCTTAATACAGGTGTGTCTGATGTTTCGAGGGCATTAAGGGATTTCGTTTATGACGTCCTTCCGGATCCCAGGAGCCCAGCTCCTTCCGGACATACCTTGGAATTACTTCCGCTTTGCCCGTACATCTCCCTGGAAGCGATTAACCTGTCCAAGTTCACCAGAATCGTTTGCAGCGTAGAGCGATTCCCGCTCATCAGAAAGCGCGATGAGTGGGCACTCGTTTCCTCGATCGGCGCGGCTACATCCCGTTCTTTGACACCATGGTTCTGGCGTGGGCAAGCTCGGGACGATCGGATTTGTTTCCGTCGTTGCAGTTCTTGAGTAACTGGGCGTAGTAAGAATTCGCCGTAGCGATTTGGTGCGCCATTTCGGCGGCCCGGGCGGCGCCGGCGAGTCCGTTAAAGCGATTGGGATCGACCTTTAGGGCGCTCTCATATTCAACCAGCGCCTCCTGAGGGCGGTTGAGTTCGAGCAGCATGTCGGCCAGCATCTCGCGGGCGGGAATCTCCACTTCGCGCTTTCCGACTTTGTCCTGTAGATTCGCTATCTCGCGCATCTGTCGCAGCGCGTCGTCGCTCTTCTTCTCTGCGAAGGCAAGCCATGCATGCACCTCTCCACGCGGGAAGTCGGGCCCTTCGAGCGTGTAGGCATACTTCGTCTTGCGAATCTCTTCCTCCGTGGCATCGAACTTCTGAGAGTTGTTGCGGGCGGCTCCCACGTTGCCTGCGCGGGCGGCGCCGATGGTCCGCGCCCAATAGGTGATCGTCCGATCATGGGCGGGCACGCTAGCTGCGGGCTCGAGCGCTGCTGCGTCGGACCAGTGGTGCATCTCCAAGGCATAAAGCGCAGGAAAATGCGCCGCGGCGTAGCCGTAGTATTCCATCATGCCCATGCCGTCGTCGGTCTTCGGGGCGCGGGCAACGATCTCCTTGGACTCTTCGACCACACGCTTGGCCGCGTCGTCTTGTCCCGTTTGCAGATAGGCGTAGATTAGGAAATGCATGGCATGCAGTTCGTGTCCGTGCATGTATATTTGGCCGATGGGATGGGCTAGCGCCACAGACTTCAGGTTGGCGTCAATGTCCTCCTGCCAGAGGCCAAGCCGGGCAAAGATGTGACTGGGCATGTGAACGGCATGCGCGGAAGAAGGCGCGATGGCCGCATATCCTCGCGCGGCCTCCAGACCCATCGAAGCCAATTGCGGAGTGTCGCAGGCATGGATGATGTAATGCGCGAGTCCAGGATGATCCGGTTGGCGGAGGAAGAGCGGGTTGAGCACCTCGACGGCTTTCTTTCTCGCCGCGAGAGACTTCTCGGCTGGAGGCTCGGCAGCCAATAACGACAGGCCATAAAACGCGCCCGCCTCAAGGTCGTCAGGATACTGCTGGAAAAGCTTCCTCATGGCCTCCGAATACGCGGCGGCGCGCTGCATGTGATCGCGTGCGCCGTAGTCGCTGTAGAAGGCGGAGAGGGCAGCAATGTAACCCCGCTCGCGCTCAGTCTTGGCGCCAAGTTTCTGGGCTTTTTCCCTCTCGCTCCAGCCGCGCTTCAAGGACGGCTCGCCGGGGCGCTCCCAGATCTGATGGAACAAACTCAGGGCAACTCCCCAGTGAGCCATGGCGCAGCCGGGATCCTTCTGCGTGATCTCGATGAACTGTGCCTCGGCCTCTTCGTAGCCGAAGGAATGCATGAGCGCAACACCGCGCTCGAACGGCTTTTGTGAGTCGGACGCGCAGGAGATTGGGAATGATACGTTGCCGAGCTTTTCGTTGGCATCTTGATGGTGCTCGTGCATGTCATCACTAAATGCCAATCCCGGGAACGAAAACAGAATACACGCGCAAGCTAGAAGGCAGACAACGACTCTTCCTCTAATCATCTTCACCCCTTCGGAGGCGACAACTACTTTACACCGAAGGCGGGGACGAAACGCCCAAACTTGCAGCCTTCCTGCCAAATTCTCCATGGCGGATCTCACGAGGTATGCGATGCGCCTCTGGTTCCTAAGCGGCGCTTAACCACTTCGAGCGCCGCCTTTTTCTCGGCGATAAACGAGGTGGTCTCGTCGAGAGGGGCCCCGGGACCCTTCTCAACCAAATTCTCTTCGTCAACATTGTTCGGTCTTGCCAGCCCGCCCTGGTAACGGTGCCTTTGCCGGTAGACCTGACAGGAGTTCCTTTCGGACTGAAGCGGCCTGCTATTGGGCATTCTCCCTAGCCGCAACGTAGGTCTGTTCGACTGTTCGCGCGATCAGTTTCTGGCCGGACTGGCTGGGATGGATGTCGCACGCGAACTGGTCCTGCGGCGATACATTCAGCAGTCCCACATTGCATGTGTGCCCGCCAGCGGGTCCAGCGATACCTTGAAAGGCAGTGAAAACGTCGGCAATAACAGCACCCGCCTGCGCGGAAGCAGCCGCGAGGGCCTGGTTCAGCGCTGCGGTGATCGCAGTCCCATGGACATCCGAGTAGTCCACAGAATAGTAATTCACGACGACGCCGATCCCCTTGAAACCAGCGGCACGCAGGTCGCCGAGGATGGTTGCCAGGTTAGTTTCCACTGCGGCAAGGACCTGAGGCAGCTCTCGGGCGATACACGCTGGGTCATCTGCGCATTGCATCCGAAGCAGGAGCACGTCGTTAGCCCCGAGGCCGATAGAGACCAACCTCGTATCCGGGTGCGACTTGAGGAAGGAGACCGCAAAATCCAGTTGCGTCGATGTGTGGCTAACATGTAGCGGTACCTGAGAGCGGTAAAAACGGCAGCCGTCATCGGGAGCAGTCGAGGACAAAAAACTGCCGGAGGTTTCGCCGGGGCATGCTGCGTTGCTGGTATGGAGCTTGAGGGCGTGCCCGACGTAGTCCGAGAAACCTATGAAATTCTCGGGATTCACATATTCAAATCCCGCGTTCGTGATGAAGCCGAAGCTGACGCTATCACCAAGAGCGAGATAAGGACGCCCAGCGGCGCCGTCCGCTGCAAACAGAGATACAGAACTTGAAAGGATTAACAGAATGGAAGCAAAACGTAATCGCCGCATGGGGACTCCTCCGATGGCTGGGCTTGCAAACAGTGTTGCAGATCTGTTTATAAGTGAGCCGGGCGGGCATTATAAATCAACTTGCCTTTCCGGCGTGTTAAAAACACGACTCTTAGTCCAGGACTCGGGTTCCCTGGGGCTTGCGGCTAAGGTCGCGGGCGCGGTCGCGATGTGGTGCGTTGGCCACAACTGGTATCCGCTCGCACTCATTGGTTCTTGCGATGCCGACAGCCTGGGTAGGCGTACTTTCAACGTAATCAATCGGGTGTTCGCCGTACTTCTTGTCGAAGGATACAACGAGGAAGCGAACGCCCTCACCGGGGATCCGGTCTGCGGTCGTTTGCACGCGTTCTCGGCGAGAACAGACGGGATGCTCTTGTCCGGCAATCCCCCCACTGTGATTCACAATGGCGAATGAAAAGTGAGTGTCATCATTTCTCGTATTCGCGCGCTGTTGAAAAAGACGCCACCTCAAATGGAGCGGCTGGGTATTAATGAAGTCATCCGAGAAGTGTTGGCTCTGACCCGCAACGAGCTTTTCAGGGGCGGCGTTGCCGCGCAGATTGAGCTGGCGGCCGATGTTCCCGCCGTACTCGGTGATCGCGTGCAGCTGCGTTTCCCGGTTGTAGATGTGGTGCAGGAGCGCCGTGAACCGCAACTTCTTATCCTTACTTGCTGAGAATGGTCAAACGAATCGAGATTGACAGAAACTACTTTGTGACGTAAAGTCGGGACGATCCGCGGGAGGTGAACATGTCATACGGGCACGGTTCAGCCTTTGGGTGGCCGCTTTGGGGTGCCCTCCTTTTGATGATTCCCATCGCTTTCGTCGTCGGTGCCCTCACCGGGCACACGCCTACTTGGGGCTTCCTTCAGAATCCGGTCGTGCTGCTCGGTTCACTTGGTGTGGCGGCGCTCGGTAACCTGTGGTCCTTGGTTCATGCGGAAGTCCTAAAAGGTAAGCCGCCGACCTTGCGCATCGACATCGCAGCAAACCCGCTCAGCATCATCGTCCTCGCCGTTGCAGGTCTGCTCGGAGCCCTTCTCATTGGATACGCATTCGTCGAAAATTTCACGCGGAGATAGGCTTATGAACGCCAAGCGAGCTCTCGCTGCCGCGCAACTGCTGCTCATGTTCCCGGCCATCCTCTTCATGGGCGCGCTCGTCGTGCGGCAGTTGTCGCCACTGCAACACGAACCGGCGCATACCGCTCACCGGATCGTAGTGTGGTACGCGGGGAGAATGTGGACACTCTGGGCCCTGCTCATCACCCTACCGCTTGTCGTGCTGGTTACCGGCTGCGTCACGCTGTTGCGGAGTTGGAGCAATGTCCCCGAACTGCCGTACCGGGCGCAGCAAGGGCTCGCCGCCATATATGCTGATCGGCCGATGCTATGCATTGCTATGATGACGTTGACGGCCGGAGTCGTTCTCGCAATTGTCGCCATGCATATGGCCGCTAATTGATGACTGACGTAATATCGCGATATCACTTATCGAGAGGCAAATGTGCGTTTGAGCATGGAACACCTTGGGCTTGCGCGATGTCATAGCGTCGGGACCGGCATAAACACAGGCTAAAGTGAAACGGAGAACTGGAGGGTGACGACACGTTTGCCCGCACCCACACATATCCCGTCAAACGACAAAGGGGGATAGCTATACAGGGTGGGAAAATCCGGATACCCCGGGCTTAAATGTCTACTAATCAGCCAGGGATTAGAGATTGACGTACGTCTATGTGCAAGGACCTAGGGCCCGGGGCGGGCGCGGCGTGTCGCCAGGGATACGGGGGCGTACAATCGGCTCGGATATTGCTGGGGATCGTGCCCAAGGTGCGACCTTCCTCCTCCATCCCGCGATCTCTGCTGCTCGGGCTAGCCATCCTGTATGCGGCGGCAACCGTGGTCTACAGCAGTAGCTGGGCGTTCTACATCCGCGCGCAACGACTGGCACAGGTAGGTCTCAACTTCGAACGAAATGAGAGTCGGAAACAGACGCTGGTCACGGAGGTAGTTCCCGGCGGCCCGGCCCACAAAGCCGGGTTCCAGGTTGCGGACAACATCCTGGAAGTCAACCATCGCCCGCTGGTTACCGTGAACGCGTTCGACGATGCGGTTTGGCGGGGCCAGCCCGGGGACCGGGTGGCATTTGCGGTGAGGCGGCCCGGCGTGCCTTCGCCCATCACCCTGATAGCAACCCTCGATCCCATACCGCCGGCCCCAACACGCCCACCGGCGCAGCAATTTGCGTCACAGCCTTTGTTCTCTTATCAAGTTCCGTTCGTCGCGGTGGGACTCGCAGTGCTCTTCCTGCGCCTCGACAGCCGCGAAGCATGGCTGCTGGCGCTGGTGTTCGGCGGTTTCATCGCTGGATCCCCGCTGCTTATGGTGGAGCCACTCATTCACCCCGCGCTGCGCGGGTTCGCCCTCGCTTACATGGTGGCTGCCCGCGGCATGTTGCCTGCGCTGCTCTACTACTTCTTCGCGACCTTCCCGGTCTCCTCTCCGATCGAGCGCCGCGTGCCATGGTTGAAGAAGGTGATTCTGGTAGCTTCGGCCGTGATCATAATCCCGCTCTCGCTGTGGGCATGGCTCGACGGCGACTCGCGTCCTCTCGCCTTGATCGAGGAGAAAGTGGGTCCAACCTGGACTGGTGTGGCGGTGGTCTGCTACTTCTTCGGCGTTACCGGCCTAGCGCTGTTTTCGCTGGTTGCCAACAGCTTGAGTACGCCCAGTGCAGAAGCGCGGCGCAAGATTCGAGTCATCCTCTGGGGAATGTTGTGTGGGCTCGGGCCGTTTCTGACCATGTCGGCGGTCAGCGTTTACACACGCATCGAATACTGGGCCTTTCCCTTCTGGATCTGGGTTCCGACGGCACTTTCGCTTTGCCTGGTGCCCATCGCGTTTGCCTACGCAGTGGTCAAGCACCGGGTGTTGGAGATACCGGTACTGTTCAAGCGCAGCGCGCGCTATGTGCTGGTGCAGCGCGGGTTCATCGTACTGCTGTTCATCCTGGCAGCGGTGACCATCAGGCTGTTCACGCACCTCTTCTCGCACTTCTTCAAGGCTGATTCCAATCTCGGCATGACGTTGAGCGGAGTTTTCGGAATTGTGCTGGTATGGGCCTCCGCGCCGGTGGTCAAGCGGGGTACTGTGCGCATCGACCGGGCGTTCTTTCGCAGCGCGTACGACGCGCACCTGACTCTGCAGGGCCTGGTGGAAAAAACACGTACGGTGACGGACCGTCACGAGCTTGCGATGTTACTGGAGATTCAGATAGAAGGAGCGCTGCATCCGAAATCGCTTGCCTGTTATCTGGACGCCGGAGATGGAAACCTCGTCGCGGAATGCGGACCAGTGGCCCGGGAGAGCGACACAATTTCAGCCCCACTTCCTCGACCGAAGTTCCCATTCCGTTTTGGCGCAATCTTCGTTCCCAGAGACTTGGACACAATTCCAGCCACGCTGCCGCTCCTCACGGAAATCGCACAGCGCGGAAAAGCGTGGGACGTCCCACAGGGTCCCGAACCGGCCGGCGATCTGGGACCCCTTGTGCCGGAATGCCTGGTGCCGATCCTGGGCCGTGAGAACAACCTCATTGGCGTGTTGGTTCTTGGGCAGCGGCTTTCCGAGGAACCTTATTCCGGCGAGGACAAGCAGTTGCTCGATTCCGTCGCGGCCCATGCCGGAATCGCTTTGGAGAACATACGTCTCGCGGAGAAGATGGCTGAACGAATGGAGGCAGATCGACGCACCTCCCAGGAGATGGAAATTGCACGGCAGGTGCAGGCCAGGCTCTTTCCCCAGAAGCTGCCAGCGATGAAGACGCTAGCATACACGGGCGGCTGCATCCAAGCTAGGAAGGTGGGCGGAGACTACTACGATTTTCTGGAGCTTCGCCCCGGCCGCTTGGCACTGGTGCTGGCGGACATTGCGGGCAAAGGAGTGTCGGGCGCCCTGCTGATGGCCAATCTGCAAGCCAACTTGCGCAGTCAATACGCAATTGCGGTCGACGACCTGCCGCGACTGCTCGCCTCGGTCAACCGATTGTTCTACGAGAATAGCGACGATGCCAGTTACGCTACCCTATTCTTCGCGGACTACGACGACTCAAGCCGCAAGCTCCGCTACGCGAATTGCGGACATCTTCCCCCACTTCTGCTGCGCGCCCGCGGAAACTCGCAGGATCAGATTTCAGAGGCTCCGAAGGTGGAATGGCTGCACCCCACATGCATCGTGATGGGATTATTTGAAGCCTGGCATTGCGAGATTGCGGAAGTGCAACTTGCTCCAGGTGACACGCTGGTACTCTACACGGATGGAATCACCGAAGCCGCGAACGCGGATGGGGAAGAGTTTGGCGAGTCTCATCTGCTGGATACCCTCGGGAGCAATTCTCATCTTCCGGTGGGACCCCTTCTCCAAGCCGTTGTCGGGGCCGTCCAGCAATTCAGCAGCGGTAGCGAACAGCAGGATGACATCACACTCGTGATTGCGAGGTCCCTCGAATAGTTAGCTCCGCGTCGTACCCAAGGTGGCAAGATCCGAACTGGGCGGTCCCGGCGGTGCGTTCCAGGTAGCCTCTACGGACTTCGCCGTCGGGTTGCCCATTTTCTCTCTGGCGAACGCTGAGAACTGAAAGCGGGGAGGTCGATGATAGCGTCATTTCCATAAGTGGCCAAGGGTCCTCGGCGTAAGGTGAATCAGGCTGCGGCTCGGGGTTCGGAGGAGCGGAGAGCATCTCGGGCTGCAGTTTCAGTCCGCGCTGGCACACCTCATCAGCAAGAGCTTGTTGGGCGGCTTCGGTCAATTCGGAGTTTTGTCGGGCGAGGACCAGCAGTTCGTCGTCACTCATCCGGCGATAATGCTCGGAGAGGCGCCGCCATTCCGCGGTCGGATCGACAATGTCCATGGTCGTCGGAATGATATATCGGCTACGCACCTGAGCCAATCCTCCGGCGAACAACCCTTGAACGGCTTGGGCTTTCAAAACCTTCGATCGACCGTTCATTGACCCCTGCTGCCCCTTTATTTGCTTTCCCTCCTTGTACGCTTCCCAAACCTTCTTCTTGGAAATACAAAACGGCTTTGCCTCATTCATCGGCTCCTCCCATCGCTGCTTGGCTCATTGAATTCGGCTCGCACCGGTAGCCCCTGTGCTGTTTTTCGAGGGGACGCACCCGAAGACCACGCCACTCCGCTCCCCAACCTAAGATCTGATACAAACCAGAGGCCAAACCAATTCACGCTACAGCATCGTCGAGATTACCTCTGTCACTTGGGTTCCTCTTGATAATAGGCTGTAATGCTAGCGTGCAGTAGGGAGTTGATTTTAGCCGCTAGCATTTTCACTGATCGCTGCCCTGCCGAGGCCAATGAAGACAACAAAACAAATTGCAACAATCACGCTGATCATCTTGCTGGCAGTCATCGCTTACGGATTGTTTCGAACTAGCATTTCGATGACAGAAACGCAAATAATCTCAGGAGGCGAGCCTTCCCAGGCGGCGCATGGGTCCGCGATCGATCAAACTCCTCTCTTTACCGCGCAGCTATTGGCCCAAATGCCCACTAGTCCGGCCGAGGTCGCGTTGGCACAGGAGGCAGTGCGCCTCGGTGATCGCGAGATGGACCTGGCCTTTGCGGCAGGGGTGGGGGAAGCCCAAGTGCATCCGGCCCCGGTGAGCGCCGAAGCGAAACTGAGCCAAGCCAGGCTACAAAGCGCGGAGAGCCTTCTCGACGAAGATAAGGCACGGGTGACACGACTTACCGCCGCGGTGGGAAAGTCGACCAGTACTAAAGAGGACAGCCTGGAGGGTCAACTGGAGCAGGCGAAAGTCCAGGTGGAGCTCGATCAGGATGAGGCGGATAACGCGAAGCAGGAACTAATCCTTGCCGGTGGTGATACTCAAGGCCGGATCGAGCAGTTAATAAAGGAGCACGAAGCCGCTTCGCGTGTCGCAGATTCCAGCACCGTTAACACTGCCATTCCACCCGACCCACATGGACTGATTCACCATTATCAGCGGTGGTCGGATCTGCACGATAAAACATTGCTATTGCGGCAGGCCGAGCAAGATGCAAAATCGGCGGCGGTCGCGTTCACCACACAGCGCGATGCACTTGAATCGAACATCAAAACCAAGACACAAGAAGTTGGGGGAACACTCGTGCGGGGCCGTACTCCTCCGGTTGATGCAAATCCTACCGCCGGTACCCCGGAGACTTCAGCTGAATTCGTCAGCGCTACGAAGCGCCGCTCAGCGGTGATGAAATCTCTTACAAATTCTAATGAGCGCATCGAAGACCAGAAGCGACTGGCTGAAGCGTATGGAAAGTGGAGAGAAGTGGTCGCCGTAAGGGAGCGAGCCGTAGTTCACAGCGGGTTGTCAGGCGTTGCTTTCATTGTAGCTATCTCGCTGATCGGGATTTTCTTCGATAGCTGGCTAAAGCACATTCTCAACAGGGTCAGATTGGACCGCCGTCAGGCCGACACTCTCCACGCGGTGATACGCACCGGATTGCAAATCGTGGCGCTGGGTCTAATCCTGCTGGTGATTTTCGGGCCGCCGAACCAGTTGGGGACCTTCCTGGGGCTGGCCGGTGCAGGTCTTACCGTGGCGCTGAAAGATTTCATTGTGAGCTTTGTTGGCTGGTTTGTTCTGATGGGAAGAAACGGGATCCGCCTGGGTGACTGGGTGGAAATTAACGGGGTAACCGGGGAAGTAGTCGAGCTCGGAATGTTTCATACCGTATTGCTGGAAACCGGCAACTGGACTGACTCTGGGCATCCGACCGGGCGACGAGTTACGTTCACTAATAGTTTCGCTATCGAGGGGCACTACTTCAATTTTTCGACTTCGGGTCAGTGGCTTTGGGATGAACTGACACTAGTATTAGCCTCCACCCAGAATCCGTATCCGATAGTGGAGGCCATTCAAAAGACCGTGCTGGAAGCGACTGCAGAGGGCGCTGGTCAAGCGGAAAAAGAATGGCAGCATGCAGCGCATTCCCGAGACATGAGTGCGCTGTCAGCAGCCCCCGCCGTCAATGTAAAGCCGGTAAGCGGCGGCGTCGAAATCGCAGTGCGCTACATCACGCGCGCCAACGAGCGTTATCAAATGCGTTCCAGGCTATATCAGGCCGCTATGAATTTAATCAGCAAGAAGGACGGGCAAGAGCCCTCGTCCATCCCCGCAAAACAAGATCCAAAGCCAAGCGCTCTTGGCGTTGGCCTTTCATAATCGAACCGAGCCGCTCTAACGGTTTACGAAACTGAGCGGCGAACAATTGAGAAGCTCCGGCCCAGTCCGGCGTGGGTAGCGACTGCTGAGACGTCTGTTGACTACGAACAGATTGCGCGATGCGGATCGTCGCCGAGCAGCACGCATCAGAGTTCGATAGCCTTGAGAACTGCGCGATCCAAGTCCCCGTAGAAGATAACATCCGCTTCTCGACGGTCTCTTCGGGAAGAGCAGCAAATTGCACCTCGTTTGAAATTGGCACCATGGCGCGAATCGCCCCGTTTTCGAGAGCTATCTGCAGAGGCTCATGATTGACGGCACTCCCTTTAGATTGCCCTGGTGTGACATCCCAAGGAGATATTCTGCTGTGAAAAAGAGGATTGCCATTGTAAGCGTAATTCTCGCGTCGCAGTCTCGTCATTCGCCGCGCCGGCGCCCAGCGGCGTTAAGCATCACGCGCTGGCTAAGGTCGGTCTCGCCGCAACCTTTCTCGTCCGGCGTTAAGAGCCTGAGAATAGGTCGTCTTTCCGGAACCATTGGGTCCAATATCGAAATTCAATCCAACTTGCTTGCAGCCAGACGGCGATATTCAAGGTCTTGATGAGTGCGAGATAGATTCTGGGATTGCCGTCCCTATTGCAACGCCACCTTCATGTCCAGGTTGTGGGCTACGAACGACCAGGTGTCGGCGGTTTCGTCGATTAGCTTGGTGATGGATTTGCCGGCACCGTGGCCGGCTTTCACCTCGATGCGAATCAAGACTGGGGATGGTCCGGCTTGATCGGCTTGCATGGTGGCGGCGAATTTGAAGCTGTGGCCGGGGACTACGCGGTCGTCGTGGTCGGAGGTTGCGATCAGCGTTGGTGGATACTTGGTTCCTGGTCTCAGGTTGTGGAGCGGCGAGTAGGCGTAGAGGGCTTTAAATTCGGCGGGATCGTCGGAGGAGCCGTAGTCCGAGGTCCAGGCCCAGCCGATGGTGAATTTGTGGAAGCGCAGCATGTCCATAACGCCGACTTCGGGCAACGCTGCACCGAAGAGCGCGGGACGCTGAGTGAGGCAGGCGCCGATAAGCAGGCCGCCATTGCTGCGGCCGCGAATCGCCAGCTTGGGAGTTGACGTGTACTTGTTGTCAATGAGCCACTCGGCGGCGGCGATGAAGTCATCGAACACATTCTGCTTTTTCAGTTTCATTCCCGCTTGGTGCCACTCCTCGCCGTATTCACCGCCACCGCGCAGGTTCGGCTGGGCGTAGACCCCTCCCATCTCAAGCCAGACAGCATCGGGAACGGAAAAGAATGGGGTTAGAGAAATATCAAACCCGCCGTAAGCATAGAGCAGCACCGGGTTTTGTCCGTCGAGCTTGATTCCCTTCTTATAGGTCAGAAACATCGGAACGCGGGTGCCGTCTTTGCTGTTGTAGAAAACCTGTTTGGTTTCGTAACGGGTGGCGTCGAAATCCACCTTCGGCTGCCGGAATATCGCGCTCTTTCCTGCTACGGGATCGTAGCGATAGACAGTGTTTGGGAAGATGAAGCTCGTGAACCCGTAGAAAGTCTCCTTGTCCTTGCGTTTCCCGCCGAAACCTTCGGCCGTGCCGATGCCGGGTAAATCGACGTTGCGCAGGAGCGTGCCGTTGAGGTCGTGAACGCGGACTTCGGTGCGCGCGTCTTTCAGGTATCCCAGGAGAAATGAACCGCTCACAACATTCGCGAACTCGAGTTTGTCTGTGCCCTGGGGGACGAGAGTCTTCCAGTTCGCACCTTCGGGATGACGGGTATCGATCGCTAGCACGCGTCCGCGCGGAGCATCGAGATCGGACTGAATCCAGAAGACGGGACCGTCGTTATCGATGAACTGGTATTGCGCGTCGAACTCGTCGAGCAGCTTTATGACTTGCGAATCCGGCTGAGTGAGGTCTTTGTAATAGAGGCGATTCTTGGGCGACGTGCCTTGCCAGACCTGGATGATCAGGTAGTGGCCGTCATCAGTGACACTTCCCGCGAATCCCAACTCTTTATTATCGGGGCGTTCGTAGACCAGCTTGTCTTCGGATTGCGCCGTGCCCAGGCTGTGATAGTAGAGCTTGTGGAAATAGTTAGCGTCGCGCATGGTGGCGCCTTTGGGCTCGTCGTAACGGCTGTAGTAGAACCCCTTGTTGTCTTTGGTCCAGGAAGCTCCGGAGAATTTCACCCACTTGAGATCGTCGGGGAGATCTTTTCCAGAGTCGATGTTGCGCACATGCCACTCGGTCCAGTCGGAGCCTGAGATCGCGATGCCGTAGGCGAGGAGCTTGCCATTGTCCGATATGGCGGTGCCGGCAAGCGCGACCGTGCCATCGGAAGAGAGCAGGTTGGGGTCGAGCAACACGCGCGGTTCCGCATTGAGGGATTCGGTCACGAGGAGCACGTTCTGGTTCTGCAGGCCGTTATTGTGCTGGAAGAAGTACCGGCCACCCTCCTTCTCAGGAACGGTATAGCGTTCGAAGTTCCAGAGTTTGGTGAGGCGGTCGCGAATTGATTGCCGGTACGGGATCTGCTCCAGGTAGCCGAAGGTTAGTTTATTCTCGGCCTCGACCCAGTCGTGGGTTTCGGCGGAGTCGGTGTCTTCGAGCCAGCGGTAGGGGTCAGCAACTTTGACGCCGTGGTAGTCGTCGACCTGGTCGCCACGCTTGGGGTGGGGGCAGACGAGCGGCGACGTCTGGGCGGCGGAAAGCAGGGACAGCATTGGGAGTAGGAGCGAGAACAGAGTTGTTGCGGGGCGAGCTAGATGCATGAGAAGCCTCTTGGGACGAATCGATAAAGCGATCTATTTTGCCTATACGCGCGGGCAAGAAGCAAGAAGCGCAGCGGTAGTGGCGGCGGCCACAGGTCCTTCGGCCCGCAAAGGGCGCCGGCTAAGTCCTGATTAACGGCCAACCTTCCGTAATCCGGTAAGGTAAGGTTTTGCCACCCGGGAGTTATCGCGTGCGTTGCATCCCCCGATTTGGGACCAATTGGAACCAGAATTAGGCGTTTCCGCTGGCATCGTCACCGCGGGCGAGGATGTAGAGTCGACTTGTTTCGTCTTTTTCGAGCGAACATCAATCGCTCCATGCTCAGACTGAAGGTTTCGGAAAACATTCGTTCATCCACGCGCGGAGCTTGAAGCGCTGCACCTTCCCCGTAGCTGTCTTTGGAAGCTCTGTGAAAAACTCGATCCCATGTGGCCGCTTGAACACGGGCAAGCGGCTCAACACAAAACTCTGCAGTTCGCTGGCGAGTTCGGGCGAGCCAGTGGTGCCATCGCGCGGCACGATACAGGCCACCGGCTTGATGAGTTCATCCGCATCCTTGTGGAAGACGACAGCGGCTTCCTGCACAGCAGGATGCTCACTCAATACGCGCTCGATCTCCATCGGACTGACCCACACGCCACTGACTTTAAGCATGTCATCAGTGCGTCCGGCGTACCAGAAATAGCCGCCTTCATCCTGGTAGTACTTGTCCCCGGTTCGGATCCAATGACCCTCGATTGTGTCCTTAGTCTTTTCGTGCTGGTTCCAATAGCAGGCACAAGTGGAGTCGGCCTTCACGAGCAGATTGCCAATCTCTCCTTGGGCAACGCGTTGGTTGTTGTCGTCCACGATCCGGGCCTCGAACCCGGGAATGATCTTCCCACTGGAGCCGGGCCTCACCGCTCGTGGAATATTGGAAATCATCATGTGCAGTGCCTCGGTGGACCCGATTGCATCCAGGATTTCTACTCCGAAGCGCTCTTTGAAGCGATGGAAAACAGCGGCTGGTAACGCTTCTCCCGCAGAAATCGCATGTCGCACGGACGAAAGGTCGTATTCCCGTCCGTCCGGGGTAGGGTACGCGAGCAGCTTGACATAGTTCGAGGGAACCGAGAAGAACAGAGTCGGACGATGGTGTTCGAGGATTTCGAACACGCTGTGGGGCTTTGGTGCCCCGGGCAACAGGATGCTGGTCGCGCCCACGGCCAGGGGAAAATAGAGGCCGTTTCCCAATCCATAGGCGAAAAAAAGCTTGGCCACACTGAAGCAACGGTCCTTGTCGGTGATTTTCAGTATCGCCTTGGCATATCTTTCGGAACTCACCACCATGTCATGCTGCAGGTGAACGCAAGCCTTGGGCTGTCCCGTGCTGCCGGACGAGTAAAGCCAGAAAGCGGCATCGTCCTTGCTGGTCAGCTGCGGCTCTAATGCCGAAGAACTGTTTTGGGTGAGATCCGTGAAAGAAAGGCCGCTTGACCGAGAATGACCTCCAACCAAAACGATCGTCTCGAGGTAACGCAAGCGATTCAGCGGAATTGCCTGGATTGAAGAGAACAGTAAATCGTCGACGATGGCCACGCGAGCCCTGGAGTTATTGAGCAGGTATTCATAGTCCGTGGGTTTCAGCAAAGTGTTCACTGGAACCGGGACCGCTCCGATCTTGATTGCACCGAAAAAACTGGCCGCAAACTCGGGCGTATCAAGTAGCAGCAAAAGAACGCGCTCCTCGATCCGAACGCCCAGTTTCCTTAGGCCGTTGCCGACTTGGTTCACGCACTCAAAGAGTTGTCGGTAGGTGACCTGAGCGTCTCCGTACTCAATGGCAACCTTGTTATCGCGACCCTCTGTGATGTGACGATCTACGAAATACGAGGCGGCATTGAATTCATCGGGAAGGGAGATCGGCGCGGCAACACTCATAACAGTATCAGCTCCGCGGACCGCAGAGTCCGAACAAACCAGCGGCCCGAACCTCTCAGATACCAACCATCTCCTCAAAAGATCTCCGCCCTCGCCATCCTGGGCGGCACTCTCGTCCGGGCAATGGCATCGAGCGGCATTCTACATAAAAGTGAGGATATGCGCTTACCCAGGCGCTGACGGCTAATTGACGGGAGAACTCTGACCTTACGGTCGCGGCGCTACGGTGTTCATTGATCGGTGCCACGGAGGCCACCGGTCGTGGAGCAGAAGCCAAGTTCGCGAAACAAGCGCAGCGGCAACAAATCCGCCCACGTTTGCCCGACCTGGAACAGGCTTGCTGACGATTCTGGGCGTGTCACGGACAGGCCTGAAATAATCCAAGGTAAGGGTTGCCGACAATACACGAACTAACCTCTGACTGTGGCTTCGGGTGACGATGGTGGTTTGTTCGACATCAATGCCGATGAGGATGGGCCTATTTTTCGGCGGGAATGCTCATCTGGTCGAAAACGGGGCCCGGTTGTGGAATCGCTTCGCCATCTGCGCGAGGATCACTCGCGCCGTAATGCGCGCCGGTGTTACTGTCCATTACCGCCTGCCCAAGACCAAATGGGCCCATTCCTCGCCGGGGATAGACGCTGAGTTGGTGTCCCAAAGACAAAAGCTCATTGCGCACTGACTCCGGCACGGACTCTTCTACGAAAACATCACACCCGGTAAAATTTAGTTTCGTGATTCGACCTGCCTCAAGCGCCTGCTGAATGGTCATACCGTAGTCAACGACATCAGCGACGAATTGCGCATGCGCCTGAGCCTGATTCCATCCTCCCATAATGCCAAAACCGATCTTAGCGTCACCTTTCTTCATGAATGCCGGAATGATGGTGTGCAACGGACGCTTATGCCCGGCGAGACTATTTGGCTGGTTCGGCTCCAAGGTAAACAACGCACCACGGTTCTGGAGCACAAAGCCGGTCCCCTTCGGCACGATCCGAGAACCAAACGCTGAATAATTCGACTGAATCAGAGAAACAATATTCCCTTCTTTGTCGATCGTTGTCATATATATCGTGTCACTTCCGCCTGCGTCACTGAGACCCGCCACTGCGTCGGCCTGCACGCTGCAATTCGCACGTGGTCCGATCAGCTTTGCGCGCTTTGCCGCTCGCTCCTTGCTGAGTAACTGCTGGACTGGAATTTTCGAGAAGTTCGGATCGCCAACGTACTTCAACACATCCGCATAGGCAAGCTTCTTTGCTTCGATCATGGTATGCAGTGACTTGGACGAGTGAAAACCATACTCATGCATCGGGAACTGCTCCATGAGATTCAGCATCATGAGAGCGGCGATTCCTTGCGTGTTCGGCGGAATCTCATACACCACCCAGCCGCGATAGGTGGTCGAAATCGGCTCGACCCATTCAGGCCGAAAATCGGCCAAATCGTCAAGCGCCATCACCCCGCCAAATTCCTTAACCGTCTCCACGATCGCGAGCGCCGTCGCGCCCTTGTAAAACCCGTCATGTCCGTTCTCTGCGATTCGGCGCAAACTCTTGGCTAGATCTGGGTTCTTCCAGATTTCTCCGAACCCCGGGGCTCGCTCGCCATTGACCAGAAATGTTGCTTTGGGATAAGGATGTTCGGCCAAGGCTTTTTCAAACTTACGCCAATCTTCGGCCGTGACCTCATTAATGGGGACGCCGTTTTCTGCGTAGTAAATGGCCGGCGCCAGCAACTCCGAAAATGACTTTGTGCCGAACCGCTCTTTCATCGCCACCCAGCCAGCTACCGCACCAGGCACGGTTGCGGTCCATACGCTGCTCGGCGGCATTTTCGTGATGCCCTTCGCGGCTAGCAGTTCCAGCGTTTCCGCCTTAGGCGCCCACCCGCTAGCGTTCAGACCGTAGAGCTTTCCCGTTTTTGCTTCATAGACGATCGCGAACAGGTCACCACCAATCCCGTTATTGGCCGGTTCCATGAGACCGAGCACCGCGTTGGTGGCGATGGCGGCATCGATTGCGTTTCCGCCGCGCTCTAGAATTTGTATGCCCGACATCGCCGCCATTGGCTGCGTCGCCGCGACGATCCCGTACTTCGTGGTGATAACGGAACGTCCGGAGACCAGAGGCGGATTGCCGCCGTGCGGAGCAGATGTGCTCTGGGCTTCGACAGCAACGGAAAGAACCGCAAAGGTCGTGATTAGGATAACTAGCGTCTTCTTCATATGTTTGGCGTTTCTGTGGAAATATATCAGCCTTTGATGATGATCGCGAGATCCTGAGTAACGCTAGTGTTTTATCGGAAGCACGCTTTGAGAACGAGTGCGCGTGGGCAGGATGCTCTGGCGCGCTTTCGATAAAACCGTCAGAAGGAAGCCGCTCGCGGGGTCTCATGCGATACCTTTAACGTACACCTATCGAGAATGACAGGAATGTTATGTAGCGCCACTCCGAGCGCAGTTCCCCCCCGCCGACGCCAATATCCCTTCCTATGCCCATATAGTTCTTCATTTTTTGCGCGCTCTTTCCCCCTCCGCTGCTTCTGGGATTCCCAGAGGGCTATGAAGTCCTCGACATTCCAGAACCGGATGGATGTTTGGGCTTCGAGCCACCGGGTTTCCTTTATGAGCAGCGATGTGATTCTGATTGTTGATGACGGTAAGTTTATTGCGCAAGCATATTCCCGAGTACTGCTGGGCTTGAGTTATCGAGCCTGCGACGGTAAAACTGGGCTTTTTGCTGCTGAGAGTTGTAACCCGACCTTAATCCTTCTCGACATGCTCCTGCCCGATATGGATGGTGTAGACGTGCTGGCGAGTGCTCTGTTTCTCGCTGTTGTAGCGATATGTAGATCAATAAGATGCGTGTTATCAATAGGCCGGAGTTCTTCAAACCCACCCCCCGCAACAAGATTTCGGTAGCTTCCCTACTTTATCTTTCAGGAACTTCCCTTGCACATGTTTCGGAGTTCCGCTATGTGGCCAAGAATCCTGCCGTCTTTCATAGACCCAACAGGTTGAGATGTAGCTTGGCGTAAGCGCGCTCATGAGCCCAAAGATCAAGAGGAGCGGAAGCGATTTCGTCGACCACTGGGTCTGCGTGGCCGCTCTTGCTAAGATCTACGCTCTTGATGTACGTCTTGCAGGAATCGCAGCACTCCACCCGAACATGAGGAAACTCGCTCGCGGTGTATACCGGGAGCTTCTTGTTATTTTCTTCGCCGCAGTTTGGACATGCGATGCGGCGGAAGTCCCATTCGGCAAAACAGAAAGAGCACAACAGCGACCGGAGTGCTCCGTCTCCCAGTGGACGCAGAACACCGGCGCCGGGCTTTCGCTGACAAAAGGGACAAAGCCGGTTATCTGTGCCACCTCGAGGCGCGGGCTGTTGTAAACGGACCCTTTCAGCAAGGGGCTGCAAGAACGCCCGTGCCAGGAAGTCCTGCGGCTCGGACGGCATGTGTTCCGTCGCCGACCAAGTGGCATCCAACAAATCAGACCACCCACTTTGCATCTCAGTTGACAGCAACCGACGGGCAACATCGGCCAGGCGGGAGGGGCCGTACTTTTCCGCCATCAAAAGAAACGGTTCGGAGCCATCCAGGAGCAGATCCGCCTCCAACGGATCCGAAAATCCGCCCGCCGGGGCGCGATCCAGGCCCAGAGAGAGGCTTTCCTGACACCCCGCCAGGCGCACATAAAAGCCGAGAAGCTCGGCTGCAAAGGGATACTGCACCGTCAGCGCTTCCGCCCGGCCTATGCGTTTGCGCCATGAAGTTCCAGCCATCACCCGATTATCAGTGCCAGCCGGGACGCTGCGCAACCGCCAGGGCATACATCTCACCCAGTATTGACCATCGCCAGCAATGGGAATATAGTTCGCGGAAAAGTATGGTTAGGTGAGCCGGGGCAATCACGACCACGAATTGAACCTCAACCCGGAAAGTACACAGCTTCATCGCTGACTGAGTTGATACCTTCGGCCTGAAAGCAAAGTAGTCGGAGGATGTGCATGGAACTCTCCCGCAGAACCTTCCTCAAGGGCACGCTCGTCGGAGGAGTAGGTTTTTCCGCTCTAGGTTTTGATCTCACCCCTGTTTACGCCCAGACTCAAGGCTTAAAGATCTCGCGAGCAACCGAGACGCGCAGCACCTGTCCATACTGTTCGGTGAGTTGCGGTGTGATTATCTATACGCTGGGCGACAAGGCAAAGAATGCGATCCCGCAGGTCGTGCACGTGGAGGGCGATCCCGACCACCCTATCAATCGCGGAACGTTGTGTCCCAAGGGGTCGTCGCTTGAACAAGACATCCTGAATGATCGGCGTTTGCTGAAGCCGCAGGTGCGTCGTCCGGGAGCCACCGACTGGGAAGATATTTCCTGGGATCAGGCTAATGCCGAGATCGCGCAGAGGGTCAAGAAGACACGCGACGATACGTTCCTTGAAAAGGACAGCCAGGGAAGAACCGTGAACCGCTGCGAAGGCATTGCCTGGACGGGCGGTTGCACCGACACGAACGAATTCAATTATTTGGTCGTCAAGAGCATGCGCAGCCTGGGGGTCTGCTACCTGGAAAACCAGGCTCGGGTTTGACACGGCCCCACGGTCTCCAGTTTGGGGCCAACATTCGGACGCGGGGCGATGACCAATGGCTGGATCGACATCAAGAACACTGACATGATGTTGATCATGGGCGGGAATCCAGCCGAGAACCATCCTTGCGGCTTCAAGTGGGCCATCGAAGCCAAGATTCAGCGCAATGCGAAGACGATCGTAGTCGATCCTCGCCTCACGCGGACGGCCGCGACCGCAGACCTGTACCTTCAGATTCGTGCCGGCGCCGACATCGCCTTTCTCGGCGGGGTGATCAACTACGCGCTCGACAACAACCGCATCGCCCGCGACTACCTTGTCAATTACACCAATGCTGGGTTCATCATTAAGGAGGGATTCAAGCTTCCTGATGACGGATTGTACTCAGGCTTTGATCCTGAGACGAAGATGTATGACAAATCTTCGTGGAACTACGAAGAAGGTGGGGACCTGTCGGGAAAGGCGGTTTTGCCGACGCCTTCGGGACAGAATGCGCGAGCAACGCACGTGCAGGGTAGCGACACGGGCCAGGGCCATCAGGGTGCGAGTCCAGCGGGAGCAAAAGCTGGCGCCTCGCCTGTGCCCTTGTTGCCGTCGAAGGTCGCCTTCGATCTTTCCCTGCAACATCCGCGGTGCGTCTTCCAACTTCTCAAGAAGCAATATGAGCGTTACACCCCGGAGATGGTCGAGCGCATTACTGGAATTCCGCAAGATCAGTTCCTCAAAGCAGCCGACCTTTACACCTCGATCCGCAAAGATGGGGACATGAAGAAGGTGTCGACCATCATCTATGCGGTGGGCTGGACCCAGCATAGCTTTGGTACGCAGATTATCCGTACCGCTGCGATGTTGCAGATGCTGATGGGAAACGTAGGACGCGCAGGAGGCGGCGTAAATGCGCTGCGTGGGCACTCAAATATCCAGGGCGCAACCGACATGGCAGGCGTGTTTGACACTCTGCCCGGATATTTGAAGATGCCCAACCCGAACGACGTAGATCTCGCTACTTACCTCAAGCGGATCACGCCAATATCCTCCAAGCCCGATCCCTGGAACTCATTCAATTATTGGTCGAACACGCCGAAGTTTACGGTGTCTCTGTTGAAGGCCCTGTACGGCCCGGCTGCTACAAAGGACAACGACTGGGCATTCCATTACCTGCCCAAGATCGATCGCAACTATTCGTGGGTAAACATCTGGAACGACATGTATGAAGGCAAAATAAAAGGTCTGTTTGCCTTTGGCATGAACGGCGTAATGATCGGTCCCGATTCCACTAAGAACATTGAGGCGCTGAAGAAGGCGGACTGGCTCGTGGTCTGCGAGATTTATCCCGACGAAACCAGCGAGTTCTGGCGTGCGCCGGGCATCTCCGCCGACGATCAGAAAAAGATCAACACCACCGTGTACCGGCTGCCGGGCGCGGGATTCGCCGAAAAAGATGGCTCGTTCACCAACTCGGCGCGCTGGCTGCAGTGGAAGCAGATTGCGCTGCCGCCTCCGGGCGAGGCACGTCTCGATCAGGACATCCTGGCAATGATCTACCTGAAAGTGCGCGAGCTCTATCAGAAAGAGGGCGGCAAGTTCGCCGATCCGGTTCTGAATGCGACGTTCGCGTACACCAACCCGTACGCCCCCTCACTGGCGGAGGTCGCGAAGGAGGTCAGTGGCAAGGCGCTTGCCGATATCACCGATCCCAAAACGAATCAGACGATCAAGTCGGGACAGCAGGTTCCGGGTTTTGCCTGGCTCAAGGACGATGGCACGACTGCCTGCGGCAACTGGATCTACTCTGGTTCCTGGACGGAAGCCGGCGCGATGATTCAGCGTCGCGGAACGGAAGATCCATCGGGACTCGGGATTTATCCGAATTGGGCGTGGTCGTGGCCCGCCAACCGCCGCGTGCTTTACAACCGAGCGTCGTGTGACCTCAATGGCAAGCCGTGGGATTCATCGCGACGGCAAGTATGGTGGGATGAGGGCAAGCAGTTGTGGGTGGGAAACGATATTCCCGATTTCAAACCCGACTCCGCCCCCAAGGATCACATGGGTCCATTCATCATGAATCCGGAAGGCATAGGCCGATTGTTTGTGCCCCTCGGCGGGATGGCGGATGGGCCATTCCCCGAACACTACGAACCGATCGAAAGCCCGATTGCGAATCCACTTCATCCCAATCAGTCGAACAATCCGGTGGTGAAAAAGTATAAGACCGAGTTCGACAAGTACGGCACAGCGGATCAGGGCTTCAATGTCATCTGCACGACCTACAGGCTCACCGAACACTACCATTACTGGACGAAAAATAATCCGATGAACGTCCAGCTCGTTCCTGAACCGTTTGTCGAGGTGCCGGCGGAACTGGCCGATCGGATGGGCGTTCACGGGGGCGAGAGAGTCAAGGTGACCAGCGCGCGCAGCCATTACATCGCGAAGGCTATGGTGACCCGGCGCATCCGTCCGATGAAAATCGACGGTAAGGAAATGTTTCAGATTGGTTTGCCGATTCACTGGGGATTCCGCGGCATCGCGGAGGATGAAGGAAAGACTGCGAAGACTCTGGCCAATCAACTGACTCCAACGGTGATCGATCCGAACGCATTCACTCCGGAATTCAAGGGCTTCTTGGTGAAGATTGAGAAAGCATAGAAGATCGCGATGAGCGACCGCAAGACACTACAGATCCAGAGGATGTCAGCCCACCCCGGGCCCATCCCCGGCACCGGTGTGCAGCGCGATGTTCAAGTCTGCAAGTTAGTGGACACCACGACTTGTATCGGGTGCAAAGCCTGTGAGGTGGCGTGCGTGGAGTGGAACGATATGCCCTTCGGCGCGACCACCTTCGACAATACCTACCAGACGATGCCGGAGACGCGCTGGAACTTCTGGAACCTGATCAAGTTCAACGAACATCCCCGCGAAGATGGAACGGTCCAGTGGTTAATGCGCAAAGACCAATGCATGCACTGCGCTGATCCCGGCTGCCTTGCGGCTTGCCCGGCCGATGGCGCCATCGTGCAATACACGAACGGCATCGTCGACTTCAATCAGGAGAACTGCATCGGTTGCGAGTACTGCGTCTCCGGCTGTCCATTTAATATCCCGAAACTCAACCCCGGGACGAAGAAAGTCTACAAGTGCACGCTCTGTTCCGATCGCGTTGGCGAAGGCTTGGAACCGGCGTGCATTAAGGCGTGCCCAACGGGCTGCCTGAAGTTTGGCACCAAGGACGACATGAAGTTCATCGCGGAGGAGCGAGCCAAACAATTGCGCGACAACTTTGGTATGGAAAAAGCTGGCGTCTACGATCCCGAATCGATCGGCGGCACGCACGTGATCTACGTGCTGCATGACGCGACCGATCCGGAACGCTACGGCGGGCTGCCGAAGAATCCAACTATTCCGTGGAGCTACACCGTGTGGAAGTGGCTGTTCAAGCCGGTGCTGGGCGCGTTCGCGCTGTTTGGAGGGCTGGGAGTGCTGTTGCACTACGTGACGGTGGGCCCGCGTCGGCCGCAGCCCGAGCCGCCAAACAAGGAGGGGACGAATGGCAACGGCGATTGAACGCTTTGACGAAAGAGCACGCCGCAGGTTCGAGTCCCTCGGCCGCACCGTCGTGTATGTCGGCGAACTGCGGCGGCATCCGGTCTACACCCGCTTCCTGCATTGGATGGTCGCTCTCTTCTTTTTCCTTGCACTCTTCTCCGGCTTCGGAATTTACCTGCCCTGGCTGTTCCGCTGGTTCACCCCAATCTTTGGTGGAGGCCCGCTGGCCCGAGCTTTGCACCCGTGGTTTGGCATCTTCTGTGTATTCTTCTTTGGCCTGCAAATGCTGAACTGGCTGAAACCGATGATGTGGACGCCGGCCGACACAAACTGGATGCGCAACCTGCGCGGGATCGTCAGCGGCAAAGAAAAACTTGAGCCGCCCGACACCGGATTTTTCAATGCCGGGCAGAAGCTGCAATTCTGGGAAATCGTTATCGGCTGTGTCGTGTTCCTCATTACAGGCATCATCTTGTGGGCCGGCGCTCGCACCTTCGGCAGCACCCTCGTGGCGATCAGCTATGTCCTGCACGACGTGTCGGCAATCGTCATGCTGGGCGGGATTTTCGTCCACATCTATCTGAGCACGATCGGAGAGCCTGGCACTTTCCAGGCGATGACTCGCGGAGCCGTCAGCGAGCCTTGGGCCTGGACCTTTCATCCAGCTTGGTATCGGGAAGTGACCGGACGTGATCCCCGCGAATCTTACGAGAAGGCGCGGGAGGAAACAGAACGGGCGGTGACACAGAACCCTTCTGAGTCTAAGCTCAGAAGCAAGTAGGGGCCATTCATGGCATCGCACCAGTGAGCAGGAATATTTGGAGGCGGCGGGCCGACTGGCATGGTTCGAAGGCCACAGATCCGACGGGACTAGCTTTGTCGCCCCGGTCGACCGGCAATCATCAAACCTGCTCCCGCGATGACCAAGACCACGCTAACCACGGGGGGCACCAAACTGTTGTGCTCAGTGGTCACACCGATGTGCACGTCGCCCGCGTTGACCCCGTGGTGTTCATAGTGTGGAATCGGAACAAAAAAAGACAGAAGGCCCAAGATCAGAACGACCGCTCCCACCACCAGCAGACTTTTCATGGCTGCCCCCGGAGACTGCATTCTAGCGCATATTGACACCGATGACTGATAACATCGCTATTGATTAAAAAATATAAAGATAGACAGCGGCCATGAAAGTAACAGTTTAAGAGATCTAGCTCTCAACCTTTTATTCCAATTGATTCGTGGCAACTCTTCAGCACTTGCCGGCCACAAACATTGAATAGCGTACCCGAAAACTGAAAACGATCCGTTTTGGGGTCCAAGTGCGTAATGAAAGCAGCCATACAGAAATCTGGCCTGGATTCCAAGAACCTCAAAGGAGACTTTCGATGAAAAAGGTAATGGTTTGTTTGTTGGCTTTGACGTTTGTTATGAGCATCACTGCCTTTGCACAGCAGGACACCATGTCGCAGTCTACCTCAGACAAGACTGCAGCTGCGGCTCCCCTGAAGACGCTGAAGGGCACAGTCAAAGTGGAAGGCGACAAAGTTACATTCGTGAGCGACAAGGACCAGAAGAGCTGGGACGTTATGAATCCCGAAGAACTCAAAGCTCACGATGGTCATCATGTACAACTCAGCGCCCACGTGTACGCGGATAAGAATGCGATCCACGTAATGAACGTCAAGATGCTCAAGGGTGAGAAGAGCGAAACCATGAGCAAGTAACGGGCCTCAGAACAGAGCTCAAAGGGGCGGCCGAGCCGCCCCTGGTTTCTGCTCCATTGGCACTTCCCAACCTGAAGCGACGTACATGTAAAACACCTAGCCTATATACTGAAACCTTTCCTGATTCTTGCTATCCAAGACTGACTATGAATGAACTGACTGGGCTGATGGCTCGTCATGGTTACACCCTAACTTTCGGACTTTTGTTCGCGGAGGCGATAGGACTTCCTTTCCCCGCGGCGATTGCACTGGTCGCAGCTGGGGCGGCGGTAGCCTCACACGCTCTGCAGGCGCCGTCAGTGCTTGTTGTGGCACTGGCTGCGTTGCTGCTGGGAGATTCCCTGCAGTTCGTGCTTGGCCGCAACATGGGATGGGCGCTGCTCGGGTTCTTGTGCCGCGTTTCGGTAAATCCGGAAACTTGTATATTGCGCTCGGCAGAGTCTTTCTACAAGCGTGGCAAAACTACGCTCGTGATTGCCAAGTTCATTCCCGGGGTGAATACGATGGCTGCGCCACTGGCCGGAAGCATGAAGATGCGTTTCACGCAATTTCTGCAACTGGACTTCCTGGGTTCCGCCATTTACGCCCTCTCTTACTTGGCGCTAGGCTACATTGCTCGCGATTTTCTGGCGGTGATCCTGCGCGGCTTTCACGCCGCGGGACGGGCCATGGAAGCGGTGATCGTAGCGGCGCTGATAAGTTACGCCATCTACCGTGTCGTTCAATATCGCAGGCACAGCGTGTATCGCATCGTGCCGCGCGTGCAGGTACAGGAACTGGCGCAGCGGCTGGCTTCCGAGGGAAAGAACAATCTTCTGATCATCGATGTTCGCAGCCACGGGTACTACGATTCCGGCACAGAACGGATCAAGGGCTCTATTCGCATCGAGCCCAACAACCTGGAGGAGGAGATCAAAAATCTTTCCAGGGAAAAGGATATTTATCTCTACTGCACTTGAGCACGTGAAGCGACCAGCGCCCGGGTGGCGCACCTGCTGCGGGAAAAAGGATTCAACACGTTTGTGATTGTCGGCGGCCTGACCGCGTGGCGCAAAGCAGGGGAGCCGCTGGAGTCGGTACCGAAGGATGATCTGGTGAAGCTGCCGACGTTTTCGTGAGGGCGCCACCGGTGCTGGCCCTTTGGTTCGACCCGGCAGGATTCCTATACCGGGTTTAGTATTGTGCGGCTTGTGGTTATGGCCGCCGTCCCCATCTCGAGCACCAAGAAAATCTCGCCAACCCTGATTCGCGTGCTGGTATTGCTCGGCCTGTCCGTTTTTATTAACTACATCGACCGCACCAACTTATCTGTTGCGGCGCCGCTGCTGAAGAGCGAACTGGTCTCTCTGCCTCGCAGCTCGGCATCCTGCTCTCCGCTTTCTTCTGGACATACTCCTTCATGCAAATCCCCGTCGGGTGGCTGGTAGACCGCTTCGAGGTGAAGTGGGTTTTTGCCATCGGCTTTCTTATCTGGTCAGCGGCGACGGCCTTCACAGGCGTGGTACACACCTTTGTGGCTTTGCTGGCCATACGGGTTGTTCTGGGCGTCGGAGAGTCGGTCGCCTACCCCGCCTATGCGAAAATATTCGCCAGCCATTTCGTAGAGCGGCAGCGCGGCGTCGCCAACTCCGTCGTTGGAGCCGGTCAGAGGCTGGGACCGGCCTTCGGCATTCTGTTCGGCGGGACGCTGGTAGCGCGTTTTGGCTGGAGACCGTTCTTTATTGTTCTAGCTCTGGTCAGTCTGTTATGGCTGTCTCCGTGGCTTCAGTGCATGCCGCGCACTCCCACTTGCGGCGTGTGCACATGAAGCAGGGCCCGGCGCTTTCGGAAATTGTCAGAAAGCGATCAGCGTGGGGATCTTGGATTGGCCATTTCTGCTCCAATTACTTTCTGTATTTTCTGCTTACCCTGGCTGCCGTTTTACCTGGTGAGTGAGCGCCGTTTTCCCGTGGATGGCATGGCCAAGGTCGGGGGATCGACCTTTCTGATGGCGGCCTTGTCCGCTCTCCTCTGCGGCCGGCTCTCCGATCGCTGGATTTGCGCTGGCGCGACGCCACGTGTGTCCGCAAAACTTTTATGGTCCTGGGAATGATCTGCAACGGGCTGTTCCTTGCTGGCTGCGCGCTCGCGCCTGACGGACTCTTGGTGGCGCTGCTGCTGCTTGCGGGGGCATTGTTCGGGCTTATCAATTCACACCTCAATGCAATCACGCAGGTTTTATTGGCCCTTCCTGATCACGTCGGCGATCACCTGGGTGGGCGCGCTTCAATGGGGACTCGTCGTCGGTCCGGTTGAGCCGGTAGTGTGGAAGAGAAAAATGAAGCCATCCATCTCTGGAATTGCGCGCCGTCTTCAGGAACCGTCTGCTCAAATTCCGTAATACACTCTTCTCAATGAGTAGTGAAACAGAAGTCAAGTTTCGTGTTGGCGATCTGCGGACGTTAAGGCGAAAACTCCGCGCAGCAGGCTTTCGCCTCAAAACGCGGCGTACCCATGAAATGAATACGCTCTATGACTTGCCCGGCGGCGTTCTCCGCAAACACCGGGAGCTGTTGCGGCTGCGGCAATACGGCTTGGAGTGGAAACTGACCTTTAAAAGCAAAGGGGAAATTGGGCGGCACAGCACCCGGGACGAGTTGGAGACTGGCGTCAGCGACGGGAAATTGATGGATGCGATCCTGCGGGCCCTGGGATACTCACCGTCATTCCGCTATGAAAAATTTCGTCAGGAATGGACGGACAGTGAGGGGGAAGTCGTGGTGGATGAAACGCCGATCGGTAATTTTTGCGAGATCGAGGGATCGTCGCGATGGATTGACGCGACCGCAAAGAAGCTTGGCGTGAATCATGCCGATTACATAACTAAGAATTATGCGACGTTATTTGCCGAGTGGAAGAGGGGAACAAGGAGTCGCGCGCAGGAGATGACGTTCCAAGTGGTTAAGAAAGGCCACAACTAGCCGCTTCGCAGCGACGGCAAAGGAACTATCACACGCCATTCTTGGTAACTCAGACCCCGTGGCACTTCTTATACTTTTTGCCAGAGCCGCAGGGGCAGGGATCATTCCGTCCCACTTTTTCTTGTGAGCGCACAACCTGCTGCACAGTCTGCTGATCGCCGCCTCCAGCCATGCGAGCCTGTTCGAGCTCTCGGCGTTTGCGCCGCATGAAAGCTTCTTCCAGGTCATCAGCGGACGTAGCGACCATGCGCGGTGGACGCCGCCCGTTCCCATCTCCGCCGCGTTGCGCGGGCACGCCTGCCTCCGGACCTTGTCCCGCCGCTCCACCAGATTGTGGGCCAGCAGCAGCCGCATCCGGAGGACGCTCCAGAATCTGCATGAGGTACAGATAGCGCACGGTGTCTTCCTGGAAGCGTTGCAGCATGGCCTCGAACATCTCGAACGACTCACGTTTGTACTCGACCAGCGGATCATGCTGGCCATAGCCACGAAGACCAATACCTTCCTTGAGGTGATCCATGCTCAGCAGATGATCTTTCCACTGCGAGTCAAGCACGCTGAGCATGATCATGCGCTCGTGATGCCGCATGGCCTCGGGACCGATTAACTTTTCTTTTGCGTCGTAGCGTTCTTTAAGCTTGGCGAAGACAGCGTCGCCGAGTTCCTCCCGATTCAGCGCGTCAGCCTTTACTCCTTCGGCGAGGAAATCTACGCCGAATCGAGTGAAGACTGCATCCTTCAGGCCCTTAATATTCCAATCATCAGCGTGAGCTTTGGGCGGGCAATCTTCATTGATCAGATCACCAAGAATGGCAGAGACGTAATCTTCGAGAATGAGCTCCCTCTGATCCATGCCCTCGAGCAGCCGGCGGCGCAGACCGTAAACCGCCTCGCGCTGCTTATTCATTACGTCGTCGTATTCGAGGAGATGTTTGCGGGATTCGAAATGTTGTGCCTCGACTGCCTTCTGCGCCGTCTCGATGCGGCGCGTGATGAGCTTCGACTCAATCGGAATACCCTCTTCCATGCCCAGGCGCTCAAGTAACTTCGAGACCCACTCCTTGGCGAAGATGCGCATCAGATCATCTTCAAGGGCGAGGTAGAAGCGTGAAGAGCCGGGATCACCTTGGCGGCCGGCGCGCCCGCGAAGCTGGTTGTCAATGCGGCGCGACTCGTGCCGTTCGGTACCGAGAATGTGCAGGCCGCCGACGGCGGTGACTTCGTCGTGTTCTCTGTCGGTCTGCTCTTTGTAGCGGTAGAGGGCCTCGCTCCACTTGTCGGTCGGAACAATGTATTCGTTCCCGTTGTAGTAAAACAGCGAGGTCTGGCCGTCTTCCTGTGGACCTTCAATCTTGCCCTGCGCAACGCGAACAGCCTGCGCGATTCCCTTCTTCACCAACTCCTGCTTGGCCATGAATTCAGGATTGCCGCCAAGCAGAATGTCGGTACCGCGCCCCGCCATGTTGGTCGCGATCGTGACCATACCGTGACGTCCAGCTTGCGCCACGATTTCGGCTTCGCGTTCATGGAACTTGGCGTTCAAGACTACGTGCTTGATGCCTTTTTTCTTCAGCAACTCGGAAAGACGCTCAGACTTTTCGATCGATGTTGTGCCCACGAGCACGGGTTGTCCGCTTTCGTTGAGCTTTTGAATTTCATCCGCGGCCGCGAAGTATTTTTCCTTTTCGGTGCGGTAGACGACGTCAGGATTCTCCAGCCGCAGCATTTGCTTGTTGGTGGGAATCACCACGACTTCCAGCTTGTATATCTTGTCGAATTCCGTGGCTTCGGTCTCCGCCGTACCGGTCATGCCAGCCAACTTTTTGAACATGCGGAAATAATTCTGGAAAGTGATGGTGGCGAGCGTCTGATTCTCGCGCTCGATCTTCACGCCTTCCTTGGCCTCAATTGCCTGATGCAGGCCGTCAGACCACCGCCGTCCCGGCATCATGCGGCCGGTGAATTCATCCACAATGATGACTTCACCGTCCTTGATGACGTACTCCACGTCGCGGCGGTATAGGGCATGCGCTTTGATGGCGGTTTCGACGTGATGCTTGAGCGGCCAATTCTCCGGGTCGGCAATGTTGCCGATGCCCAGCAGTTGCTCGACCTTTTCCCAACCTTCTTCGGTGACGGTGATGTTGCGGTGCTTCTCGTCGACCACGAAATCGCCGGTGAGTTGCGCAGGCTCGCCCGGAGGTCCTTCGATCTCCTGGCCCTTTTCCAACTTGGGGATGATGCGGTTTACTTTGTAATACTTGTCAGTCGATTCCTCGCTGGCGCCCGAGATGATCAGTGGCGTACGGGCCTCATCGATAAGGATCGAATCGACTTCATCGACGATGGCGTAGTGATGTCCGCGCTGCACGCAGTCTTTAAGGTCGAACTTCATGTTGTCGCGCAGATAATCGAAGCCGAACTCATTGTTGGTGCCGTATGTGACGTCGGCGGCGTATACGGCGCGGCGTTCTTCATCATCGAGATCATGCACGATCACACCGACGGTCAGGCCGAGAAAACGATAGAGCTTGCCCATCCATTCCGAGTCGCGTTTGGCCAGATAGTCGTTGACCGTAACCACGTGCACACCGCGGCCGCTAAGGGCATTGAGATAGACAGGCAGTGTGGCAACCAGGGTTTTGCCTTCGCCGGTCTTCATTTCGGAGATAGTACCTTGGTGCAGCACCATGCCACCGATCAGCTGCACATCGAAGTGACGCATGTTGAGCACGCGGCGTCCGGCTTCGCGCACCACGGCGAAAGCTTCGGGAAGAATTTCGTTGAGGACTTCCTGTAGAGTGTCGTATCGCTCTTTTTCAAGCCGCTTCCGTCGATCAGGATCGGGCTCTCCGTCGGCCTCGGCGTCGACTTCCACCTCCGCTGTGGGATCGCTACCTTCGACGTCGAACCGACTCAGCCGCTCCTGGATGCGCTGGCGAAACTCGTCTGTCTTGGTGCGCAGTTCAGGGTCGGCGAGCTTCTGCATCTTGGGCTCGAGCGCATTGATGGCCTCAACTTGAGGCATCAGCGCCTTGATGACCCGCTCGTTCTTGGTCCCGAAAATCTTGGCTATCAGAGAGTTAATCAACCTTGACAATCCTTCTGAGGGCGGGAACAACCGCCGCATCAGCACTGGCTGTTAAAAGCCTAGCATATTTGGATGCCATGAACGCGCGGAAGGAGCGGTGTAGTACATCCTAAAGCCTGGCGCACTCTCAGGTCTGGTCCGAGGGAGTAGTGAGAAGCCATCCTCCACGTTGTTCTGCGAGACCTCAGCGACCTCCAGCGCTCTAAGATTCCAGAAATTGACCGCTGGCAAACCACGGATGCAGCGGATTTCATGTATATTTTCCCGACCACCCGATGCCAACTTTCTACGACCGCTTCGTTGAGTGCGCGGAGCGGTGGCCAAACAACCCCGCTGTTGAACTTCAGGGGCACGACCACCTTGAAGGTTACACCTACGCGGAAGTCCGTCAGATGGCCGAGTCCGTGGGGCGATGGGTGACCGAGAATGGCTTCGCACGCGGCACGCGGCTGGCAATTTTGGCCGATAACCATCCTCGTTGGGTAGCTGTGTATTTAGGGATCATCGCCGCAGGTTGCGCTGCCGTTCCGCTCGACACCGCATTGCATGCCGACCAAGTCGCCAAGCTGCTGAAAGATAGCGGCAGCTCAGCGCTTTTCTGCGACGCGAAGCATGCGACGGTTGCACGGCAGGCAGTCGAGGGTCTGGCGGCACCTGTGGTGCTGATGGATCCGGAACGCCTCAAACAGACTTCTGTTCCCGAACGCTCGATGGGAAATCTGTCGGCCATCTTCAGTGCGGGCCCGGGGAAATTCACTCCCGTAAACTCAAAACCTGACGATCTCGCTTCCCTCCTCTATACGTCAGGTACAACATCCGACCCCAAAGGCGTAATGCTCACGCACGCCAATGTGCTGGCCGAGGTCGAAGCTGTCTTCAATTGGGTGGACATTGGAGCCAGCGATGCCCTGCTTGGCGTGCTGCCGCTGTTTCACGTGCTGGCGCAGATGGCTAACTTGCTTTTGCCATTAGTGAAGGGATCGCGGGTGGTCTATCTGGAAACTCTAAACACCACCGAGTTGATGCGAGCACTGCGCGAGCGCAACATTACCGCTTTTGCAGTTGTGCCCCAGTTTTACTACCTGATTCACGAGCGAATTTTTCAGGAGGTCGCCAAGCGGGGCCCCTTTGCACGGAAGGCTTTCAAGGCCTTGCTGACCTTCAACCGTTCACTGCGCCAAGTTGGAATCAATGCCGGTCCGATGTTTTTCTCGAAAGTGCAAGAAACTCTGGGCAAGAAGATGCGCTACCTGGCCACGGGTGGATCGCGTTTCGATCCTGCCATTGCGTATGACTTTTATGCCCTGGGCATCGACGTTCTTCAAGCCTATGGCCTCACCGAAACCAGCGGTGCCGCCTTCGCCAACTCGCCTCACGACAACGTGATCGGCTCTGTCGGACAGGCGCTGAAGGGAGTGGAGGCGAAGATTGTCGACGCGGCTCAAGAAGACGGCGGGCCGAGCGTCGGCGAAGTCGCGCTACGCGGCGCAATTGTGATGAAAAGCTACTGGAGCCGGCCGGACGCGACCGCTGCCGTCATGCGCGATGGCTGGTTTCTGACTGGCGATCTCGGTTACTTCGATGCGCACGGCAATTTGTTCCTCACGGGACGCAAGAAAGAAGTCATCGTACTCAGCAATGGCAAGAACATCTACCCCGAAGAGATCGAGGCGCACTATTTGAAGTCGCCATTCATCAAGGAAATCGCGGTCATCGGTCTCGAAGGTCGTCCAGGTGACGGTACCGGGGATCGGTTGCACGCTGTTGTCGTTCCCAATTTCGACACGCTCAGGCAGCGAAAGATCGTCAACGCAAAGGAAGTCATCCGCTTCGACATCGAAGGACTTTCTTCGCAGATTGCCTCTACCAAGCGCATCGGCGGTTACGAGATATGGCAGGACGATCTGCCCCGCACTACAACCCGCAAGCTGAAGCGTTTTGAAATTGAGAAGCGTGTTCGTACAACGCGGGCACGGGGTACCAGCGCTGATTCTGACGTACCCCTGGAACAACCTCTCACGGGTGACGAAAACCAGTGGCTCGAGCGACCAGAGGTTAAGTGCGCACTCGAGATTGTGCGCGAATCGGCCCGGACGGCGACGTCGGCCATTCGACCCAGCCATAACCTTGAGCTCGATCTCGGGCTTGATTCCATGCAACGGGTCGAATTGCTGAGCCACCTCGAAGGTGCATTAGGCAGCGACATCGAAGAGTCGCGACTGGCAGAGATCTACACCGTGCGCGATCTGGTGGACGCGGTGCTCGAAGGTGCCGGAATCGAAAGCGGGCCAGAAAGAAAGACGTCCACGTTCGCCGGTTGGAGGGCGATTCTGGCGGAGGACCCGGATGATCCTGAAATCCTGGCGCTGTCGAAGCCACAGCCGGTCACCGACAGGGCTTTGTACTTGTCGTCACGCCTGCTGCAAATGATTGCTCTGGACTGTTTTGATTTGCACGTGCAGGGGATCGAGAAGTTGCCCGGAAACGGTCCTTACATTCTCTGTTCGAATCACCAGAGCTACCTCGATCCTCTGGTGATGGCCAGTATTTTGCCGAAAGAAGTCTTCTACCACCTCTTCGCCGTTGGGACGAGTGACATCTTTGGCGGTGGAATCATGCGGCGGCTGGCGCGCTGGATCAGGGTGGTCGTAGTGGACCCGGACGCACACCTCATTCCTGCTATGCGCTCGGGGGCCTTCGGGCTGCGACACAGACGGGTGCTCATGCTTTATCCCGAAGGCGAACGCTCAATTGACGGCACACCAAAAGTCTTCAAGAAGGGGGCGGCGATTCTCGCTACCCACCTGCAGGTTCCCGTCGTGCCGGTGGCGATCGAGGGCTTCCACGACGTGTGGCCGAGGAACAGGTCGTTTCAAGGTTTCAAGCCGCTGAAGATCGAGTTCGGCAATCCGATTTATCCGCCGCCCGAATCAGAGGCGTCAGAAGCGGCGTATGAGAAGCTGACTGCGGAGTTGAAGGCGCGGGTGATAGCGAATTGGGAAAAGCTCCGCCCCGCATGATTCCGATTTAGAACCTCTCCATCCCGTCTCCATACCCGTCGGGAATTTCTGGCGCTACTTCGCTCTCGGATGGGTCTGGTCGTACACCTGCAACACATGTTTCATCGAGAGCTGGGTGTAGCGCTGCGTAGTAGCCAGGCGCTCGTGGCCGAGCAGTTCCTGAATGGCGCGCAGGTCGGCGCCTTCTTCCAGCATGTGGGTGCCAAAGGCGTGACGCAAAGTGTGTGGGTGAACGTCCGGCGACAACCCCTTCGTAATGGCGATTTTTTTCACGATGCGGCCGACGCTGCGTGTGGTGAGTCGTCCGCCGCGCCGGTTGATTAGCAAAGCGGGCGTGTTCTTGTGCAGTTCGGCGAGAGCCTTCTGCCGCTCGGGCAGATAAGCAATCAGTGCACTCTTCGCGGAGCCTCCGAAGGGCACATAGCGCTCTTTCTTTCCTTTGCCACGAATGAGGATCGCTTCCGCACTTAGGCGAATGTCGTCGATGTTGATGCCGGTCAGTTCGGAATTGCGGATGCCGCATCCGTACAGCAATTCCAGCATCAGCTGATCGCGCTCGGGAAAGGCCGATGCTTCCGGCATCCGGCCATCGAGCACAGAGTTCATCTCTTCAATCGTAGGCACCCGCGGCAGTTTCTTCGGCAACTTGGGCGTGGATACGAGCTTGGCCGGATTCTGCTCCACCACGCCCTCCCGAGCCAGCCAGCGATACAGCGAACGCACCGCCGCCAATGCCCGCGCCACGGAAGTCTTGCTCAATCCTTTTTCGTAGAGTTGCGACAGGAACCCTCGCACCGCAACGTGATCAATATCCTTCCAACCGCGCGAACCGGCATAAGCAGAAAAGATCGCAAGATCTCCGCTGTAGGCCTTAACCGTGTGCGGCGAAGAATTCCGCTCGCACAGGTGACGAAGGAAATCCGTGACAGCCTTGCCGACGATAGTGTTTGCCTTGGGCATGGTTGATTGTCGAATCAACAATTTGCTCATCGCTGCTTCGCCCGCGGATGATGCTTCTGATAAACCGTCCGCAACCGGTCTAGCGCCAGATGCGTATACGCCTGAGTCGTCGAAATGTCGGCATGGCCAAGGATGGTCTGCACGGTTCGTAGATCGGCGCCATTCTCCACCATATGCGTGGCGCAAGAATGTCGGAGCATGTGCGGCGACGCGTGGCGGCCCGAGGCCAGCGACGCGGTTCGCACCATCTGCCAGACCCTCTGACGGGTTAGTCTGCGGCCGCTACGGGCAATGAAAAGCACTGGCGAATTCGTGACTAGTGCCCTCGCACCTGCTGCCGCCGCGACTGCACCGCGCTTCCCTGCCGCCAGCAACGGTCGCGAGTGTGTCAGATATTCCGTCAGCGCCGTTTGCGCTGATCTGCCCAGCGGGACGACGCGCTCTTTGTCGCCCTTGCCCCGCACCAGCATGTATCCGGCGTCAAGTTTCAAGTCTTCGAGCTTGGCATTGATGATTTCAGAGACGCGCAGCGCTCCTGCGTACAACACTTCGAGCATAGCGCGATCGCGCGCGGCCAACGCGGGCAGCTCTTGCCCTTGCCGCGGGGCATTTCCCCGTGTGAGCGGGGCCGCCAAGGTCACTTCCATTTCATCGCGTGCCAGCGACTTCGGCAGAACCTTCCACTGGCGGGGCGACTCGATGTTCAGCGTGGGATCGTGGTCAATTTTCTTGTCAAGCAGCAGGTACCGGTAGAGATGCCGCAATGCGGAAAGCTTCCGGCCAACGCTTCGGCCATCCACCTGATGGGAAAAAAGCTGCTGCATGAATTCGCGAACCTCGTTGCGGCGCACGCTAAGCAGCAAGCGCTTGCGTTTCTCCAGAAACTCCGCGAACTGCAGAATGTCGGTGGTGTAGGCGCTGATGGAAAGCGGCGCAAGCCCCTTCTCGATTCTGAGGTAATCGAGAAAGCCCGAAAGCACGCGCGCGTTGGTGCCGGAGGCCATGGAGAGAAGAGTTTGAGTATGCGCGTTATCGGACACTGGGCAAAGTAATGAGAAAGGTCCCCGGCAAAGACGTTGCAAGCAACAGTCTCTACGGTCAATGGGTAAGACCAAGACCGTAGAGGCGGGACCATTTCGTAGAGACGCAGCTGGTTACGCCTCCTTCACGACCCGCAGTAGCTCCACCGCCGAAAGAGCGCCTTCCGGCGTTTCCTCATGCTTGAAGTAAGCAAACACGTCCCGGCCCGCGGTCAGGTGCCCGCGGATGCGATCGGTCATGCTGCGGTGTTCTTCATCGGTATAGCTTGGCTTGCGGAAACGGTAGTAAACAAAGTCGCCCGTGACCACGTCAGGCGTGGTGCGCTGTTCGGTCTCGGCGACGCAGAGTGCTGCCTTGTGAGATCGCAGCACTTCCCAAGTCGCGTCCGCGAACCACGACTCGTGTCGGAATTCAAAGGCGCCCGGCACCGTGCGCGGCAGAATCGCCAGAAAGTCTTTGAGCAGCGCGGCGTCGGCTTTTAGGTTGGGCGGTAGTTGAAACAGCACCGGCCCAAGCTTGTGCGCGGCGGCTAACGGCTCGATGGTCGCGAGAAAGCGCGGCACGAAGTCCTCCGTACCCTTCAGCCGCTTAATGTGAGTGATGACTTGGTGGGCCTTTATGCCAAAGCGGAAATGCGCCGGCGTATCCTGGATCCAGTTCTGGATGGTTGTTTCTTTCACCAGTTGCCGAAAGCTAAAATTCACTTCTACCGTATTGAGCTGCGTGGCGTAGTGGCCGAGGAATTTTTTTTGCGCCAGCTTGGCAGGATAGAAATCGGGCTTCCAGCTCGGATACGCCCATCCGGAAGTGCCGGCAAAAAGTTGGGACATAGCGACTCTCTACGAAAACTTGGAGAGCACGGGATTATACCCTGCGCCTGCTTTTTGCAGCCGTTAGGCTCGGCTTCTTGCCATCCTTGGCCACGGGCTTCCGTTTAAATTTGTTCGCGGCTTTATTGCCAGTCTTCTTTGTGGCCGCTTTTTTAGGCTGGACCCTGGCGGCTGGGTTGGGCCTCGCTTCCGCCTGCGCCGCTAACTGGATTCGCTCAGGCTCGCTCGCTTTCGCAGCGCCCTCGCCCACCCCCGCTCCCCGCACATCCGGCAGCTTCTGTTTCAGCTTGAGTACGGGCTCGAACAAGTCGCCCATCTTCTCAGCCCGTGCGACTGCTTGCGGAGCCTCAAACAGTAGAAGCCCGGCGTGCTTCTTTTTGAAGGTGCGTTCAACCTCCTCCCATTTCACCGGTGTGGAAACCGTCGGTCTCTCACGGGCACGCAACGAGTACACCGCAACTGTGGTTTTGTGCTCGTCATTCTGGCTCCAGTCCACAAAGACTTTCCCAGTGCGAATGCTCTTCTTCATATCCGAAACCACTGCATCCGGATGTTGTTGTTCCAGCAACTGCGCCAGTGCCCGGGCAAAGGGCTTGGTGACGTCGTAACTTGTCCGCGTGTTCAGAGGAACATAAATCTGCAATCCTTTCGAACCCGACGTTTTTGGAAAGCTCTGTAGATTGAAGTGCTCAAAGATTTCTCGCAACCAGAATGCTACTTGGCAGCATTGCACGATATTTGCCGGCGGTCCCGGGTCGAGGTCGAAAACCATCATGGTCGGGCAACTAACATCTTTGGCCAACGCCAGCGATGGGTGCAACTCAATCGCCGCCAGGTTAGCCAGCCATATCAGCGTGGGCAGATCGGCTGCCTCAACGTAATACATAGTGCGATTGTTGCCTCCGCTCCAGACGGGCACGGTCTTTACCCAATCGGGGCGGTGCTGGGGGGCGTTCTTTTCGTAGAAAAACTTGCTGTCCACGCCGTTGGGATAGCGCTTCAAGGTCAGCGCCCGGCCTTTTAGGTGAGGCAGCAGCAGGGGCGCGATACGCGCGTAATAATCGATGACCTGGCGCTTGGTGAAACCAGTTGCGGGGTACAGCACCTTGTCCAGGTTCGTGAGCTTGAGAGTCTTTTCCTGGATTTCGATTACCGAGTCAGCCATGTGCAGTCCTTATCAGGAATTAAAAGCACCACGAAAATGGCGGGTTACCGTTTGACAGCCGCCCCATCCGCCACGTAAGTTCAAACCTTCTGCCCTTCATGTCCGTCCAACCCGTTGGAGGTCCGATGAAATCCCGCATATTGAAGCTGTCGATCCTGATTTTACTTCTTACGATCCTCTCCGCAGCTCAGGACGTCGCATCCTTCGAGAAGCGCATTACGGTCAAGCAGCTCGACAACGGCCTGATCATTCTCATCTGTGAACGGCCCGAGGCTCCTGTATTCTCTTTCTTTACCATGGTGGACGCGGGATCGGCGCAGGACCCCCTGAGAGAAACCGGGCTGGCCCACATGTTCGAGCACATGGCTTTCAAGGGTACCGATAAAATCGGCACCAAGAACTACCCGGCGGAGAAAGTGGCCCTGGAAAAAGTGGAGGCCGCTTATGCCGCCTACATCGCCGAGCGCGACAAGCGCGTGGGCCGTGATGAAGCCAGACTCCAGCAATTGGAAAAGGCGTGGAAAGACGCCATTGCCGAGGCCGATCAGTACGTCATCCCCAACGAATTCGGCAAGCTCATCGAACAAAATGGCGGCGAGGACATGAATGCCTTCACCAATTACGACGAAACGGCTTACCACTATTCGTTCCCCGAGAATCGGCTGGAGTTGTGGGCTTACCTTGAGTCTGAGCGTTTTCTGCACCCCGTAATGCGCGAATTCTACAAAGAACGCAACGTGGTAATCGAAGAGCGTCGCCTGCGTACCGACAGCAATCCGATTGGTCGTTTACTGGAGCAATTCACCGCGGGGGCGTTTGAGGCACATCCCTATCACCGGCCTACTATTGGCTGGATGTTCGACCTCAATACGTTCTCCGCCACCGACGCACAGAAATTCTTCGATACATACTACGGGGCCTCGAACATTACGGTCGCAGTTGCCGGCGACGTGAAGGCCTCAAACGCGATGCCGATTCTCGAAAAGTATTTCAGTCGGTTGCCCGCACGTCCCCAGCCGGATGAAGCCACCACAACCGAGCCTCCGCAAAATTCCGAGCGCAACGTTGTCTTGAAGGAAAGTACGCAACCGCTCTACTTGGAGGGATACCACCGCCCCGACTATGAAGATAAAGACGACGCCGTGTATGACGCCATTAGCGACCTAATGTCAGAGGGCCGAACCTCACGGCTTTATCGTGCGCTGGTGCGGGATAAGAAGATCGCGTCTTTTTCTGCGGGGTTCACGGGGCTGCCTGGAATAAAGTATCCGCATCTTTTCGCGTTTTATGCATTTCCCCTTCCCGGTCACACTACGCAGGAAGTCGGCGAAGCCATTCACGTCGAGATCGAGCGCCTCAAGAAAGAAGATATCAGTGACGACGAGCTGAAGATGATCAAGACTCGCAGCAAGGCCAACCTTATTCGCGGACTAGCAGAGAATCAGGGACTGGCAATCCAATTGGCTACTTATCAGAGGCGTTACGGCGACTGGCGTGAGCTTTTCCGCACTGTCGACCGAATCGACAAAGTGACAAAGTCCGACATACGTCGCATTGCCAATCAAATATTTGTTGATACGAATCGCACCGTGGGCGTGATCGAAACCGCAAAACCGGCAGCCGCCCGAGACCAATCCAGTGGTGGCCAGAGCACTTCGGACGAGGGGGGTGCGCAATGAAGAAGAGAGCGATCCTTGGCACGATTCTAATTTTGGCCGCGATTCTCGCTGCGTACCCTCCCCAGTCTGCTGCTCAAGCCAGCGATTGGAAGCAAATTCCGATTCCACCCCTGCCAGCGTTCAAACCTCAGCCGCCTAAGCGCATCTTGTTACCCAATGGCATGGTGATTTTCCTCCAGGAAGATCATGAACTGCCTCTCATTGACGGAACGGCCCGCATTCGTGGCGGTTCCCACAACGAGCCCGCAAAGAAAGTCGGCCTGGTCGACATTTATGGTGAAGTCTGGCGCACGGGCGGCACCAAAACAAGAACTGGCGACGAGTTCGATGACTTCCTGGAAGTCCGTGCGGCAAAGGTTGAAACCTCCGGCGGGCCGGACTCGACATCCATCAACTGGTCATGTCTTAAAGGTGATTTCGACGATGTATTCAAGATTTTCGTCGACCTGTTACGCAATCCTGAATTTCGCGAAGACAAACTCGACATCGCCAAGAAGGGAGCCTTCGACGCCGTCTCCCGCCGAAACGACCAGATCGGCGAGATCGCGCAGCGGGAAGCCACTAAACTTGCGTACGGCCCGGATAATCCCTACGCTCGCGACCCCGAGTATGCCACCATCGCTGCTATAACGCAGCAAGACTTGATCGATTGGCACAAGACCTACATGCATCCCAACAATATTATTCTCGGCGTCAGTGGCGACTTCGATTCGGCGGCGGTGGAAGCCAAGCTGCGCGCCGCATTTGCCCAGTGGCCCAAGGGTCCCACGCTACCGAAGGACCAAGTTCAATACCATCCCGCCAAACCCGCCTACTACCTCATCCGTAAAGAGGATGTGAACCAGAGCAGCATCCACATGGTGGGACTCGGCATCCGCCGCGACAATCCCGACTACTATGCCGTCAATGTCTTCAATGAAGCTTTCGCCGGAGGTTTTTCATCGCGCCTGTTCAACGACATTCGCACCAAGCGTGGCCTTGCCTATCACGTGGGCGGCGGCATCGGAGCAAACTTCGGTCATCCCGGCATTTTGCAAATCGTGATGGGTACGAAAAGTCAGACCACGATCGAATCGGTCCAGGCACTGCAAGAAGACATCGACGACCTCGAAAAGCATCCGTTTACCGACGATGAACTCAAGCGCGCCAAAGACGCGATTCTTAACGCGTTCATCTTCCGTCTCGACTCGCCCGACAAGATTCTCGGCGAACGCATGACCTATGAGTTCTACGGGTACCCAGCCGACTGGCTCGACAAATACCCCGCCGAGATCCAAAAAGTCACACCCGCGGACGCAAACCGCGTGGCCGCGAAATATCTGCACAAAGATCAACTGGCCACGCTCGTCGTCGGCAAAGACAGAGAGTTTGACAAGCCCCTGTCATCCCTCGGGCCGGTGAAGGAAATCGACATCACCATTCCGCCACCGCCGGGAGCGCAGCAAGAAGAAGCCCCCAAGCCAACGGCCTCGAACGCCGAAGGCAACGCCCTAGTCGCCAAAGTCGTGACCGCGATGGGAGGCGACGCAAAGCTTGCGGCCATCAAGTCGCTCAAAGCCAAACTCACCGTCATTCAGAAAACACCGCAAGGCGATTTCCCCATGCCAATGGAATCCATCATTGTCTATCCCGACCACTTGCATGCAGAAATACAAGCCGCTCAAGGAACAGTGACGATCGTGGTCGCCCCCGACTCTGCATTCGCCAGTTCCGGCATGGGCACTCAAGCCATGCCTGCTGAGCGAAAGGCGGAAGCGCTGGAGCAAATCAAGCGTGATCCCATCTTTATCGCATCACATTGGAATGATCCCGGTTTTGTCTTCCAGGCGAATGGAACGGAGAAGGTCGGCGATGTGGAAGCCCGCGTCGTTGACGTGAACGCGGCGGGCGCTGCGATTCGAAGGTACGTCGATCCGCAGACCGGCCAGATATTGCGCGAGACCTACAAGACCCTCAGCCAGCAGTCCGGTCGAAGGCGAGACTCAAATGGAAAACTGGAAGACCGTTGAGGGAATAACGATCCCCATGCTGCGCCGCAATAAACAGAATGCCCAGGATTCAAGCAGCGCCGCATACAGCGCGATCGAATTCAATCCCTCTGTGGACGAGAAAATCTTCGAGAGGCCCGCTGACAAGACTAGCCCCGCGCAATAGCGCCATTCTCTAACCCGGATGCCGTCGCACGTGAGATTCGACCCCGTATCTCTGGCAACCGAGCCAGCACTATGGGCTGCGGCTGGAATCGTTGTTGGTCTTTACATGTTCTTCCGCGGCTTCGGACTTCTCCGGCGCAAGCTCCTTATCCAGAGCGTCCCCTCGTCAACCGTTCGCAGCGCCGCACTCGGACTGGTGGAAGTATCAGGTACAGCGACCGGGCCCTACAGCGTAATTTCCCCGCTCTCCAAGACCGAGTGCTACTTCTACCGTGCCATCCTGCCGCGCCATGGTGATTGCCAGGAAACGCTTTGTGTTCCCTTCTTTCTCGACGATGGCACGGGCAAGCTACTGATCGATCCCCGCGGCGCGGAGACCGACTTCGAACCGAGTTTCTCAGAGGATGTTGAGTGGGATTCCGCCCCTGACTATATACGGCACTTTCTTTCTCGCCACGGCGTTACGTCGGGCCAAGTCGAAGAATATTGCATCCGTGCAAACGACCGTTTGTTCGTGACAGGCACGCTTCAGGACAATCCGGCAATCGATCAGATGAACGAAAACTCAGGGAGATGTTCCCAAGCTGGAGGTCTTCGATATCTCAGCCCAGAAGCCGCCGATCTTCAGCGCGAGTTAGCTTTCCCAGGTCTAGAGAAATTGCCCGCTTCGGCCAGATTTTCGATCCAAAAACAGAACGAGTTGAACGTGAACCCTCCCGTGCTCCTCATGAAGGGCCGATCAGAAGATCTTTTTCTGATCTCCTGGAGCAGTCGGCGGTGTATGCTTCGCGGTCTGGCCTTTTATTCCGCAATCGGCATTTGGGGTGGCCCAATCCTAACGCTCAGCTGTCTCTACATCTTGCTGACCCGACTGGGTTATTTATAGCGGCGAGAGCCTGCACATCGCGGGAAGAACGTGAAACCAAGAAAACTGAGGCTTGACTGCCCACTCCCGGCAGCCTATGATAGGCGAATAAAAAACGAATAACGACGCCTCCCTCATGAAGTCCTTGCCCATGTTTCCGCCTCCGGATAAACCCCCTTTAGTCGGAATCGCCCGCCTTGCCTCCGAAGGCGAATCCCTGCGCGAGGGACACAACGTTGAATACTTCACTCTCCCCAACCGTTCCCTGCTAAATCGTTCGGTGAGCAACAGAGAAATGCCGTTCACCTGGACGATCAATCCCTACCGGGGCTGTGAATTCGCCTGCAAGTACTGTTACGCACGCTACACGCACGAATTCATGGAGATGCGAAACGGTATCGACTTCGAACAGAAGATTTACGTTAAGCAACACGCAGCCGAGTTCCTTCGCCAGGAGTTGCGGCGAGTGAAGCCCGGAGAAGCCATAGCACTAGGCACCGCCACTGATCCCTATCAACCCGCCGAGCGTCGGTACGAAGTCACGCGCGTCATCCTCGAGGAGTTCGCCCGCCACCAGGGCTTCGAACTTGGCATCGTCACCAAGTCGAATCTGATCGTCCGCGATGTCCCCGTCTTACGACAGATCGCGCGGCACAATCAGCTTTCGATAAACATGACAATCACCACTCTCGATGTCGAACTGGCACGGCTTCTCGAACCTCGAGCCCCTTGTCCCGATCTCCGTCTGGACGCCGTGCGGCAATTGCGTGACGCCGGCATCAGAGTCGGAATAAGCTGCTCCCCCGTGATTCCCGCGGTTACGGATTCCCCCAAAGATCTCGAGGCTCTGGTACGAGCCGCTGCCGACGCCGGAGCCACCTACATATTCGCCAACGCTCTATTCTTGAAGCCCTGCTCTGCCGCGGTGTTCCTGCCCTTCGTCGAGCAGCACTTTCCGCACTTGATAGACAACTATCGTCAACGCTATGAAGGACGCGCCTTTCTGCCGCCCGCGTATGAAAAGCGCCTGGCTCAACTTATCGCACTCTTACGCCAAAAGTACAAAGTTTACGAGGATCGCCGCCCTCAGCCGCGCCACGCAACTAAATGGGCGGTGAGGGCTTTCGACGAGCAGTTAACTCTCTTCTAGGATTTTCAATTTTCAATTTCTCGCGCACCTTGGCCCCACTGCCCACTTCGCTGCACAGAAAGGAAGCTTCCAGTCAGCCGATGGCGGTAGCGATGACAATTGGAAGTTGGCGATCGGAAATTGAAAATCTCTTTTCTCCGCCTTCCTCTATAATCGCTGCTCAACTCTGTGGCCACCACCACCCCCAGATCGGCCGGACACTCCTCTGCCCAGCGCCCTTCTCTCCTAGCTCGGCTGCAGCAATTTTGGCAAAGAGTTACAGAAGGACTCGCGGTCAGCCAGCTTTGGTCGCAATTTGAAACTGAAACGAGATCCAGCTATCGTCTCTACTCTCGCGATGTCCAGGCCAAGACTCCGGAAGGCTTAACCACTCGCGGCCGCCGCCTCCATGTCCTCAAGGAATTCTTTTGGGCCGTCCTCGAAAAACTTTCGCCCGCGCGCCGCGTATTGCTGCTGCTGGCGCTGATCATGCTGATGGGTCCCTGGGATGACCTCCGCTACCAAGACTCCTCTGGCGGTCTTCATGGCATCCAATTTAACTCCCAATTCTGGGCTGGGTTGCTTCTGTTTCTTCTTCTGATGCTTGAAATTGCCGACCGCGTAGTCATGAAGCGCGATTTGCAAATTGCGCGTGAGATCCAAACCTGGCTGCTGCCCGGCGCACCGCCGCAAATCCCAGGTCTCGCGATTGCCTACTCCACGCGCCCGGCGAACACCGTCGCCGGCGATTACTACGACGTCTTCCAGCGTCCGGGAAAAACACCCGAAGAGAATCGCTTGATTTTCGCCGTCGCCGATGTCGCGGGCAAGAGCATTCCTGCCGCCATGCTGATGGCAACCTTTCAGGCAAGCCTCAAGACACTCTCCACGACTCCCGCTTCCCTTCCACAGCTAGCCGCCGGCATGAATCAGTACGCATGTTCGAACAGCCAGGGCGGCCTGCGCTTCACCACCGCGTTTCTGGCGGAGTACGACCCGGCTCGCCGCATCTTCACTTACATCAACGCCGGTCACAATCAACCCATTCTGCGCCGCGATGGCGGCTTTATCGAGCGCCTCGATGTAGGCGGCCTTCCGCTGGGCATTCAAGCAGAGGCAAGGTATGAGTCGGCGAGCGTCGTCCTCGCGCCCGGCGATTGGCTGGTGATCTTCACAGACGGGCTGGTAGAAGCGGTCAACGCGCGCGATGAGGAGTACGACGAACCGCGGCTGTTGCACGCAATCGAAGCGGGAACATCCGGAAGGCCATGTGACATGCTCGAACGCCTGATGGCGGAACTGGACCTCTTCGTCGGCAACACACCCCAGCATGACGATGTGACTTGCATGCTGCTGAAGGCGGAAGCGTGCTGAAAACGTCCGTGTGACGCGGGCACTCCTCGCCGCGAACTCTAACCACGGGAAAAAGTCTGATCCAAGGCAAATACTTACAGAAGGCATTCCGCGACTAGGATCGACGCAGAATCGAGAGGGTTAGCCATAGATGTAAGCCTGAACATTGTAAGCTGTAGATTCCGCGAGCGCTCAACCGTTCGGAGGTGAACTGGAGGAGCTGCCCTGATGATTGAGCGCCGTATGGGGTTCAAGATGTGAGGAAGGCGAAACTGGTCTCCGAGAGTAAGCATCAGCACGACGACCCGGCGCTCAGCCGTAGAGAGGGACTTTCGCTGGCGGGAGTGCTTTCCCTAACGTTTCTCACCTTCGCCTCAACCTTCACCTTTGGATGGGTGTACGACGACCCGCCCCAGATTCCCCAGGATCAGTACCTGCAATGGAACCGGCTGACATATCTTTTCACCCATCATCTCTGGGCGTCCACAGCGGGAACGGAAGCGCGTTTCTACCGGCCTCTGCTAAGCCTCTGGTTCCTGATTAACAAATCGCTGTTTGGCCTCGATCCTCATTGGTTTCATGTCACAACAGTCCTGGTGCACGTGACCGCCACGGGCATGGCATTTCTGATTGCGCGCAAGGTGTTGCGGGACACGGGCCCGGCTCTTCTTGCCGCGGCAATTTTTGGTGTGCACCCCTTACAAGTTGAGGCAGCATCCTGGATCTCTTCGGTCAACGATCCACTCGCTGCGGTGCTCTGCTTCTCGAGTTTCCTGGCTTACCGGAAGGCCAGAGCAGTCGGACGAACCTCAGGTGCTGGCGTCTGGTGGGTCATATCTGCAATCTCCTTCTTCCTGGCCCTGATTACCAAAGAAGTCAGCGTAACATTGCCCGCGATCGTTCTGGTTGACCTGTGGACGTCGTCGGATGGCACCGCCGCCACGAAAGCATCATGGCGAAACGTCGCGTTGGGCTATGGCTTGACGGCAGCACTTTGGCTGCTTCTCCGCACCGTGATACTTGGTCAAACTGCCACCGTCGGTTTACTCGCGGCGGGAACAAAGACGCTGTTGAGTGGCCCGAAGATCCTCCTGTTCGACCTGTACAGGGTAGTCTTTCCCGTTGGATTGAGCCCCCACTATGACTTCCGTCCGGTCGAATCAGGCGGGATGCAGTTCCTTCTCACGCTGGGCATTCTGGCAGTTTTGGTGTGGCTTGCCATGGCCGCGGCAAGGCGGAATCGGCAACTTTGGGTTGCATATGCGTGGCTGGTTTTTCCTTTGCTCCCTACCACAAACCTTGGTTGGATGAATCAAGATGATTTTGTGCACGACCGGTATATGTACATCAGTATGTTGGGAGTGGCTCTACTGGCAGGATCCGCCTTCGCGGCCTTGCGGCGGAAGTGGCCTGATGCCGGTCTTGTCCCCTTGTTTAGTGGTGTTCTGATAGTGGTCATGGGGTTCGCCAGCGCCATTCAGTCCCAGTACTGGGCCAACGATGTATTTCTGTTTTCTCGTGCAGTGAAGATCGCTCCTCGCAATGAATGGTCACACCTGAACTATGGTGCCGCCCTTAGCGCACGGAACAGATTTGGGGAAGCCGCGGTGGAGTTTGTCGAGTCCTTCAAATTGAAAGCCAGTTGGCAAGCTGCGGACTTCGCCGGGTATTCGTATCAAAGGTCCGGGGACCTGTCTCAGGCTGAGCATTGGTTTACCGTCGCGGTCGAGGAGAACCCGGCTCTGGCGAGCGCCTGGTTCGGACTCGCTCAGATCCGACTCGAGCAACACCACCCCTCCGAGGCAATCGGTTTTCTCAAGCAAGCGTTGGCGATTCAGCCTGATGCCGACGGGTACCACTACGCGTTGGGAGTGGCGCTGGAACAGGTGTCCCGTCTTTCGGACGCGCTCGAAGCCTATAGAACCGAACTGCGACTCCACCCCTATCAGACCGGCGCCCGGAAGGCGGTCGAGCGCTTGCAGAGTACCGTACAGGAATGGCCGGTGAAGCGTTAGGATCTGGAAATAAAGCTCGCAAAAGAGGCTTCGAGCAGCGTTCAACAAGGGGATCGTCCCGATGCCAGACCGGACACGAATTGTCATTCTGGGCGACGTATTTTGGCGCGAAGGACGATCCGAATCTCCTACAATGGGTACTAGGGTCACCCGCTGGACTGAAAATAAAGCTCTTGTCTCGACCGGCAACAACCCTAAAGTAACTGGCAGGATTGGCCCGGCAAGTGCGAACATCATGCTCGACTGCGTCATCAAATGACCAGATTAAGATCTAACGAAAAGACTAACGAGGAGAAAATCGAGATGCGGAAACAGAAGGGTTTCTCACTAATTGAGTTGCTGATCGTGGTGGCCATCATCCTGATCATCGCAGCTATCGCAATTCCTAACCTGATGCGCGCCAAAATGGCCGCCAACGATTCGTCTGCGGCCGCTGGCGAGCGCACCATCGTCACAGCCGAGGTTGGTTATTTCGCGTCCTATCCCACGATTGGCTATACCAACTTGGTAGCCTTGGGTGGCGCGATCAACGCAGCCTGCGTTCCGAGCACAACCACGGCCTGCCTGCTCGACAACAACTTGGCCAACAACGGCCCCGGCGGCCTTGGCAAGAGCGGCTACAACTTTGCTGCTACTCCTATTCTTGCTACGGCAACGACCCCGGCTCAGTTCTGGACCACGGCTACGCCGCTCGGGACCACCAGCGGTACCAAGGCGTATTGCGCGAACGATGACGGTGTGGTTCGCACTCAAGCTGCGGGCACCATCACCCTGGTTGCCTCATACGCGGCCTGCCAGGTTCTGACCCCGCTGTCGAACTAACGTAAATTGATTTGGCAAAGTACCTGGGGGAGGGTACAAGCCGGGCGCAGCGGAGGCAACTCCGCTGCCCTTTTGTTTTTCCGCCTACGTCAACTGCACTCATCCGAACGGCAGGAAAAGTAACTGGCAGGATTGGCCCGGCAAGTGCGAACATGATGCTCGACTGCATCATCAAATGACCAGATTACGATCTAACGAAAAGACTAACTGAGGAGAAAATCGAGATGCGGAAACAGAAGGGTTTCTCACTAATTGAGTTGCTGATCGTGGTGGCCATCATCCTGATCATCGCAGCTATCGCAATTCCTAACCTGATGCGCGCCAAAATGGCCGCCAACGATTCGTCTG
>QIAN01000435.1 GCA_003225005.1 Acidobacteriota bacterium | reverse complement strand
GGAGGGCTGGCACATGAAGAAGCGTATTGACGAGGACGACCTCATTCCGGAATTTCGGCACAAGTCAAAACTAGAGTAAGGTCGCTTCTGAGACTTTTTAGAGGATAAGAAGAAACGATGAAGAAGTCGATATTTACTGAGGAGCAGATCACCTTTGCTTGCCCAACCATTTACCAGCACCCCACGGGATCGTCGCAAGCCCACCGGGATTTCCTATTGATTATTGATTAATCGAGCGACTTTGATGTGCGGCATCGTAGCAATGCTTAGTCACGTGAACCGGCCGGATCGCCGACAGGTCATCCAGGCTATGTCGGATGCTATATTGCATCGCGGGCCGGATAGCAGCGGCTTTTTCGAGCGGGACAACGTCAGCTTTGGATTTCGACGGCTCGCGATTCTGGACCTGTCAGCGAACGGCGACCAGCCGATGTCGTCGCCGGATGGCAATCTCACGATCATTTTCAACGGGGAGATCTACAACTTCGTCGAGTTGCGGGCTGAGCTCGAGGGACATGGACACCGTTTCCGGTCCACGGGTGATACGGAAGTTCTACTACACGCATATCACCAATGGGGTCACCAGTGCGTGCAACGCATGAATGGCATGTGGGCGTTTCTGGTTCACGATAAACGTACAGGCAAAGTAGTCGGCTCGCGCGACCGGTTTGGAATCAAGCCCCTGTTCTGCCATCGCATCCATGACGGATGGCTCTTTGCGTCCGAGATCAAGGCGATTCGCGCGTCCGGGCTCTATCGTACGGAGCCGAACTGGTCTGTTATCGCCCAGTATCTGATTCACGGTCGATTGGACGAAAGCGATGAAACCTTTTATGCGGGAATCCGGAGCATACCGCCGGCGACTTGGTTCGAGATTGAGCCCGACGGCACCTATCGTGAGCGAAGGTATTGGCGCCCGGAGGAGTCGCTCTCCATTCCGGCAAGCAATGCTCCCGGACGATTCGCCGATTTGTTTGAAGATGCGGTTCGTCTGCACGAGCGGAGCGACGTGCCTGTCGCCGTGCACCTTTCGGGCGGGCTCGACTCGACTTCCATCCTATGCGCGCTAGGGCGCGCGCAAGTTGCATCGTCGGCAGGTCGGTCGCTGACCGCTTTCTCGTACATGAGCCCCGAATTCGATGAGAGCCGATTCATCCGAGAAACGGTCGAAGTAACGGGTGCTGAGCTGAAGCCACTGGAGGAAACCCCGCAGGGCTTGTGGCGGAATTTCGAATCTGTCTTGCGCGCACATGACGAGCCGGTGCATTCAATGACGGCGTTGGTGAGCTATGCGCTAATGCGCGAAACGAGGCGGCAAGGCATCAAGGTCGTGCTGAACGGCCAGGGCGCGGATGAGACGCTCGCAGGGTACCCGTCATATTTCGGCGTATTCTGGCATGAGCTCCTCGCAGAAGGGACATGGACGAAAGCTTGGCGAGAGATCAACGAGTTTGCACTGCTCCATGGTCAGGAGGCACGGTACCTTATCGTGCGGCAGCTTGAATTCCTGGTTCGCGCCAAGTTGGGCCGGCTCGCTATTTACAGGTGTCTTTCTGCAGCCCGCGCCAAAATGCGCCTAGACCCGTGGTTTACACCGGACCTCGCAAAGTATCTTCCCGCGGCAGCTCCTCCGATGTACGACCGGGGACTACGCGAGGTATTGATCGAGTCCATCAGTAAGGCTCCGCTACCCATCTACTTACGTGTCGAGGACCGCAACGCGATGGCGCACTCGATCGAGTCTCGTGTGCCCTTCCTCGATTATCGACTTGTCGAGTTCGCACTTGGATTGACCGCAGGAGAACTGCTTAGCGGTGGCTGGAACAAGCATCTGTTGCGCCGCGCAATGGCCGGGCGAATCCCAGAAAGCGTTCGCATGCGCCCGGACAAGATGGGATTCCCGACGCCAACCTCCAAGTGGTTACGAGGCCCACTGTTGGAAGATGCACGCCAAATGCTCGCGACGGACTCCGTGCGCCGCAGCGGGCTCTTCAATACAGCGCGAATCGAAGCAGATGTCGAGGCCTTTGCTCGCGGGCAGATCGACATCGCAGGCAAACTGTTCGCGATGGCTCAATTCTCACTCTGGTCGGAGTGTTTTCTATAGAGAGAAGATCGAAGAATCGATCGACAAGAGGTCTTGACCCTCCTGGGCCATATTCAACGCGTCTAACACCCCGAGTACGCGATAGTACGGCCGCAAGTACTTTTTTGTCTGCCGGCCCTTCGGAATGAAATGTTGCACCTTCGCGCCGGGACTCCATCGACCTTCCAATCCGTCGCGAGTCATTGCCTTGAATACCGCGATTTCTTCACCCCTTAACCGGTTCCCCAGCCGCAACCCAAGTTTCAGATCAAACAAATAGCGTCGCTGCACGTTCGCGCGCATAGCCATGTGTGCACCAAACGGGAATTTGCTTTGGGTTATCGGGTGCGGCTCTTGGCCCAGGTTATGAGCTGCAAATGCGGTTTCGATCCTCGGGTATATCTGCTGAAGCCATCGAGGCGGCTCACCCTCAATCCACGGCGTTATAGGCCCGCCAAAGAAGGCCACCTTGGACCATCGATCAGCCGCATCCACTATGCAGCCGACCAATCAAGATCAACAAGAACATCGTCTTCACCTAAGTTACTCGGATTCTTGTCCCATCCTTCGAACCGCCTGACACACTCCCACTCTACGCCAGCGTAGTAACGGCAGAAATATGACTTTTCCAACCTTATACTGAGTAGAGTCTATGGTCTGACTCATCATATCTTACCGTTCCGGAAAGCAAGCCGAGTTGCACAAGACCGTCTCTCGCGGTACCGAACTTGAACTCGCCGAGCAAACGCCGCAACCGCGCCTCGCACTTTTCCAGGTTCGTATAGTGACGAAACCGCGATAACCAGCTCGCAGGCACGCGCGGTTGCGCTGGATCGATCTCCCACGGGTGCAGGTAGAAAACGAATGGTCGAAGTTCGCGTCGGTTGATTGATGTCAACCCCCAACGTGTCAACCAGTATGGCAACAGCCTGAAGTACCCGCCCCCTGCAACGGGGAGCCTGCATCCCAAAATCTCTGCCGTTGCTAACGGCCACTCCACGATAGATTTTCCATTCGGAATGGACATTCGATGCGGAGCCCGTCCGGCGTTCGGGATTCCATAGCGATCATGACGCACGGGGAAAATACTCGAGTCGTAGACGAATCCGAGCTCCACCAGGATGTCCAGAGCCCAAAGGGACTCGCGCACGATGGAATAGCTCGCCGCGCGATATCCGAGTACCGCGGACCCGGTAATGTCCTCGAGCAGGCTCTTCGCGCGGAGCGTCTCTGCGTAGAACTCTTCCGGAGACTGCTCATATACGAGGCGGTGTGAAAAGCCGTGGCAGGCGATTTCGTGGCCGCGCACGGCAATATCTCTAACCAGTTGCGGATACTGCTCGGCCACCCATCCAAGTACGAAGAAAGTCCCTCGGACATCAAACTGCTCGAAGATGGCAAGCAATCTCTGAGTGTTTCCAACCACGCGCGATTCACGCGAGGTCCAACTATCACGATGTATGTGCGGCGCCAACGCCGCAACGTGAAAGTAGTCCTCTACATCAATGGTCAGCGCGTTAGATACGCTCAGGTTGAGCGGCTGATCGCGCCCGACCGACATGCGGTCGGCCTTGCGGAACATGACGGGGGTCGCCAGCGGGCTCATGACCGCGGTTCCATGCTGAGATGCTTGAGGAAAGTCAGGACGGGCCATGGACGACGGGCTGTCCCGGACGCTTGGCGAACCGGGAACGGCGACTCCTCCTTAGAAGTAATATCAATGCAGCCCAGCGAATCGCTGAGCTACTTATCCAGCGATTCTCTTAACTCCTGTGATGCTTGGTTGTAATTGGCGGCAGCGTGGGTCCTGTTGCTTACACCGATCTTCCTGAAGATCCGCTGGACGTGGTTCTTGACGGTAAACGGGCTGATGTCAAGCACAGCCGCGATATCGAGGTTGGTTTTTCCCGGCACACCCAAGCGAGGATTTCCTGCTCGCGCGAGCTCAGTTCGAGCCCGTTGCCGCCGAGGACTTGCGATGTTTGGTGGCTGGCGGCCGTGCCGTTTTAGTGGTGTCGTTGTTGTCGGTCGCCATTTCATCATTCCAAGCACGATACGTTCGCACCTGGCGCCTGCCCGGGACAACCGAGTTTGCAATTGTTGACTGGAGAGTTTGCAAGGTCTTACAGAATGCGGAATCACGCAATTCGTTCGCGGTCACCCTGAGCCGACCAACGGAGGACCTTGGCTCAAGCTGCCCCTCGAACTTTTGCCCAGCGGCAAAAATCGTATTGCGCATTTCTTCCCTCCTTCCACCGCGCGCCGGGCGCGCGGTTTGATATATCTTCAGCACCAACCCGAATTGGTCCGCGGAACGCGGTTCTTGTTTTTATCGCTCCCCGAAAGGATTTCCGGGAAGCTCGAATTCTTGGGTGCTTCCGCCCATGAACCTGTACCGGAGGTACCGGCCGAGCGGAGGTGTTCGTATACCGTAATCTATACCATCTGGGGAGTCTTCTGCTGTCCGGAGCTGTCAACGATTGCCGGCGGGCCGGATCTGGCCTGCTGCCTCGCCAAAGCCGATGCTGACACGCCCCCGTCGGCCACGCTGCGCCTCCTTTCTTTCACCTCGTCGCCGTCCTCGATAAAAGTGCGCGCCTCCCCGGTAGGCAGTTGCACGGAGGCTTTGCCGCCCTGAGTCAGTTCCAGGAGCGAGCCGACAGAGGCCGGCGTGGAACCCGAGAGGGTGCCTGAGCCGACGAGGTCGCCGGGCTTCAGGTTGCAGCCGTTCGAGGTGTGATGGGCGACGAGCTGCGCCGGGGTCCAGTAGCAGCTCGAGTAATTGCCGCGCGAGGCGCAGCGGTTGCATCTTTGCCGCGCGCATCTTGGCGCTGAGCAGGTGCATCTCGACTTCGACCGAGAAGCTGCCTTCGCGCTGATCTTCGCAGGAGCCGGCAGTAGGCAGCATGCAAGCGCGTAACAACGGACTGCTGAGTCCAGCGGATCCCGCCTGAACGGATCTGCCTCGTTCAACATGGATGTGGACTTGGGTACACCTGCTTACTGACATTGCACTAGAGCCAGCAGGAAGAGTGGTTTCATAGGACGCGGTCCGCGGGGAGAAGCGTTTTTCCGTCGATGACCTCGACGGCGCCAGCGCGGCAATACGTATGCGTGCCCACCAGGTCTTTCATCCAGACAGGGTCTACAGTTACGCGCGGCTCTTGCCGGTACTGTTCACGGTCCATGACGACGATTTCGTTGAGCGTCAGGCTGCGTCCATACTCGCCGCTGCAGTCCTGGCTCGGGCGGAACAACTTGCCCTCATGCCGGAAGATCGCACCGCCGCCGCGAGCGTATCGGACGTCGGTGGAAATCGGATTCGCCGGATGCGGCGTCCAGGTCCCGTCAAGCGACGAGGCCGAGTAGAGCCAAAGCTGGCAGGCTCTGCCGCGCGGCTCCTGAAGCGTGACAAAGAACCAGTACACGCGGTTTTCAATCCATACCGTGGTGTCGACGGCGAAGCCCCTGAGCAACTCCCGCTCGAATTGCCACAGGTCCGGGAAACGGGTGCAGCGGTACAACTGGACCGTGCCGGTGGATGCGGTTTCCGGGACCATGTACCAGGTGCCGCCGTCGCGAAAAACGCAAGGATAGGAGAGGTGGTAGGGCCGCTCAAGGACAGTCAGCGGCTCGCCCAATCCGCCGTCACGCACTTCCGCGCACGAGATTTTTCCAAGTTGGGTGGCATAGTCGAAGTCTTCAAAGTAGACCCAGTGCTTCCCGTCCGCCTCGACGACGAAGGGGTCCGCATAATAGTGGCCTTTGGGCGAGCCAATCCAATAAAAGCCGCTCATTTCCGGCTGTGAGATCGAATTCGGAATCGGCGGCGCGCCCACGCGGACCGCAATCCTCCAATGCCGGATCATCGGCCGCCGGACCAGTCGGCGCAGCGTCTTGCCGATCAGCAGCGGCACAAGCCACTGCAGCATCTCCACATTTGAGGGTATCGAATAGATCTTCTTCTTTCCCTGATACGGAGCCGGTTTCACCGCATTGCGCTCGACGTGGTCCCAGCCGTGCGCGTGCAGCTCACGCAACTTCTGAATCATGAACGTCGAAGCGCCCCAATAGGGCTGTACGCGATTGCGTACATGCGAGAACCCCGCGTGGGTGGCGAACAGACCCTTGTACAGCGCCGTGCCCGCGTCGAGCTCTTCCGTCAGGACCTGCAGGGTGGCACCGGATACCGGGTTCCCTTCAAGAAGCTCCCAGAAATATGCGGGCCCGCCGCGGTAGTAATCGTTATCCCCGTGATGATAGGACCAGACTCCGTACCTGGCGGCGGTCAGGATTTCGCCGCGCAGAATATTGAAGCCGAAGCGGATGAGGACATCGAGTTTCTTCTCCCGAATCCGCTCGATGGCGTCGTCCGGAAAGCGATGGACGAAGCGCGTGGTGATCGGGTCCACCTGCATTGATTCCAGGTGAGCCAAGCGCTCGGTACAGTCAACCATGGCGACAGGGTCGGTCGACGGATCGGCATTGCGGAGGTCCCAGCGCCGATAGAGGATGAAAAGGAAGCTCCGTCGCGACCTGGCATCACGCAGCGTATCGATTACTTTGCGGATCAGCGACCGCGCCGGGCGCGCTTCGCCGGCGTTCTTCCTGGCACTGCCGTTGAAGACGAGCAACTCGATCGTCTCAAAATCACATTGGACAATGTGATCTACGACTTCGGCGGACCAGCGCGGCAGCGACGCGGTGTCCAGAAGCAAGCCTATCCGAAGCGGGGGCTTTCCGGTGCGAGAACTTCGATAGAACGTCGCGTCCACTCTACTAATTTAGCATCTTGCCTACTGACGTTTTCGTGCCTATCCAGAGGGATCCAATAGAAAATACGCTTTATGACAACTCCGTGGGGACGACAAGTGAAGAGGCGCTTAATCAATCTGGCATACTGTTCCCCAGCTTTAGCTATACAACCCGCTGCTTCACCTATGACTCGCATCGAGCAGGGTTGTCCGGATTTGCGCAGCCAAGTAGGAGCAGTGTCGCGTGTTCAGGCTTAAACGCGCTTCGCTACAGTTAGGGTTTTACGCCGGCGCGGCTGACTTAGCTCAATTCGCTCAATCCGTCTCGGCGTTCGAGGTAGTCAAGCATCGCACGAGCCAGGCGGCTTCGAAGTGGTTCGCCCGCGCGAAAGCCAATGGTATAGGTATCCCTCGGTGAAGCTAGAAACCCTTGCTCCACCCGAGGCGATGGCCGGGCTGCAAGCGTGGAGCGGCCTCCTAGAGCAGGCGTCCGAGCCCAGCATCTTCCTCAGCCCGGAATGGATCAGGGCTTGGTGGGGCGCGTACGGCGGCGGGGGGCACGAAGCACGATTGTGGGCGGCCCGGGACGCGAAGGGAGAGCTTTGGGGCCTGGCCCCGCTCTACGTTCGGCGTGTCCGACTCGCTGGCCTTGTGAACGCACGGGTCATCGGAGTCATGGGAGACGAAGGGGTCGGTTCGGAGTACCTGGGGCTCCTAGTACGGCCCGGCCGGGAGGCGGAATTCTTGTCCGCCTTGGCGGAGGTTCTGGCGGGCGACTGGGCCGTTCTGGAATTCCGCGGTTTGCCGGAGGGGGGAGCGCTTGCCCGGCTGATCCCGGAGATTCTTGGTGCGCGCGCACGGGAGCGCATCCACTGCGAACGACGCCCTTGCGTCCGGGTCCTGCTTCCGGACGACTACGAGACGTACCTCCGCACCCTTAAGCCGAAGTTCCGTTCCACACTCAGATACCGAACCAACAGGCTCCTCAAGAACTACGCTGTACGGCTGCTCCGAACGAGTCGAGAGGAGGAATTGGGCATCTGGATCGCTTCTTCGCGATGCATCAGGAGCGATGGCAGGCCAGAGGGCTACCTGGCTCGTTCCACGATCCCCGCAAGCGGGCCTTCTACCGGGACGTGGCGGCCGCCTTTCTGTGCCGCGGCTGGTTGCGTTTTTACCACCTGGAAGTAGACGGCGTCACACGAGCCAGCCAGTTCGGCTTCGCCTTCGGTGGGGTGCTTCACTCCCTCCAGGAGGCATTCGAGTACTCCTTCTGCCCCCCTGGTGTCGGTGGGCTGGGGGTGATCCTGAGGGGAATGGTGATCCGCGAGAGCATCAGGGAGGGGTTGAAGACCTATTACTTCCTCGGGGGCTTGCAGGACTCCAAGACTCGATGGGGGACGAGTACCCATTACGTCCAGCGGATACGCCTTGGGGCTGCCGGCTATGCCGGTTGCCTTGCCTTCGCCCTGACCGCTGGATGGGACATGACCAAGGACTGGGGCCGGACCCATCTTCCGGAGTGGGTGCTAAAGGCCAGGCGTCGCTGGAGGAGCCGACGCCCCCCCAGCCCCGGGAGGCAGGCCCCGGAGGAAATGGTTGGGCGGTGACATGGGCGACGAGGCGCGAGTCATCGAGGAATTCTTCTTCCGGCGTTACGGACGGCATGCTCTGTATCTGCCGTCGGGAGCCCGTACAGATGACTGTAGGCGTGCGCCATCAGCTCGTTGGCCTTCTTGGTCGCGGCATAAAGGCTGATTGGATGGTCGACGTTGTCATGCTCCGAGCTCGGCATCCGGATGTTTCCGCCGTAGACACTTGAGCTGCTCGCGTACACCAGATGCTGAACGCCGGCGTACCGGCAGCCTTCGAGAATGTTCAGAGAGCCGACGATATTGCTATCGACGTACGCGTGGGGATTCTTGAGCGAATAGCGCACCCCGGCCTGAGCCGCCAGATGAACGATGCGATCGGGCGGTTCACGCTCGAAGATATTTTCCATTCCTCCCCGATCGGCAACGTTGATCTTGATGAAGCGGAAACGCTTGTTCTGAGCCAGCCTCGCCAATCGCGCTTGCTTCAGGGAAACGTCGTAGTAGTCGTTGAGGTTGTCCAGCCCCAAAACATCGTCGCCGCGCGCGAGCAGCCGCTCCGCGACATGCATCCCGATGAATCCCGCCGCTCCTGTGACCCAGACTTTCAATGACTATTTCCTCAGCGACCGGTAGGACGGAAGGTAACGCAAATCGTCCCGCGTAAGTAGTCGGGCAAGGACTTCAGATCGTCGAGTGGCTACAACAAAATCAGGCGTTCTCGATTATCGAGTCGCAGGGTCCATTGGGCTCCATGAGGCTACCGGCGTCCCGGAGTCCGCCTGCCGCAACGCAAACGTGATATGCTCCTCGGTGAATCTCGACTTCTTCATCGCTTTTCCTTATCCTCATAAGGAGCCCCAAAGCGACCTCACTCTAGTTTTAATCTGTGCCGATATTCCGGGTGACGTCAATTCGCGAGCGAATGAAACCGCCAGCCCAGGTTTTGATTGCGTCTATCAGCCGACGCCGATGCAGCTCCAGCGTATACGTGTGCTCGGCCTGCGGCCAGAACAGCTCGGTGCAAAACTGTTGATAGCCGGCTACGCCCAAAACCCGAGCCAGTTGCCCCGCCTGATTGTAGTACTGAAGTGCATATTGCGTGAACACGGACAGAACGCGTCCGTCCCGCTCGCGGATAGACTCAAACGCCGATCGTAGTTGCTCCAGCGGTGCATCCCTGAGTTGCTCCAGAGTCGGTGCATCCCTGAGTGTCAGCGGATCGATTTGTTCCTGACTTCCTCGAGGCTGAGTAGTCGGCGCTTCAAAGCGACGTTTCAACCACGCGACATATCGAGCAGTGTTCGTGTACTTCGAGACGAAAGCCCTTGCGCTAAATCCGTCGTCCGGAGAGCAGACCGGGTCAAGTAACACCAAACCCACAACTCGCGAGTCCTTGGGCGCCAGCCTGATCGCGTTATCCGCACCGGAGCAGAGCCCAGCCAGGATGAGCGGCACACGAGCCAGACGCGACTCGAGAACGCGCAGAATTTCGTCGTAGTCCGCGGCGACGGATTGCTGATTAGTCAAGCCCGGGCGTGGGGGACTATCACCGATTCCGGCCAGGTCGACTCTCAGCGAACTGAAGCCCATCCTTGACAGATCCCGGGCGAGGTGGACGTACAACCTACGTGGACCAACCCGGTGCAGCAAACCAGCGTTCAAGAACACGAAAACCGGCAGCCCCGGCGCCTTGCGGTGTGACATGCTCGGCAGGGTCAAAATCCCGAACAACCGCCCGCCGTCCCCGAACTGCAGGGGTTCTTCCGTCAGGACCGGGTCAGACATGCGATCAGACGCTCCAAGACCGGCCCGGGAACGATCAATTCGTCCGCAGCCGTGTCCCAGTCACACCTAAATGGTGCTACATCCTGCGGAACCCCTGGCACAGGAAAACCAGTTTTCGACGATGTACTGACGACGTGCAGCGTGTTCTTCGGAACACTCGAATAGGCGCTCCCATCGAGCAAACGGAACTCTTCCACCATGCGCTCAGAAAGAGTGTATCCCGCGTACTCGTGCATCGCGTCACTGCGCTCAGCGCGACTCAAGTAAAGATTTCGTTCACACAGTGCTACCTGAATGCCGCGCAGTACCTGAAGATAACTGGCCCCGTCGGGGACCGGATCCCACAGAACCAGCCGCTGGACATCACTGGAAGCGCCTACCGACTTGCAGGCCAGCAGCGCTCCCGCCCGCACTCCCAGCAGCCGCACCACGCGGCTTCCGGATATCTCGCGCCCTTCTCGCACGGCCAGCGTGATGTCCTCAACCCAGTCGGAGATCGCAACCTCGCTGAGGTCGCCGAACGAATCTCCGGTGCCTCGATAATCCAGTCTGAGCACGTGCTGGCCTCTGTCCGCAAGAGCCATGGCAAGCTCCCGCAGCGCCAGATGCGTGCGCATGTAATCCGAGAACAGCGGCGGGCAGATGACCGTGAGCACCGCGCCGCCGCCTCCGGCCGCCGGGTGGTAATTGGCGAAGATCCGCTGGTTGCGCGGTCCGAAGAAAAACGCTTCATGCACGAGGTGGCCCGATAGCAGGGTCAGCAATCGGTCCTTGTTGTCGGTCAAGCGCTGCTTGAGCTCAGGTGTCAAACTGCCTTGCGGCGCCTTGTAGCGAAGGCGATCGGCTTCTGCCCATACGGTAATGCCCAGCCGCTCCAGTTCGGCAATGAGGTTTTCAGCGCTGTCCATAATCGATATGAGTTCTAGGCTGACGCAGTCGCTATACTTCTCCGTACTCGAAGCCGGCGGCCAGTCTTGCGGTAGCCGTTTCCTGCCGTGCTCTTGCAGTGGAGCTCAGGATATCGATGCGTGCCGCGAGATCGCTCAACTGCGGCCGCTGAAACAGGTTCTTCAACGGCAAGTCGACGCCGAAGCGGTCACGGATTCGCCCCACAAGCTGCATTGCGAGCAGCGAATGTCCGCCGGACTCGAAAAAATTGTCCTTGGTCCCGACGCGGTCGATTCTGAGAATTCGTTGCCACAGTTCCGCCAAGACCTTTTCGGTAGGCGTCTCAGGCGGCACGTACACGGCCGCCGTTGCCACCGTGCTGCCCGGTGCCGGCAAGGCTTTTCGGTCCACCTTGCCATTGGGCGTCAGCGGCAACCGCTCGAGTATCACGAAATCACCGGGCACCATGTAGTCCGGCAGCGCTTCCCCAAGGTATTTGCGGAGCCGCGGTCTCAAATCGCGCACCAGCTTCACCTTCAGGGGATTGTTCGCGTACGCAGCCCAGGGCTTCGCTGGTGAATTTGCTTGCCGCCCCCAGAAGACGGCATCTGGAACCAAGATATCGCCCTTGCGGAACAGGGCATCAATGCGAGCATCGGAACCGGTGCTCGAGTAGCAGAGCTCCAGCGCGTAGCCGTGCTTCTCGGCCAAAGACCACAACAGCTCGGGCTCTATCGCCTCATCACAAGCCGATGCCATGGCCCGTTTGAAGCCTTCCAACGTCTCCGGCCCTTCTTCGCTGGCCAGCCAATCCAGTGCCTTCACCGCGACCACCAAGCGAGCGTTGGGGATACCGCGAACTCCAAGTGCGCGGGGATTGGAGGCCAGACGTCTCTTCAAGTCTGCCAAGGTCAACCGCTCCTGCCGCCAGTCCAGCCACGCATCCGGCGGTGACGGTCTATGCGTGGCCTCCACATGCAGAAACGCGTCGTAGCGAAAACGTGTCAGCTCATTCTGAGAGTGGCCCCGCTTCAGGAAGATCTCAACGTCGCTGATGCGATCGTCCTGATCCTTCAGCGCGACAAAGAACGCCGGATCAATCACCAACTCAGCGTCGAGCTCGACGTCATTCTCGATCAAATGCCTTAGCTGCGACTTCCTGGTACCCCCCTCTGCTCGATGACATTGGACCGACGCGTGAAAGGCTTTGAGCAGCGGCAGATTCCTCACATCACCGACAAATATCCGCCCGCCCGGGCTCACCGCCGCCACCGCGGCTTTCAGCAATGCCCTGGAAGTCATCCGCCGCACGCTGCAATAGCTCGACGTGGGACAGATCCCGTCGCGTAGCGATTAACTTGCGAACGTGGTCAAGCGCTCTTGGGGAGAAATCCGTCCCCAGATAGGCATCACAAGCAGGCGCCAGTCGGGCCAGCAACAGCCCTGTCCCGCAGCCAATCTCCAGCACCCGACCCGGTCGCCGCGCGGCAATGCGCTCTACCGTGGCATCTACCCACTCGCGCATCTCCTCTGCCGGGACGAGCTCTCCCGTGTAGCTGCTGTTCCAGCCTGCGATGTTGAACGCGGCGTCTTCATTCGAGGGTTGCTCGTACGTCTGCTCCCACAACCCGTGCCATTGCGAAACATGCTCCGCGCTCCACTTGGTGCTTTCCTCGCCGTGCACCGCCTCCAACAGCGCAGCTTCGTCCGCCACCACGTAAGCCACCAGCCGCTTATCTCCGGACTCGTCTTCCCGAACCATCGCCACCGCCTGACGCACCGCCGGATGGCCCTCCAACGTTGCCTCGATCTCGCCCAGCTCGACGCGGTAGCCGCGCAGCTTGACCTGGTGGTCGATGCGGCCAAGGTATTCGATGTCGCCATTCTCGAGACGGCGCGCCAGATCGCCGCTGCGGTAAAGCGTGGCCCCCGGTGTGGTGCGGAACGGGTCGGGAATGAAGCGCTGCGCGGTGAGCTCGGCGCGGTTGAGATAGCCGCGCGCAACGCCCGCGCCGCCGACATGGATTTCGCCGGGCACCCCGATGGGCGCGGGCTGCCCGTGCGCATCGAGGATGTAGACCTGGGTATTGCCGATCGGGCGTCCGATCGGGACCGAGTCGGTGGGGGATGCCACCGGATGCGTGGTGGACCAGACGGTCGTTTCCGTGGGGCCGTACATGTTGCGCAGGTCCCCGCCAATGGCGTCCTCGAGCTCGCGCGCCAGCGCCTCCGGGAGTGCCTCGCCGCCGATCAGCATCTGGCGGATCTTCTCCAGTGCCGCCCGGGTCGGTCGATCCAGCAGCAGCATCCGGGCGAGGGAAGGCGTGCATTGCAGATGGGTAACGCCATGCCGCTCGATCTGCGCTGCAACCGAGAAGCGCTCCCGGGAGTGCGCGATGCGAGCGGCATCGGCCTTCGCGTTCGCCT
>QIAN01000434.1 GCA_003225005.1 Acidobacteriota bacterium | reverse complement strand
GCAGTACATTGCGAAGATTGTAGCCGTAGTTGGCGTAAATGGCCCATAAAACCCACAACCGCGGTCAATGAGTTCAATCTCTCCAACTATGGCCCATCCACGTCCTCAGTTTCTCCTATGACCGGCTTCCCCACAGTATTCCCGATGACCATTGCTGCTCGCTTACTCAAGTCCGCTCTCGTCCCAGCAGCTTATTCGAACCCTTCCTCAACATCCCGCGACTCCAATCTCTGACTCAAAACACATAATCCCTGTCCGCGGCTTCGATCAACCGACTCTATCGCTAGTGCTCAGGCCATGAAGGGGTTAGTGGCAATACCTCACCGCATCTTAGCCTGAGCACCTGCGATAGAGTCCTAGTAGGATTACGACAGTTTATACTGGCGCAGATGACGATCAGCAAAAAGCACCTGCTGGCTAAGCTAGGTAGCGTAGCTCTATGCGGTGCGGCAACCCTTGGTCAAGCGAGAGAAGAGACTATGTCCTTCGAGATTGCGAGTACCGCTTTTTCCAACGGCGGAATGATTCCTAAGAAGTTTGCCTGTGACGGACCCGACGTTTCCCCGCCGCTGAGATGGACAGGGGCGCTGGCGGCCACACAGAGCTTTGCGCTCATCATGGACGATCCCGATGCACCAGTCGGTACCTGGGTGCATTGGGTGCTATACAACCTGCCGGCAAACACGACAGAACTACCAGAAGGCGTGGAAAAACAGGAACAGCTTGCCAACGGGGCGACACAAGGCCGCAACGATTTTCGCCGGATCGGCTATGGAGGTCCCTGCCCTCCACCAGGCACGCCCCACCGCTATTATTTCAGGCTGTATGCGCTCGACACAAAGCTCAGCCTAAAGGCCGGGGCCACCAAACCCGAACTCGAACGTGCCATAAAGAGTCATGTCCTAGGCGAAAGCGAAGTCGTGGGCCGGTATGGCCGTTGAGGTGGACTGCTCACTCTCCCTTGGCAGCACGAACGTGGAACAGACATACTTCGTGCCATTCCCACCCGACGCTTTTCCCCTCTCAAATCGCTGTGCGGAAAGGCCTGTTTTCTACAGTTATCGAATCTTGACGTCTCGCAGCTTGTATCTAAAGTTGTTTTAAAATGATCGCTCTGCACGTTCCCCGCGACAAAAGGCTGCTCCGAAACTGCTGCGGCACTATATCGAAGTGCGAGGAGGATTTCATGGAGCGGATTCGAGCGCGATTCGTCGGTGTTGAACTCTACTTCAAAAATTTGGAGAGAGCCAAGAAGTTCTACGTCGAAACGATGGGTCTTGAAGTTTCCGATGAGCAGATCGGGCACCATGCTAAGTTCGATAGTGGTGCAGGATTTGTTTGCCTTGAGCGGAAGGGGGCTGAGTCATACCCCTCGAAAGATAAGGCGGTTCTCTTCTTTGAGGTGCCTGATCTCAGGTTAGCGATAGCGGCCATCGGGCAGGATCGCCTAGTTCAGTCCGAAGGTACATGGGCTGTCCTGCACGATCCCGAAGGTCACAACATATTACTTCTTCAGAGATCGACCTGAGTGTGGATTGCACTCACTGAGACGTTCTGAGCGTAATTGATAGCGTCAAACAACTATTGAATTTCCTGTGCCTTTGTAAGACCCTCTATTTGCCGATGGACGATATTCTCACTCACGAACGCAAGAGGAAGTGGTTCGTCTGGGGGACTGTTGTCACTTGCACGCTGTCCATTCCGCTCATTATTGGCATGTCCAACGCATTTCGCGGCATCTCCACGGAGAAGGCGACGGGCCTCGCTGCGGTGGCGGGTGGTCTTGCCGAGGCTTATGTGACCTTTGGGGTGGTTCTTGCGTTCGCGCTGCCCATAACAGCGATATTCCTGTTATCTAGGTCGTTCGCCAGAGGACACGGGGTGCGTTCGCTTTTTTCCCTCCTATGCATCTGCTGGAATGCACTGATGCTTGCTCTTGCTGGGCTATTCCTATGGCTCTATTTGGTTTACTTACCCCGGGCTGGTGGTCACCCCCGGTAGGCAGCAACTCCTAATTGCACTCACAATTCGAGTCGACGTCGGTCAGTTCTCGTTAAATCCCCTTATCACAAGTTTGCGCTTTCCTTTTCGCCTGTCTGGCGAACAAAAGGCGCAAAGTTGCGCTATGCCTGATCGTCACCTATCGCCTCAGACTGGACTATACTCGGGCGTTCAGCCAGACGGAGGGGCCGTGTTATGAGGCTGGCAATCCTGCTGCTTTGCAGTGCCCTTGTATTCGGACAAAGTGCGACCCCTCCTCTTCAACTCCCCAAGGCTGAGTCTCCGGCAGGCACTGCTAGCCAGTACTTCGATCTAGGCACGGGAACGAATGGTCGGCAGCTGGGGGCTCTCGATATTCTGACCGATATCCACGGCGTGGATTTCGGCCCGTACTTGCAACGTGTTGTGCAGAATATCCTGGAAAATTGGAATAGGATCGCCTCCGGTTCTGCCAGTTTGCGGTTAAAGTTGCAGTCAAAAAAGGAAAGGATCGCAATCGAGTTTGCCGTTACAAAGGAAGGCAAGGTTCAGGACACGCGCTTTGCAACCTTCCCAGTCGATCTGGAGTTTGCTCATCTGACGCGGGCAAGCGTCGCTGATGCCTTCCCGCCTCTCCCCGACGATTTCACCGAGCCATATCTTCGGCTGCGCTTTCGCGTTTACTACAACTTGGATAGTGCTGATCTGACTGCTGACCAGATATCTCAGAATCAGGACTATGAGGCAGGAACGGGAGCCCACGGACGGCAACTAGATGCTCTCGATATTTTGAGTGATACGCAGGGCGTGGATTTCGGCCCCTATTTGCAGCGGATGGTGAAGGATGTCCGCGAGAATTGGTACCACCTGATTCCCGAATCAGCGCGAACGAAAAAAGGAAAACTCGCGATTGAATTTGCTATTAAGAAAGACGGCAAGGTTGCGGACATGCGTTTGATCGCTACTTCCGGCGACGTGGGTCTGGATCGTCCCGCGTGGGGTAGCATCACGGCTTCAAATCCTTTTCCGCCATTGCCGAGCGAGTTCACAGGGCCTTATCTCGCCCTGCGCTTCCGCTTCTATTACAACCCAGACAAGGCTGACCTCAATGATCTGAAAACTGCAGACCTCATCCGCACCGGCAACGAGGCCCGCCAGAACGGACACTATGATCTCGCCATTGATTTACTGAAGCGTGCCATTGAAGCCGATGCCAGGAGCAATCGCGCCTGGGATCTTCTCGGATTGGCGTACTTCGATGACGGACAAGACGGCCTCGCCATAAACGCCTTTCAGAAGCAGATCGAAGTCAATCCGCTCGATGGCAGTGCCTTCAACGATCTCGGCCGCGTTTATCTGCGCCAGCGCAAGTACGACGAAGCCGACAAGTGGTTCAAAAAGCAGATCGAAGTCCAGCCGCTTGAGGAATACGCCCATGCCAACCTCGGTATTTCGCTTCTCGAACGGCACAAGTACGAAGATGCCATCCCAGAGTTGGAGAAGGCCGCATCTATAAGACCCAACAACGCAACGCCACAAGTTAATCTAGGGCGGGCTTATCTCAACCTTGGTCAGGATGAAAAAGCGATGACAGCCTTTGATAAGGCGTTAACGATCGCCGCCACGCCGCCGGTGTGGAACAACATCTCCTATCGGCTTTCGCTGAAGAAGTCACATCTCGACCGGGCTCAGCAGTACGCCGAATCCGCCGTCTCGGCCACAGCCGCGAACCTGCGCACCCTCTCTCTCGAAAAACTCAACCGCCGCGACCTGGGAAATGTCTTCGTCCTCGCGATCTATTGGGACACTTTGGGCTGGGTGGCTTTCGCTGGGGGCAAACTCGATATTGCCGAACGCTATGTCTCCGCCGCCTGGCAACTCGGTGGAGACGCCGAAGAGGCTGACCATCTCGGTCAGATCTATGAAAAACGTGAGAATAAATCGGAAGCTGCGCACCTATTTGCCTTGGCAATGAATGCCCGCCGACCAGAACCGGAAACCCGGAGCCGTCTCGCAGCCCTCGTTGGCGATGGCGAGGTAGACGCTGCAATCGAAAAGTATCGTAACGAACAGCTACAAGCACGCACCTTGCACCTCAGCAATAGTCCCGCTGTAAATGGGAGAGCTGACTTCTTCGTCCTGCTGAGTCCGGGCGAGGGCACGAAGGTGACAGTTGAAAGCACTTCATTTGTGAGCGGAGATGAAAACTTGAAGGTTTTAGCAGATTCTCTTCGCAGCGCGAAGTTCACTCAACAATTCCCCGACAACACGCCGGTTAAGATTGTTCGGCGTGGCACTCTCGACTGCAAAGCCGCAGCCGAATGCACCTTCCTCCTGGCCCTTCCTGTGGATGTCAAGTCAGTTAATTGACAGTCGTCGGAGCGCCTTAATCGAGTTAAGGACCTGGGTGATTACGACGGTAAACAATAAACTAGACGGTTGTTGAAATATCGCGATTTCACTCATTGAGGTCAATGAGTGCAAAGGCCTGATAGCGTCAGTTGACCTTAACTTCTGGATTGCCCGTCAGAACGAAGCCGCTGGCGCGGCGGACGCTGCCGCGTAGGTGAGGTCGGCAGCCGTGGTTCTTAGCCTCAGATAAATTGAGGG
>QIAN01000082.1:10157-88079 GCA_003225005.1 Acidobacteriota bacterium | reverse complement strand
GTCAATCCAGCCCCTTTCCAATTCAAATCGTTCCTGCTTCGGCCATGCGTTATCGGCCTTATCTTCAATGAGTTAGTTCGACTGCCCGAAAATTTAGCCGGACAGTAGTGATCCTTGATAATGTCCGGCCGGCTCAGCACTAGCAGTTCGTTGCACCCGTCCTTGCCCCAGAAATCGTCCACACCAGGGTTGCGGAACTGGATGTTGGTTCCCATCGCGCCGTCGTAAACCACTACGCGCTCTTTCACGGTTTGTAGGAAATCGGTCATACTGCAGCTTTTAGCTCCGGGCCTTTAGCGCTTCGCTCCGGATCCATGCTTTCTGCTGTCACCGTGTCTGCCCTGACCCTTGTTGCTTTGAGCGGTTCCCCTTGGTTGCTCGTCGCTTCCGATTCGCGTTCGGTGGCGTGAATCTGCGGGGAAGAAGGTTACACGATGCACAAACGCCGGCCTCGAGGACCGGCGTATCAAAGCTTCGAACTGCGCAGGAACTTTTAACTCCCCGGTACCATCTCCGCTGGAGCCCCACCGTCCACGTCGGCCTGATTGAATACTGCGTTCGCGCCCATGTGTGCTGGCCGGGGGGCCAGCATTTGCTCCTTACGGTAAATCAAATTGCTGGCGCTAAAGGTCGCCAACTCAAAGCCGTGTCCATGTGTAATCGCATCCGTAGGGCAAGCCTCCACACAATACCCGCAAAAGATACATCGATTGTAATCGATGTTGTAGACCTTCGCATAGCGTTCGGCGCCACTGACGCGATGTTCGGCGGTGTTTTCGGCGGCTTCGATGTAGATACAATTCGAAGGGCAGGCGGCGGCACAAAGGAAGCAGGCTACACATTTTTCCAGGCCGTTTTCATCGCGTTGCAAAACGTGGGCTCCGCGGAATCGGGCTTCCATGCGCGCGCCTCGGAGCGGACCTTTTCCATCGGGATAATTTTCCACCGTGGTGGGCTGAAACATCTCCATGAAGGTGATGCTCATGCCCTTGGCGATGGCCGCGATGTTCTTCAACACCGGCATTGCAGGTCTAGTATATCGGATTGAGGGGCGATTCGCGGGAGCCGAGCAGCGAAGCGCCTCTTGACGCAGCGGACGGTGCGATCCACGAATTGAGGCGAGTCGCCGACGCCGATATCGAGACCGGTTGCTGTTGCCTGCCCTTTCTAGAAAGGAATGTCTTCATCCGTGATCGGGCCTGCGGCGGCAGGCTCGGCTTCGGGAGTACGCTGGTCAAAGTTGTTGCCGCCACCTGCTGCTGCGCCGCGCGACCGGCCGCCAGCATCGTCACCGCCGCTGCCTTCGCCGCGTCCGCCTAGCAGGACGAGGTCGTTGGCTACGACTTCGGTCATGTATTTCTTCTGTCCGCTGGTCTTGTCGTCCCAGGAGCGGGTTTGCAGGCGGCCTTCGATGTAGACCTTGCCGCCCTTCTTCAGATATTCTCCGGCGATCTCTGCCAGACGCTGCCAGAGCACGACGTTGTGCCACTCGGTGCGATCCTGCCACTCGCCGCTCTTGTCTTTGAAACGCTCGTTGGTGGCGAGCGTAATCTTGGCCACGGGCGTGCCGCTGGGGGTGTACTTGACTTCGGGATCTTTGCCCAGGTTGCCGATGAGAATTACTTTGTTGACGCTTTTTGCTGCCATGGGAGTGCTCCTTGATGTGATGGGCTTTGCCAGAGGCGCAACCGGGAAGGCCTCGCCAGCGGCCGGGAGAACATTTGCTCGGTCCGGTGGAAGCAATATACCAGAAGGCGGGCGGAGGAAGCTGTGCGGAATGACCGGGTATTCCCGTCGTGGGAAGAGAAAGCTTATCGCAGAGGGCGCGGAGCAGGGCCGCTGAGGCTGGAACACTGTCGAAAAGGCCAGGCAGCAAATTGGGCGGTTCGCGGTATAATCACTGCGATGCCTGCCCAACCCGGAGCCACCAGGGCCGTCGGAATGGTTCCCGACGAGCTGAAGTTTGAGCCGAAGTCTAAAGGCCTCGCCACCCCACGCAAGAAAAAACCGAAGGAACTGGCGGTCATCACCGAGTGCTGCACCGGCTGCGCCGGGTCGCCGGCGTGCGTGGAGTACTGTCCGGTGGAAGATTGCATGTTCTGGGTGCCGGACGAGGACTGTACGCCGTTCGGCCGAATCGCAGTCGATCCCATCCTCTGCATCGGCTGCAAGAAATGCATCAGCAAGGGGCCGGATGGATGCTTCCTGGACGGCTGTCCGTGGGATGCGATTGTGATGATCGATACCGCCGAAGTGGAGAAAGAAGTTGGAGTGATGGCGATTTGAAAAGCAGCTTTTAGCTATTAGCTCTTAGCCAATCCACCCGAAGTCCGTTTCAAACAACTCAAATTACTTTTCTCTGGCGCGAATCGCCTTCTCGGTTTCCAGCGCCTGCTGGCGGACGTGGACTGGGATACCTGGGAGCTCGCGCTCGTAGGGAAGAAGGGCGGGAATATCGTCGGGCTGGCCTATGAGGTAGAGTGCTCGTAGCGCTTCCCAGACCTGCTCGGTCGCAGGATCCACTACTGCCACTTCAGCACCGGCAGCCACGTTCGCGGCGGTCGGCGCGACCGAACGAATTCTCCCGGGAATAGGCGAGCGGATATCTACAGACTGCTTTGGCTGGCCTGATTGATCAACTGCGAGCTTGGCGATCAGTCCACCTTGATGAATTGCCGTGCCTATCTTGTCTGTGTCCACGATTCGGCCTGCCGTTGGAGCGGCGATGTGTGCGGGTTGGAGTAAAGCAAGAATCTGTGCCCGGCCGGTCGAATCGCCGAAGCGCACTAGCGATAACGCGGCGTTGCCACGGACCATAGGCGATGGATCAGTGAGCATCTTCAGGAGTGCTTCGTGGAAACCGGCACCGGAACTGTCCTGACCCATAACCCAGGCGTCAGTGTTGCGCACCTCTTCGATGGGGTCGGCGGCCAGGCGCACGAGTTCGGGATACCACTGTTTTGCTGCGGCGTCCTGCCGCGTCTTGTTCTGCTTGGCCATGCGCTCGCCTAACTGCACCAGAGCATGCTGAATGTGGCGGGGATGCTTGCTGTCCTCGAGATATTCGTTGAGCTGGCGGTCAGAAAGAGGACGGCCGAACCATGTGCTCCACCAGAACAAGAACGGCATCAGGCAGATGAGCCAGGCCGTCGAAAACAACAGAAGCCGCTGCGTGGTGGACATACGGCGGCGCGGCTCGATCGCCAGGTCTTGAGCACCCACGCTCCCCTCCTCGACGGTCATCGGATGCTCCCCCCCACGCGATCCGACCCAAAGACATACCATGGCTTGCCCACAATCGAGCCATTCTCAACGAGTCCGAATCCGGGTGATCGGCTGTCCAAACTGATGTCGCGGCTGTCACCCATCACAAAGCATTTGCCACTCGGAATGGCAACAGGTCCGAGGTCGTTCATCCCGTCAGGCCGTTGCGGTCCCACGTGTTGGACGTATGGCTCGTGCTGCCCCTCACCATTCCCACGGGGCTGAGAGTCAGGAAGGTAAACGGAAGGATCGCTAGCAGCCACCATTTGGAGGGCCTGTTTTGAGGAGTTAAATATCGTGCCAGGGGAACCGCACACGGTATAGATGTACAGACTGATCCAAGCTGAAAAGTGCGTAATGAGTCCGCGATAAAACCGGAGCAGACGCACGGGCCAAAAGCCAAAAAGTAAGGCAGAAAACAGGATCAACAAAATATTGCCTTTACGCCGCTGCCCAAGAAAGATTTGCCCGACTCCAGAAACGATGGCCGAGAAGAATGCGGCCAGCAAAAAGCGCCTCTTCTCGCGCGATGAGGAGGGCTGTGAAACCGACTCGAGGGTTGGAGAAGGTGCGGCGATGGACACTGCTTCGGACATCAACGTGAGCATATAACAGAAAACCACCAAGGACCCGCGAGAGCGTCACTCTTCCACGTCGGCATCGAGCACGCGTTCCTGCTCCAAATAATGCGAAATCGCATACTGGGCCAAAAGTGGCGTCAACAGCCGGATTTCGGCGCCGATCCATTCGCCTTTTGCGTGAGGAGCGTCAGGCGGGTGGTTGCAGCGGCCTCCACTGCCGAACTGTGGGCCAAAGTCGGCGCTCTGAAGCTGATCGAACTGCTTGATCTGATGCCAGGCTTGATCGCCCACGGTTCCGGCTACGTCAATTTTCAATTTCACGATTGGCATACAAGATCAAGCGCGCCGCTGGCGCCGTTTAGCGTGCCGTCGAGGGCAGGAAAGAAGACGTACTGCCGAGCGATCACGCGGCCGGCCTCGTAGTGCGACGATTGGCCATCAGTAACGCCAGTGCGAACATGACCAGGGAAAACAGCAGCAAGGTCGCCGTTGCCGATGAAAGCGGAAATGTAAGAGGAGCCTCAGGGTAGAGTAGTGCGCGCAACGCCTCCACGCCATAGGTCAGTGGATTCAATTGCATGAGGACGCGGATCCAACCTGAAGCACCCGCCAGCGGAAACAGCGCGCCAGATAACAGCCACAGAGGTATCAGAAACAAGTTGACAATGCCGTGAAAGGCCTGCGTAGAGTCCATGGGCCAGGCGATCGAAAAGCCCAGGGCCGTCAGCGCAAAAGAAACCAGGAACACCACTATCGCGACCAGGACAACTTGAAACGGTGAGAGGTGCACTCCCGCGAAAGGGGCGAAGATCAAGAAAATCATTCCCTGAACGGTTGCGAGGGTTGTGCCGCCCAGGACCTTTCCCAACACGATCGCCGAGCGCGGTACCGGGGCTACCAACACCGAGAGCAGGAAGCCTTCTTTCCGGTCGTCGATCACCGACATCATGGTGAAGATGGAGGTGAAGAGCACAATCATGATGAGCGCGCCGGGATAAAAATAATCGAGATAGTGTTGCTGGCCAGGCCCGCTGCCGGAGCGGAAGGAGGTTCCAAATCCTGAACCAATAACGAGCCAGAACACCAGAGGCGAGGCCAGCACACCCACCACACGAGCCTTCTGCCGGTAAAAGCGCACGATTTCGCGCCACCATAAGGTGAAGGCAGGCAGTGCCAGGCCGACGGAAACGGGCTCGACGGGTCGCGAAAGCGCGGTGGTGTGTGTGGCCATTGAGTTCAAGTTGCCTTCGGTGCCGAAGACTTTGCCGGCGCTGGCTTCTTGCCCAGCAAGCCGTGGTCGCGCATCTCCCAGTAAGCATTCAGCAAGAAACAAAGTGAGAGCGCTAGCAGGATCAGGCTCATGAAGAGACCGTCCACGGTGGCAGCGGGGGGCCACACGCGGATCATGCCGCTGAGCAATATCCATATTACCCCCAGCAGCGGGAGTATGCCGAGTACGAGAGAAAGAACGAGCATCATGGAAAGCAAGCTACCTCCTGTTGCAGCGCGTGCGTCCCGACAACCGTCCGACGGGCCAGAACGCCTGCCGAGCCGAAGGCTACGTGCCCCCGGGAAAGCCGCAAGATGGCGGCGCTACGAAGGTTGTGGAGCGTCGCCGTTTTCGCTCCAAAACTTGTGGCCGGTGCGGCGGATGAAAACGTCCTCCAGCGCCGGCTTGCTCACCGATATCGCCTGAATCCCTCCCGGGAAGGCTTCAACGACATCGGTTACGAAGCGGTGTCCTCCTGGGCGCTCAATGCGGACCTGATTATCGATCACGGTGGTGTGCACATCAAAGCGCGCCCGGATGTCATCCGCCAACCTTGCGGCATCGTGTGCCGCCTCCAGCAGCACCACGTCGCCACCGATTTCACTTTTTAGTTCCGCGGGAGTGCCCAGCGCGACGAGATTTCCTTCGTTCATTATGGCCAGACGATCGCAGCGCTCGGCTTCCTCCATCAGGTGTGTAGTCACTAGGACGGACACATGCTCTTCGTCGCGCAGCATTTGCAAATACTGCCACAGGTCACGGCGGGCTCCGGGATCTAATCCGGTGGTCGGCTCATCCAAGAGCAAGACACCGGGGCGGTGCAACAGTCCTTTGGCGAGTTCGATGCGACGCTGCATTCCGCCAGAGAAGGTTTCTACCCGTTCCTTGGCGCGATCGGCCAAACCTACTCGCGTGAGCATCTCCGAGATACGCGTATTCAGACTGGGTCCGCGGAGGCCGTAAAGGTGTCCCTGGTGCCACAAATTCTCGTATGCCGTGAGCTTAGGGTCAACGCTCTGGGCCTGGAAGACCACCCCGATCTGCCGCCGCAGCCTGGCAGCGTCTTCGGAAGCATCGCAGCCCATGACTACCGCCCGGCCTGCCGTGGGAAACATTAAGGTGGAAAGAATACGGAACAGCGTAGTCTTGCCGCTGCCGTTGGGACCGAGCAATCCGAAAAGCTCTGCCGCGCGGACATCAAACGAAACGCCATTGAGCGCGGTACGGTTCTCGTAGCGATGCACCACGTGCTGAAGGGAGATGACGGCGTCGGGAGCGGAAGAGCTTTCGACTCCAGGATCGGCGTATGCGGAAGATTTCGACGTCACGGGTGATTTTATGGGATCAGCCTATAACCAGTTTACGACGAGATGCTGTTGAGCATCATCGCCAGAAATAAGATAGGCAAGTAGAATACCGTCGCTTGCAGCAGGCGGCGAGCTCTCTGCTTCGAAATTGCGGCCGTGATTGGCGCCTTTAAGTGGGCGAGACGCACTCCAAAATAAAGCATTGCCAGGCCCAGAAGCACAGCGCAGCCGGCGTAGAACGTTCCTGCCATCCCGAGAAAAGTCGGCACCAGAGTCACCGGGATGAGTGCCACGGAGTAGAAAATGATTTGCCGCGCTGTGGATCGGCCGTCCACTTCGACCACCGGCAACATGCGGATCTTGCCCGCCGCATAGTCTTCGCGATAGAGCCAGGCAATAGAAAAGAAATGCGGAAACTGCCAAAAGAAAACGATGGCGAACATGGCCAGCGCGCCCCATTCCAACCGTCCGCGGGCCGCGGTCCATCCCAAAACGCCTGGCATCGCCCCTGGAAAGGCTCCCACAAACGTACAGATGGGGTGGATTTTTTTCAGCGGTGTATATGCCCCGAGATAGACGACCGCTGTGGCCACAGAAAGCAAGCCGGTGAGCGGATTAAGCGCCAACGACAAATAAAGCGCGCCGCCAAGGGCCATTGCGACACCCGACACCAGAGCGCGATGCGTGCTCATTCGTCCAGTGGGAAGCGGACGTCCAGCAGTCCGGCGCATGTGCCGATCGACGTCGGATTCCATTACTTCATTCAAGGCGGCCGTGCCGCCCGCCACCAGGCCAACGCCGAGCAGCGTGTGAAAAAGGCCCCACGAAAGGGAAGAAACGCCGGCGCGGATTGCCCCAAAGTAGTAGCTGCACCATGCCGTCATGACGACCAGCGTGGTTACGCGTAGCTTAGTGAGTTCGGCATAGTCGCGGACAAGGGTGAGGGGACCGCACGGGAGGGCCAGAGGTTGGGTCGCGATGCTCATGCGGCAGAAGGATCCTGATGGGCCTGCGGTATTCTTTCTTCAAACGCTACGGGCACGTGTCTCCAAACCTGAATCGCCAAGACTACCGCTGTTGCCAGCAACAACGCACCCACGGCAACATGGGCCACCGTTGAGACTACCATGGGCAGCTCAGGCTGCGCTGCATCCTTACCCCATGCTACTCGTGTTAGAAATGCTGCAAAGCCAAGGCACAACTGCGCGATCAGAAGCGAAAGCATGAGCATGGCGGGTCGCCGCACTGCCTCGATGTGGGCGTAGAGCGAAAGGGCACGAATGGCGGTCCAGGTGAGAACGAAAGATACGACTACGGCATTCACCACATGCGGCCACCAACTCATCCCATGGTGGCGGAAAATAGCCCCCAGCACAAGCTGCACGTACAGAACGAAAATCGAGAGCAAAGTGAGCGTGAACAGAGCGGGCCTCCGCGTATCAAACTCGATTCGCGGTTGCTCTTCTATCCACTGCCGACCAGTGAACAGGGCTATTACTACGGCAATGCAAAAAAACGTCTGGGCCAGGGCGGCGTGGGCAGAGGAAATCGCTGGAGGAAGATAGAACAGGACCGTAAGCCCGCCGAGGATTCCCTGCGCGATCACCGTGCCAACCGCTGCCAGTGCCAAGATCCGCAGCCAGCGGCGCTTCTCCACTCGCCAAGTCCAGATTGCGAGGATAAGCGTGAGAAGCCCGGCTACCTGCGCGATCATGCGATGGATGTGCTCAAACCGCACTCCACCCACCAGCTTCGGAATCTTGTACCAGGAGCCGAAAGACGTTGGCCAGTCAGGTACGGACAATCCGGCGTCATTGCTGGTTACCAGCGCGCCAGCAATGAGGAGCAGAAAAGTCCAGCTGGCAAGGGTCACCGCAAACCTGTGGTGCCCCTGGTTATACGGTCTGGCGATGAACTTCAGAACGTGCTCCTCGGACATCCCTTCCGATTGTTTCGCTACAGAACTGGCGGGTTGCAAAGAGTTATACAACCCTCTATCTCGAAATAGGTTTTGACCAGACCGCGTCTCCTCCGGACGCGAGGTTGCTCACATCCCCCCGGCTTTGAACGTCTGGTCCACGGTCTTAGTGTCTTTTGCGGCGACCGTGACTTTCTGGTCCTGCTCGCCAAGCTTTTCGTGAACAAAAGCGATAGTGTAATCTCCGGGCGGCAGGCCCTTGATCTCGTACTTGCCAGATTTATCGGTGACTGCGAAGAACGGGTTCTTCACTACGTTGATGTACATCTTCATCCATGGATGCTGGTTGCACTTCACAGGCAACATGATTTCTTCACGGGCGAAGTTTTTTTGGAGCGGGGCAGCCTGCGGCGGCTGTGACTCATTCCACTCGCGGTTGTCTTTCGGGGTGGGATGGATGTTGTGGGTAGTGGGATCGTCGTTCTTGATCTCGACGGTCTGACCTGCCATGACCCCAAGGACGTGAGGATGGTACTTGCAGCCGCTCTGATCGAGCACGACAGCATCGTTAGGAACGTCAAACGTGCGGCTTCCCAAGCCGTCCTTCACGTAGACGAATACATTGGCAAGGTTGCCGCCTTCGACCACGACGGCTTCAGCTTCGTTCGGACCCTTGCAGCCAGGATCCTGGCTCATATCGATCTTGGCGGGCTTTGGAGCCGTTCCATCAAACTTCACCGTGCCGCTGACCTTGGCGGCCGTTGCTGGATCAATCGGGGTGGCGGCACCCGCGGGCGCTGCCTGCTGCTCCGACGTGGTGTTGGTGGATTGCTCGGTGTTCTCCTTCTTATTGCACGCGGTCAGCAGGCTGATCGCAAACAACAGACTGACTGTCATCATTGCTAAACATGTCTTCTTCATAATGTCCGCACCTTTCTTGGAAAGTCTAGGATCAACGAATATAGATACAAATGCCGTCGGGGCGCTTTTACGAAACCGTTCATTTTACCGCGAACCACCGCCGCCGAGCGACGTCGATGCGCCAATGCTGCTCGCGGTTTGCTTCCTGCTGGCCTTATGTTGGCCGGCGGGCTGCATTGCCGCCCGCGCGCGTCCCATGGAGCCAGCCACGCGGTGCTGCTCCTCTGGTGTCAATTGGAAGATGTAGTCGGTTAGCAGCTTCCGATGATCTCCGTCGTAGCCCTGGAACGTTGGCGGCGTCGGCCCGGCAAACACCCACTGATTATTCTGCTGCTTGAACAATCCGGAGGGCATAGACGTTCCCGGACTGATCGCCTGCGGATCGGTGATCCAGCGCTCTACCCAGTCGGGCTTCAGCCGCTCCTTGGCCAGGAGGAAGTTTGGCGCGGTAGCAATCTTGTCGTGACTCGGATCGCCGGTGGCGTGGCACTTCAGACAAGGCGCGGCGGTGCTTGAGAACAAGCTGCGTGCCATGTCGTTTTCTTTGGCCGTGAGCACCGGCACCTGCTCCGGGATGTACGGCATCGGCTGCTGCGAAAGGGCCTGGAAGAAGCGCACCAGCTTGCGCAATTCGTTGTCAGAGAATGAGAACGTGGGCATGCGAACTTTCAGGTAGGGACGCACGCCGTTGCGGTTGGTGTCGGTTGTACTCAGCGCGGGATTCGAGAGGAATTTCCGCAGCCACTCAGGATCGACGCGCGCACCTTCGGTCAAGAGTTTTGGCGGCAGTTGCTCCTGATTGTCGGCATACTGCTTCAGTCCCATGAGAATCGTCTTCTGCCCCGGGATGAACTGGTGGCATCCCATACAGTTGTACTTCTTGACGATCCACCAGCCCTCCTGGATGTCGTGACGCGCGTCGCCAGGTTTGTACTGATAACTCACCGGCAGGGAAGTCTCTTCGCTGCCCATCAAGAAGGTAGTGAGATCGAGGACCTGTTCCTTGGTCAAGTGGACATTGGGCATGCGCAGCGCTTCGGTCTCGCCCTTGACTAGGCCCTGATCGTAAACGTTAGGTTCGGCAAGTTTGTGTTCGAAAAATCCCTTGTGATCGTACCAGGGAGTTTTGGCGGGACCGTCGGGAAGCCGCGCCAAATTTTCGGAATTCTTGATCGGCTCGCCATCTTTGCCTCCGCGCTGCGCGGCTTCTGTGAATAGGGCGAAGTCAAGGCGCTCGATTGGCTTGCTGCCTTCAAACGTCAACTCAGTTCCGATGCGTCCTTCATCTTCGAAGCCGGAGATCTCATGACAGCCAGCGCAGCCATAATGCCGGACCCATTTCTTGCCTTCCTCCTTCAAAGCCGGGTCATCCATGAATGACGCTTCGGCGTATGCGGATGGCTCCTGCTTTTTCTGAGACATCAGGTAGGTGGCAATATCCTGCGCGTCTTCCAAGGACAGACGCAGGCTCGGCATCACCGTCATGTTCTGCACTTGCAGTTCGTGGCCATCGTTCGGGCACTGGCTATGATCGAGATCGAACTTGTAAGGAAGTCCCTTCTTTGCGTAGTCCTCGGGGCCGATATCTTTCTTCTCGTATGGGCAATACGGACGCGTGCGTTCGCGCGCGTTATGAATCCAGCGCGCGAGGTAGTCGTAATTGGCCTTCTCACCGACGCGAGTGAGATTGGCGGCGAATGTGCCGCCTTCCAATTGGTCATGTTCCATGGAATGGCAGGCCATACAACCGCGCGTCTCAAAGAGTTCCTTGCCACGAGCTGCATTACCGGGTTTTTGTTTGGGTAACGCATCAGTGAAGCCAGACTGCCAGATGTAAGCCGAGATCGCTTGAATCTGATGATCGGTCAGCCGGAAGTTCGGCATCTTGGTGGTGGGACGAAAATCGGTGGGCTTCTTCAGCCAGACAGGAATCCAGTTCTTGGTGAGCTTCAGCCGGATGTCTTTTAAATTTGGTCCGACCTTCTTCATGTCCTGCATGAGGCTGTGCGATTGAAAATCCAGCTGCTGCAAGCGCCCGTCGAGCTTGCTGTTGGCGACTCTCAAGGCCACTGCCTTGTCGTTCAGCTGGTTCGCTTCTTCGTTGGTCGTGGCCGTGTCGGCCTGCTTCATCAGGTACGCGGTTTCTTTGATGTTTTCTTTCTTTTGTGTTTCGATTTGCTTGATCTGCTGGCCGACGGAGTTCACATCTTCCGGTTCTTTGTCGTATCCCTCATAGCGGTGGCAGCCCATGCATCCCTTCTGCCGGAAGAGGTCTTTGCCATCGTTGAGGGTCTGGAATTGCACGTCATTGCTTGCCAAGACCATGTCGGCAGCGTGACAGTTCTGGCAGCCGGCTTGGGCATTTTCCTTAGGAAAAAGCGGCCACAGCCAGTGTTCATAGTTGCCGTGAGCTTTTGCAACGCTGGTAGTAGCGCGGCCATTGCCCTGATGGCAAGGGGAGCAGCCGAATTTCTCGGGATCGTGAATCTTCAACAATTCCGGCTCGGGATGGCTGACCAAAGCCTGCGCGTACTCGTCCGGCTTCTTCTGGCCTTTCTCCGTCATAGAGGCGGGCGTGATCTTCAGCGGCTCGCGCGCGCCCATATGACAGGACTCGCACCGGTCGACGATATTCGCCTCGGCCACATTGATCTGAACGATCGTCGGATCCCAGTCGGATGTTTTCTTCTTCAGCCCGTCAATCTGGGCCGGAGTCAGATCGACCATGTGATCAGAAAGGTATTCGTCCAGCTTGGTTTTGGCGGCCGTCACCGGCTTCAGAACGTCGCCGAGTTCCAGGCTCAATTTAGTGCGCTGGTCGCGGATCTGGTTGTACGTCTCTTCGAGTTCGTGGAAATTGTATTTCTTCCTGGTGCCGTCCGGGTAAACGACCGTGGCTTGCTCGTTCTCGTAGGCCTGGAGGTCTTTCCGCCTGCTGGCTTTAGAGGACGAGCTGGAGGTCGTCTCGATCTCGTACGTAAGTGCGTTGACATACGCGCGACGGTCGGTGAATACGCTCTGCACTGCCAGCAAGCGCGCGCTGGCGTCGTCGAGTTTCTCTCGGGCTTGCCTGGCCTGAGCTGCGGAATCGTCGCTGGCTTTCTTCCAGGCCGCGTAGAGCGTCGTGTATTCAGGATTTTTCTCGACATCTTTTTCCGACGCCGCGGACTTCGATTTCGACGTATTCAGAAATGCAGAGTAGCGGTCTTTCCACTGTTCCTGAAATGCCTTCCACGGACGCTGCCCCCAAGCCTCATCCCACAAAGCCCAAAACAGCGTGGCGATCAGGAGGAGGGTGGCGATGAGATAATGCGCGGCATAGGACTTGCTTACAATCGGATCTCTCTCGGGGATTGGCTGCTCAGGCACCGCTTCCTCCCACCTGGACGTTGAACTTCAGTAAGGTCTTACGTTCGTTCGCGAAATATTGTCATTCCGAAGCGAGGAATCTGCTTTCCTCACACGTTGAACCAGGGCGTAATCCACACATACTTGATATGCCACAACAGCCGCAGAGCCATCTTCAGCGGCAGTGCCACCATAGTCAGTAAAAAGAACTGCACAATAGAGAACTGCAGCAGACTCATACGTTTGAAGTCTTTGCCCATGTACCGGCGGAACAGGGAGTACACCAGAAATCCTCCCAGTAGGTAGTAGCCGATCACAACGATGCCGCCGAAGATTGCCTTCGCCACGTTCGACGTGATGCCGAAAATATCCGGCAGATCACGATTGACTTCATAGATCAGGCGGTTGTGATCCCAGGTTTGCCCGGGCCAGAACCACTGCCAGCCGGGCCCGCGAATAAAAGTCCCAATGATGATCATCGCGACCCAGAGAATGATGAAGCCAAACAAGAAGGTGGAAATCGAAAATTTGCGCTGCTTCCAGGTGTAGTACCCGCTGCCTAGCGGGTTCGTATCTATATACGGAATCGCCATCAGACCCACAATGATCAGTGTCGGCATGACTACGCCCGCGATCCAGGGATCGAAATAGACGAGCATCTCCTGCAGTCCGAGGAAATACCACGGAGCCTTCGCGGGATTCATGGTCAAGTTTGGATTTGCCGGCTCTTCAAGCGGAGCATTCAGGGTGATGGACCACACCATTAGAACGATGGTGACGATAATGGCTGCGAGAAACTCAATGCGCAGAAGGAAAGGCCAGACGTGAACTTCTTTCTGCCAGCCTGGCTTGAACGGCCAGGTCTTGCGATGATGGGTCTTGGCCAGGGCGGGATCGGTTTCAAGCTGCGCGATGAGCACATCGTTGGCATGCGCCTGCCTCCACGCCAGATAAATGTAGAAGGCCAGCAGCGGGATCAAGCCCACAATCGGTACATTGTCCGGAGCCGAACAAATCTCCCAAAGTTGTCGCCAGTCCATAACGTTTCTCTGTAGAAGCGTGGCTTGCTACGTCTTTTCCGCCATCGTCCGCAATGCTGCAGATACTTTCTACTCTCCGGCCGCCTTCGGTCCTCGTCGCGGCTTGTCTGCTTCGGCTTCCAGCATCACTGGTGCGGGGCCGGAGATTCCGCCATCCTTCCGCACGCGCCAGAAGTGAACGATCATCAAGATCGACGCCACGATCGGAATCCCGATGCAGTGCCAGATATATGAGCGCAACAGCGCATTCGCATCCACAATTGAGCCGCCTAGCAATCCAAAGCGCACATCGTTGTAAGGCGTCATCCCGAGCATCGAGCCGAACGGCCCTTCGTGCCCGAGGAGCGGCGTAGCTCGCGCCATGTTCGTGCCCACGGTCACGGCCCAGAATCCGAGTTGATCGTCGGGCAGCAGATATCCGGTAAAGGAAAGGAGCAACGTGAACACCAGCAGCAGCACGCCGATGTTCCAATTGAATTCGCGCGGCTTCTTATATGAGCCGGTTAAAAACACACGAAACATGTGGAGCCAGACGCCAATCACCATCAAGTGTGCGGCCCAGCGGTGCATGTTGCGCAAGATCTTGCCGAAGGGAACATCGTGCTCCAGATAGAGCACGTCGCGGAACGCCTGAACCTTGCTGGGATGGTAGTAAAACATCAGCAGCACCCCGGTGTAGGTCAGCACAATGAACAAATAGAACGTCATTCCGCCCATGCCCCAGGTGTAGCTGTAGCGCACGGCGTCGCGGTTGATTTTTGCCGGATGCAGATGCAGGAACACATTCGAGAGCACACCCAACGCGCGGTTGCGCGGCGTGTCATCGTGCTTGTGGCGGAAGATGGAGGTGTAGACCTGGGTCTTGGTTGGATCCTTCAACCCTTCGATCTGTTCTTTCGCCTTGGCAGGAATGTCGGTCTTAAGGCCCTGGATGTGCTCTTTCACACCAGCCTTCACTTTTTCCAGTAGGCCTACTTTTCCGCCGTTTTTCCCGTTGGTACTGTTCGGATTATTTTCGTCAGCCATGAATAGTCCTGAAATCCATCGTTCTGAGAGCGACTGCTCAGCTCCTCAAGCCGGAACCCGCAACCTGAAACTTACACGCCGGTCAAGAACGCTCCCGAATCATTAAACTTGCTGGGTTGTCCCTTTGGCCACTGATACAGCCGCGAAGTATCCACAATAATTTGTCCGTCGGGCGCCAATTCAACATGAGCGCGATCCATGGGGCGCGGCGCCGGCCCTTCGAAATTAATTCCTTCGCTGTCATACCCGCTGCCATGGCAAGGACACTTGAACTTATTTTCACTCGGCTTCCAGTCGGGAGTGCAGCCCAAGTGCGTGCAGCGGGCGTAAATCACAAATAGGCGATCGGGCGTACGATCGACCCATATGCGGTATCGCTGCTGAAACTTGGTGTCGACTCCGAGCGCGAACTCGGAAGGATAGCCAATCTTGAAAACTGCATTGGGTTCGAAAAGGGTACGCGGCAGAAAGAAACGGAAGAAAGCGAGGAACCAAGCTCCCAAGAAGGCGGTGACACAAACCCAGACCAGGCGCCGGCGCCGCTTGTCGATTTCCGTATTTGACGGACCGACTGCGGCCACTCCCGCAGACGCGGCCGCTTTTGAGGTGCCTACTGCCGGCGTGCCCACATACTTCGTGGCATCGACCGCGCTTTTAGCTGCCGGCGCTGGCGCTTCCGGGTTCGGAGTGGGCTTTTCGCCCTCCGTAACCGCCATGAGTCCCCTCCTAAGAATGAAGACTTACATTCGTAGCAAATCAGCCGGCAACCAAAAGCGTTGGCGCAGTCGGATTACTTTCTGGAGCCGCCATCGAAAAATTAGGCGTTGACTCTTTGCCTACGGCCGTCAGCACCATCTCGCTCAAGGCTTGTATGAATTTTGGAGAATCATTTAATCCGTTACTCATCTCGAATTGACTAATGCCCAGCCGCCGCGCTTCCTCGCGCGCCTCATGGTCAATCTCACCCAGCGTTTCCACGTGATCGGACACAAACGAGATCGGGACGACGCAAACTTCCCGCACGTGTTCCGCAGCCAGATCCTTCAGCGTGCGGTGCAGGGAAGGTTGCAACCATTTGCTCGCTCCTACTTTGCTCTGATAACAAAGCCGGTGACGGTTCGTCCAGTCACCGCGATTCATTACCAAACTCACGGTGTGCTCGATTTGCCACTGGTAGGGATCACCCTTTGCAATCAATGCCAGGGGAACACTGTGGGCGCTAAAGACAATTTCGGCCCGCGCCGGCACCGGGAAACGAGCGAGGGCGTCATCAATCTTTTGCACCAGCGAGTCAAGGTACCTTTCATTTCGGTAGAAATACTCTACGCAGTGCACCGGGATCTTCTCATCAAACAGCCGCCGCCACTCGTTCAAGCTGCTGCCGGTCGTAGTAGAGGAGTATTGCGGATACAGCGGTAGCAATACCAGCTCATCGCAGGCGGCGGCCCGTAGTTGAGCCACAGCCTCGGCAGTAAACGGATGCCAGTAGCGCATAGCGACAAAACACCGCGCCTCCAATCCCAGCTCTGCCAATTCCGCTTCGAGCGCCCGTGCCTGCCGTTCGGTGAACCTCCGAATGGGCGAGGCGCCGCCGATGGTCGCGTAATGATGCTGAACTTTGCGCGACCGGGTAGCGGAAATCAACTTTGCAAGGGGTTTGCGCCCGATGCGGGCAAAGGGAAAATCAATAATGTCCGGATCACAGAAGAGGTTATATAGAAACGGCTCTATCGCAGCTAGCGAATCTGGCCCGCCCAGCTGAAACAGAACTACCCCCACACGGCGCGTTGTCTTCGCCATTCCTGCAGATTCCCCAGAACCGGCGAATTTACTCTCATCTCATGCGAGAGTCAATGCCAGAGATGGGTTTGCATGGGTTTGCCTGAAATGGGTTTGTCAGGGTTGACAGTGTAAGGGTGACGTCTGCTACGGGAGCTGCAGCTCAGTTTTCTCCGGAACGGTCACGTTCCTGCGCTCGCCCTCATAGGAGTAGAGAATGCGCAGCCACTTGCGAGCTCCGGGCAGCGGATCGCTTCCCATGCTGTAGTTATCCACGCGAAGGTAGAGTCTGCCGTGATCAATGCGGCTGCGCAAGGCCTCGGTTACATTTATAAATTGCCCTTCGGCTCCGTAGTAGGCGCGAAGAATCCGAAGTCCTCGTCCCCGGTGTTCATAGCTCTCTTCACGACGATCGTCGCGGTTGTGCTCTTCACCCCGTTCCTGCCGCGCGTGTTCCTCGCGCCGCTCCCCTCGATTTTCGGGATCCAGTTCCAGATTGACCGTGCTTCTCTCCGGATAGCTGTATTCCTTGACGCCACCGTCCCAATGGCGCACGCGAATGGTCAGGGTCTTGTTCTGGTGCGGTGCCGGATCGATCCCAAGGTTAAAGCGCGTGACCTCGAACTGCAGGACTCCGTCGTGGACGAAGGTACGCACGCGAGCCGTTACATCTACACGGTTTCCCGGAGCACCCCACTCGGCCCCGACGAACTCGCCCCCCTGCGCTAGAGCTGAGCCTGCCAATAGGAATGAACAGGCCAAGGCAGCCACGGCCACTATCGCTGATCTGTTGTTCATAGTTCTCCCTTGTTCCTCGGTCAAATCATAAAGTCGAACGAGCACAGGAAACACCTGACGGAAGTCCACGAACTAGAGTGTGGGCGGGTTGGGTTTGACTCAGTATGAGCCCAATAATCTGCCCTGGCTGCACTCAATCCTGGCCCCTTTGAGATGGCCAGATGGAGTCGTCCGGAAGCACATCGAGGCGGTTCGGGCGGTGTGAAGAGCACGGCGGCTTGGGCAAAAGCTGGGTGCAGAGATTCAGAAGAGACTCAGGCGCGGGACGGCGCAGCGGCTTTGTGAGTCTCGGCTTCCGCCATAGCCTCGATCACAGCATCGGCAAACTGTGACGTTCCAGCCTTGCCGCCGATGTCGCGCGTCAGCTTGTCTTTGTGCCGATAAACATTCTCCAGCGCGTTGCGGATCTGGGTGGCTGCCTCATGTTCGCCCAAGTGGCGGAGCATCAGCAGTGCTGATCGCAATAGCGCCGTCGGATTTGCCAGATTCTTGCCGGCAATGTCCGGCGCTGAGCCGTGCACTGCTTCAAAAATTGCACAGTGGTCGCCGAGATTGGCGCTGGGCACGAATCCCAGGCCACCGACGAAGGCGGCGCACAAGTCTGAAATGATGTCGCCGTATAAATTGTCCATTACCAGCATGTCGTACTGATAGGGATTCATTACCAGCTGCATGCAGGTGTTATCCACGATGTGCTCGCCGTACGTGATCTCGGGATACTCCTTCGCCACGTTGCGCGAGCAGCGCAGGAATAAACCATCCGACAGCTTCATGATGTTCGCCTTGTGGATGGCGTGGATTTTCTTGCGCTGATTCTTCCGGGCATATTCGAAGGCGAAGCGGGCAATGCGAGTCGAGGCTTTTTCCGTAATGATCTTCAGACTTTCGATTACGCCGGGCACAACCTCGTGCTCCAATCCGGAGTAAAGGCTTTCAGTATTCTCGCGCACAATAATGAGATCGACGTCGGGAAAGCGCGTAGGAATATGAGGTAAGTTGCGAATCGGCCGGAAATTCGCATAGAGTTCAAACTTCTGGCGTAGGGCGACGTTGATGCTGGAAAATCCCCCTCCGATGGGAGTTGTCACCGGACCTTTCAATCCCACCCGCGTGCTCTCGATCGACTCAATCACTTCCTTGGGGATGTACTCGCCGGACTTCTCATAAGCTTCCGTACCCACCGCAAAAGTTTCCCAATCAAACTTCACGCCGGTTGCTTCCAGGATGCGCACCGTTGCCTTGGTTACTTCGGGGCCTATGCCGTCGCCGGGAATCAGCGTTACCTTGTGGCTCATAAAACTCGGTGCTCGTTTATGCCTTGATGCTCTTCTTTCCGACCTCCGCGACTTCCTTCGCCTTCACTAAATCTTTCAACTCATCCATGAATTCTTTGACATCCTTGAAATCCAAATAGACTGAGGCAAAGCGCACATACGCTACCTTGTCGTGGCGCCGCAGCCGGTTCATGATCAATTCCCCGACTTCGCTGGTCTTGCGCTCGCGTTCCGCCGAATCGATCACGAACGACTCCGCTTCGTTCACAATCTGCTCCAGCTTGCTGATTGGTACCGGACGCTTCTCACAAGCGCGCAGCAGACCGTTGAGCACCTTCTGGCGGTCAAACTTCTCCCGCCGGCCATCCTTCTTCACGACCATGTAAGGGATTTCGTCGATGCGCTCGTAGGTAGTAAATCGCTTGCCGCACTTCAGACACTCGCGCCGGCGGCGGATGGACTCCGCCTCTTTGCTCTCGCGCGAGTCGACCACCTTATCATTCGCAAATCCGCAAAAGGGACATTTCATGGCGCTGATGGTTCAAAGTTCAATTCTTCGTATCCGCTTGCACTTCGTAACTCGGCGACACCGGAAACCTTGTCATTCCTGCGCCTGAGCGAAGGCGAAGAAAGGAGGAGTCTGTTTTTTGTGTAGCAAATTGAAATTGTAACAGGGGGTCGAGGCCTCTCAGCCCGACCAAAGGTGCCTACCCGCGCCGCAAGAAGAACGAAGCTTACGGCTCGATTGTGTGTTTGGCAAATGAGGAGTGACTCACCCCCTGGAAGCGCGGCACGAGGAAATGCTCTGCCTGCGGCGGCGCAAGAGACACGAAATTCACGCCCCTGGCGCTTCCAACTCCGCCTTCTCCGCCCGATGGCTTTCCTCCGACAGCTTTCGCAACGATAGGCGCTCAAGATGCGCCAGGAACAAACCCGCTGGTATTACCACCGCAAAGGTCACCAGCCAAAGCAAAATTCCGCAACTGGCTGCCATCTCCGGAGGCACATCAAACACACTCGAAAGAGTCGCAATCGTCGCCATCTGCGAACCACCGCCCACCGCGGGCAATTGCAGCATTGAGCCGACCATGCTCGAGCCCATTAGAATCAGGATCTGTGCCAGTGGGATATCCAGGGCATCCATGCCATACGAATGCGTCACTGCCTTGTATGCCAGCGCGATGATGTACCACATGCCTACCGACACCAACGTCAGCCACAGCAATGAAACCGGTCCACGAATTGTGTTAAGCCCCAGCCGAAACTCTCGCACCCTCTGCGCAAGCCGATGCCCAAGGCTGGCCGCGTGCCGACTGGAGGACAGATGCCCAAACCGCTCCTCCACCCACTGTGCGATCGCTTCGCCATATCGCGCGATGACCACAGCACCGGCGGTCATCACGGCCACCAGAGCAATAAGAACAAATCCGGCTTCACGAAAGCGGACGTAGTACTCCGGGTGCGGAATCGATGGCAATGCGCTGGGCAAGAAAATCGCCAGCACCATCAACAGCGTAAATGCGCCAATATCAAAGATTCGCTCGACCGCCCAGACCGCCAGTTGCGAAGAGAAAGGCAAATCCTGCCGCCGGGCGATCAGGTACGGGCGGATGAATTCGCCGGCGCGCCCAAGCAGGGCGAGCCCCGCGAAGCCGATCAGCGTGGGCGATACCAAACTCACGATCGTCGCTTGCGGCCGAACTGGCTCCAGAAAAATCTTCCAGCGCACGGCCCGCAGGGCATAAGCGATGTAGATAAGCGCAACGGCATACACCACTTGGAATTTGTTGATCCGATGGGTTTGAGTCCAAAACGTGCCCCAGTCAAAGCTCTGCCAGTGCCGATATTGCAAGTAAACAAGAATGGCGAGAATGAGAAAGACGACCGCACTCACCACGATGCGCTTTTTGTCCATGAAGGGGACCGCTCCGCCAAATCGTCCCGATTCCGCGGAGCTGGAAACGGCACGTTCAAAGGTAAATGACACGACAATACCGGTCAAATTCGGAGGACACGGCTAGTGCTTTCACTGCCTAGTGCTGAGAGACAGAAACAATCTCCCTAAGGATGGATTTCCCAACCTACTCATTCCGCTGTTTTGAAGAGGACCATTTAGCCCGAGCGGAGGAATTCGGAGTTTGCTGTTTCGTAGCCGCCCTACTCGCAGAACCTACAGGCGAAGCCTTAGGAGCGCTCTTGTGCGGCGCGACGGGTTGCGTTGCCACGCTTTTTTGCGCTAGTTTCTTTCGATTGAAGTCTCGCACGATGCGCGCCACGTACGCGCGGGTTTCATAATATGGAGGCACGCCGCCGAACTGCTCTACCCGCCGGGGCCCCGCATTGTAGGCGGCCAGCGCCTTGACCAAGTCAAAGTTGTAGCGCTCAAGAAGTTCGCGCAAATACCGCGTACCGCCCTCCACGTTTGCCTGAGCGTCAAACGCATTTTCCACGCCTAACTGCGAAGAAGTCTGCGGCATGAGTTGCATCAGTCCCTGTGCACCTTTCCGCGACACTGCCCGGACATTGAAGCCACTCTCCGCCCGGATGACGCTATTGACCAGATCCGGGTCGAGCCGGTGGCGATTGCTAGCTGAGTTTACTACCTCACTGAGGTCGGTCTGATTCAGATTCGCGACGTTCAAATGTGCGCTCCGCGCCTCCGCTGGGTTCTGCGTCGCCGCAGGCTTTGGATCTGCCAGAGCTGCTTCGAAGTGCTCAATCTCTGCCGTGGGTACATCAACGAAGCTTGATCCATCCGCGCTCACGAAAAGCCGCGTCACACCGCCGAGCACTTGGCGCCGCTCGTGGCGGATCGAGAAGCCATTCCGCAGAACCGCCAGGTCGGCAGCGAAGCAGGAAACTGCTGACGCCCCCAACAACATGCCAAACGACAATCCGACCTGAATCAGCCTTTTCATCACGAACCGCTAAAAACTAGTCGCCAACCACTGAACTTCTCGTGCCTTCGAGCACTTCCTCCACTGCCGCGGCCACCCCACATTGATCGTTCGGCAGCGTCGGTGTCCAGCCGCGTGCCTGCAACTCTACGCAGGCATTCCCCATGATAACCGCATGTCCGGCGAACTCAAGCATCTCCACATCGTTATGGTTATCACCGATGGCCATGACCTGTTCTCGACTAAGACCGCGATGTTCGGCCCAGCGCTGCAACGCGTGACCTTTCGAACACCCTCCGTTCAATACATCGATCATGGAGAGATTGCGCGCTGGATACTCCGTTCGTAACACAGTGACTTGCCCATCCAGTCCTGCGTTCTTCAGCCCACGCCTAGCCTGCTCCATGCGCGCCATCGATCCACAAAACATGGCCTGCACCGGATCTGTCACCAGCGAATCCTCAAGGGGCACCACGAACTCGATAAACTCCATATTCTTTTCCAGCCACCGCCGGATGCTCGTGCTCAGTTCGTCCATGTGCTCCAGCACGATCGCGCCCCGGGATTCCTTGTCAAATGTAAGAACGGTATTGCCACGAAATTCTTGCATCGCATGGCACACGCGGAGGCAAGTCTCGGCTGGCATCATGTCGCGATGAAACGTCTCCCCGGTGAGCGAGCGCGTGACCGCCCCATTTGAGCTGATCAGCCACAAATCGAATCCAAGTTGCTGCGCGATAGGCAGCGCAAAGGTATGACGTCGGCCGGTAACCAGCACGACCTCGATGCCCGCCGCATGCGCCCGCCGGAGGGCGGCCAAGTCGCGCTCAGAAATTTGAAACTGGGGATTAAGTAGCGTGCCGTCGATATCGGTCGCCAGCAGCCGAATGGAAGGCTTCGAAAGCTTCACCATTTGCAATTTTAACATCCTGTCGCCGCTTGAGTTTGCACTGCTAAAGCCTAACGCCGGAAGCCTGACCCCTGCCTTAGAATCATTTCTTGACTGTCTCGTTAGAACTTGATCATCTGCGTGTCGTCCTGGTGCGGACGCGCAATCCGCTCAACATAGGCGCTGCTGCGCGCGCCATGAGCAACTTCGGATTCCACCACTTGCGAGTCGTCAATCCATATGAGGTCGCATTTCGTCAAGCTCGTTCCGCGGTCGGAGCGTCAGCTTTGCTTGCAAACGCCGAAGTGTATGGAACCGTGGACGAGGCCGTTGCTGACTGCTCTCTAGTCGTCGGTACTACTGCCGTCCGCAACCGCGAGTTGCACCATCAGCTTCGGCCCATCGAATATGGAGCACGCCTCATGCTTAAGCAGCTCGCCTCCGGCCCAGTTGCCTTGCTGTTCGGTTCGGAGAAGGCCGGCCTCTCCAATGCCGACCTGAGCCACTGCCACTGGCTGGTGCGTATTCCCACGCGCGAAGAAAATATCTCGATGAACCTGGGACAGGCGGTGGCTGTCTGCCTATATGAACTTGTTCGCGACTCCCAAATCAAGTCCACCCACCTGTCGGAAAAGGCGAAATCGCAGAAATCGAGAAAGAGTCAAGGGCTGGACTCACACCAGTCCGCGCCAATGGTCGAAGTCGAGCGCATCACCAGCGTGCTCTTCGACGTGCTCCGGGCTACCCGGTATTGGAATCCCGGCGCTGGGGCCGCGACCGAAGTGAAAGTTCGCCGCCTGGTCCGCCGCCTCAACATCCCGGTCGGGGACGCCGAGGTATGGCTCGGCATCCTCCGCCAAATCCTGTGGAAGATTCGATCAGGGGAAAAATCGCTGCCCTGAACGGCGCATGCTATATTCTCGCTTCATCCATGGGCTCGCTTCTTTTTTTCGTCTTCTCCTGGTGGGGCTTTCTGCTCCAGGGAATTGCCATCGTTCACTTCATCCGACGCCGTCCGGACACATACTGGCTCTTTATTATTCTCATTGGTGGTTGGCTCGGCGCCCTCGTCTATATCGCCGTGGAGGTCGCTCCGGATGCAGGTTTGCTGCGCACTTCGTTCCAGGTATTCCCCCGTCGCAAGCGCATCCGCGAACTCGAATTAGCCATTCTCGACAATCCCTCGGCCGGCAACTACGAGGAACTGGGACTCCTCCACCTTGACGACGGCAATTTCTCCCGCGCCCGCGCTTGCTATGACAAAGCCATCTGCGCTCGAACCGATTCTCCAGATCCGTTCTATCGCCGCGGTATAGCCGAAGTCGAACTCGAAGATTTCGCTGCCGCTGTCCCCGACCTTGAGCGCGCGGTGGCCGCCGACCCCAAATATGATTTCTACCGCGCTCCTGCGCTTCTCGCTCACGCCTACGCCAACACCGGCCAGCCGGAAAGAGCGGAAATTCTCTTCCAACAGGCCACCAAGATTTCGACCATGTCAGAAACCTACTATAACTATGCTCTCTTGCTACAGGCCCAGGGACGCATCGCCGAAGCTCGCCAGTGGACTCAGAAAATCCTCCACAAAAGGCGCAACATGCCTGGCTACCTCCGCCGTCGGGAACGCCCCTGGTTTCGCAAGGCCTACGCGCTTCTAGCGCGCCTCAGCGTACAGAGTAAATAGCTCGCTTTCACATGGTGGGAACTGCGCAAATAGCACACGGGATCCATGTGCTTGGGGCGAGCATTCGGGCCAGCAACCTGCATCTCGCGGGAAGCATCTAGACTGCAGAATTCCGGAGCCCTATGCCCGAGAAGCGCCAACGTTCGCTAGCGGACCCTTCCCTTCTTTCCCCCCGCGATGAGGATGACAAGAAGCTCTTTAAGGTGGTGGTCGAAACGCCCAGAGCAGTCGCAACAAATATGCCTTCGATCCTGACAATCGAGTGTTCGAACTGAAGAAGGTACTGCCGGCGGGAATGGCTTTTCCTTACAACTTCGGATTTCTGCCCTCTACGAAAGGTGGAGACGGAGATCCACTCGACGTTTTAGTTCAGATGGATGAACCTGCCTTTCCCGGGTGCGTATTGAAGTGTCGCGTGATCGGCGTTATTGAGGGAGAGCAGGGTAATAAGGAAAAAAGAACGTAACGATCGGCTCGTCGCCATTGAACAGCAAAATCACAGCTGGGCCGACATTAAACAAATCCGCGACCTTGGAGACGAATTCTGCCGTGGCTTGAAGAGTTTTTTATTAACTATCACGACCTTTCGGATGAGAAATTTCGGGTCATCGCGGTCAAGGGGCCGAACGCTGCCCGAAAATTGATCAAGAGGGGAATGAAATAAGCCTGCCGGAGCGCACGGAGTGATTCTGATTACCCCGAATGGCAACCAATGAAGGGCGATGAGTGATCGGCGAAATTCAATCAGGTTTCCATGAAAGAGCTCTTCATAAGATTCGTGGTTGGCGGCACTGTGGTCTCATTCTTCGCCGTTCTTGGTGATCTGCTCAAGCCCAAGAGCTTCGCCGGACTTCTTGGAGCGCGCACAAGCTGCCGGCCCTTGCCGTTACAGCTTCGTCGATCCTCATATGGATGGCTGCTGCCTTCGGGCTTTGGGTGCGCAGCCTTGAGATAAGCCAATGAAAATAAGCCTGGATCTCTCAGCTCTCGGAGAAACCAGGTGGTACGAATATGCTCTCAGGTTTGCATTCGGCGGAGCCGTCACAGTCGCCGCCGGATTGATTGCCAACAAATGGGGTCCCGGAGTCGGAGGCTTGTTCCTGGCGTTTCCGGCGATTTTCCCAGGCAGTGCGACCCTAGTTGAAAAACACAAGAAACAAAAAAAGAGCAACGCGGCTTGGACGGAACAATCCGTGGCAGGGAAGCCGCTGGTCTCGACGCCGCTGGTGCGGCGATCGGAAGTATTGGTCTCATTGCATTTGCGGTCGCCGTAGGGCGGCTTACGCTTCTTCTATCGACTTGTCTGGTGATGATCTGCGCCACGCTCGCTTGGCTCATAACCTCCGTCGTGATCTGGTCTCTGCGGAAGACGCCAGGGGGGCTCAGAGGGCGTCGCGAGCGCCATCGTCGCGAGGATCCCATCGAGAACCGTCAGGCAGAGAGCGCGTTACGCGACGATGCGATTTGCTGAGAGCCACCCTCTGTCTGCGTGCTCTGCTAAACTTTTCTGCTCATGTCCCGCCTTTCCCACCTCGAGTGCACGCGCTGTGGCCAGCGCCTTCCCGCGGACCGTCCTCAAACCGTTTGCCCTAAAGACGGCGGAGCGCTATATGCCCGCTATGATTTCTCCGCGATAAGAGGCGGCTTCAGGCGCGAAAAGCTAGCGGGTCGCACTGCCACGATGTGGCGTTACAGCGAGATCCTCCCTTATGCTTCCCCTGTCTCGCTCGGCGAAGGCTTCACCCCGATGCTTGCGAGCCGGGAATATCCCAACGTCTTCATCAAGGACGAAGGGCTCAATCCCACGGGGTCGTTTAAAGCACGCGGACTTTCTGCGTGCGTCACGATGGCGCGGCACTACGGACTCAAAAAGCTCGCAATTCCTTCCGCGGGCAACGCCGCGGGAGCGCTCGCTGCATACGCCGCCGCGGCTGGTCTTGAAGCACACATCTTCATGCCCAAAGATGTTCCCATGGCCAATCGCATCGAGTCCGATTATTACGGCGCTCATGTCACGCTGGTCGATGGCCTGATCAGCGACTGTGCCCGCATAGTTGCACAGCGCGCGGAGAAGGAAGGATGGTTCGACGTATCCACTCTGAAAGAACCCTTCCGCGTCGAAGGCAAGAAGACGATGGGATACGAAGTGGCTGAACAACTCGGATGGAAGCTGCCTCAAGGAATCATCTATCCCACGGGCGGCGGCGTTGGCCTGCTCGGCATGTGGAAGGCCTTCGACGAAATGGAACAGTTAGGCTGGATCGAGTCGGAGCGGCCAAAGATGGTATCCGTGCAATCAATAGGTTGTGCTCCAATCGTTAAAGCATGGGATGAAGGAAAGTCCACCTCCGAAATGTGGATGAACGCCGCAACTGCGGCTTCCGGTCTCCGCGTCCCAAAACCCTACGGCGACTACTTGATTCTGGATATTTTAAAGAACAGTCGAGGCACCGCTCTCGCGGTTACTGACAAAGAAATTCTTGAGGCTACTCGCCACTGGGCACGCATCGAAGGCATTTTTGCTGCTCCTGAAGGTGCGGCATCGCTTGCAGCCTACCGCAACCTTCTGGGAAGCGGTTTCTTTGCGCCCGACGATATCGTTGTATTGTTCAACACCGGTTCCGGACTGAAATATCTCGATGTGCTTGATCAGGCCAGTGCAGCACCCGCTCCCGTGCCGGCAGCTCCCGCGAAAGCACCGGGGCGCCAAATCGGCGGAATCATCGGCCCATATTGAATTCAGCGTTTATCTTGTAAGAAACTATGACCCAGCATCTCTACTATCACGATTCGTTTCTCGACGCATTTGACGCCGAAGTGCGTGAGCTACAGCCTGCGACAGCCGAGGATCTGCGCCCTGCTCTGATTCTCGACCGCACCGTTTTCTATCCCACCAGCGGAGGCCAGCCCTGCGATACGGGATGGATCATTCCCGACGCGACTTCACCTACTGCCGAATTGCAAAAGCTGAGAGTTATGGAAGTCGCCGAGAGGGAAGATGGGCAGATCGTTCACTATCTCGAACCAGTTGTCGCCAAAAACAAACTCACGCTGCAGAAGGGAAGCCGCGTTCGCGGTCTTATTGATCCTGCCCGCCGCCGTGACCACATGCAGCAGCATTCCGGGCAGCACATTCTCTCCGCTGCGTTTGTGCGGCTCTTTAATATGTCGACGGTTTCCTTTCACATGGGCGACGAGTATTGCTCCGTGGACCTGGACGTGCCGTTGCTGACCCGAGAGCAGGTCGAATCCGCCGAGCGCCTCTCGAACGAAATCATTCAGGAAAATCGACCGGTAGAAGTCCGCTACGTTGCCCAAGATGAAGCGGCGACCCTTGGACTACGCAAACTTCCCCCAGCGGAGCGCGATCATTTACGCCTAATCGATATCCACGACTTCGACCTCACTGCATGCGGCGGAACGCATGTCAGGGCCACCGGACAGGTCGGCTGCATCTTGCTACGCAAGACGGAAAAGGCCCGGCAGGGATGGCGCGTTGGGTTCGTCTGCGGCCAGCGCGCCGTCTCCACCGCCCGCCGCGACTTCACCGCGCTCAGCGATGCCGCCGTGCTGTTTTCGTCGCATCTCTGGGAGTTGCCCCAGCAAGTCCGCAAGTCCCTTGACGAGATCAAATCCTTGCGCAAACAACTCGAGCAGTCGCGAGAAGAACTTGCGGCTGCGTTCGCGGAGTCCATGCTCGCTACAGAAACCGAATCCAATGGTCGCAAGCTAATTGCGCGGAACTTCCCTGATCGTGATCTGGCTTTCATCAAACTGCTGGCGCAAAAGATAACGCGCCGAAGTTCCAACGCGGTCGCATTGCTCGCGACCACATTGGAGCAGCCGGCGCTGGTCTTTGCTCAGTCGCCCGGCCTGCCGTTCGATATGGCAACGCTGATGAAGCAGACGATGGCCAGGCTCGGTGGCCGATACGGCGGAAGCAAGGACATGGCTCAAGGCGGCGTGCCCACGGCCGAAGGAATCGAGGCCGCATTATGCAATGTGGTGGCAGCGCTAATCTGATCAGTTCTGATCAGTCCTGGTGGCGCGAACGCCGCCCGAACTGTCCGGTGGCATTGAGGACTAGCGTTCTTCCGAACTGGTTGCCTACCAGCCAAAGATTGCCTGCGGGATGACCGTCCCACCGAACAGGATGTCTCCCGGGTATTACAGTTGGCCGGACTCGGGCTAGGAACAATCTTCCAGTTGATTCCGTCCCAGTGCAGCACTAGCGTAAAGATTTGACCCGAGCCGTCGGCAGCGTAGTAGTCACCGAAGGCCCAAACGTCGTTGGCTGAGACCGTGGTAATACCCCGAGGTGGTTGGATTGGTGCACGGAGTGAGGTCCGATGTTGGGACTGGAGACAACCTTCCAACTGCAGCCGCCCCAGTGCTCGATGAGGGTCTTGGTCGGGCGGTCGGTATTTACGTCCTTGGCGTAGAAGCCCACGGCCAAGACGTTGTTCGGAGCCAGCGCGGTCACGCCGGTGAGCACGTCTTCTCCCGAACCTGACTCGGGCTGGAGACGACGCTCCAGGAAGTGCCGTTGAAATGATCAATGACGATAGCGCCAAAGGCTAACGTTCCCACGGCCCAGACATAGTTGTTCGCGTCGGCAGACACGGCATAGATAGCGGCACCCTGATCGAACGTTTCGAAGGCCTTCCAGGACATGCCATCGAAGTGTTCGAAAAGAGGAAACAGAGATTTCCCCATTGTTGGTCAAGATGAAGCCCGCGCCCCACATGTCTCTCGGGGAGACTGCGGTCAAGGATTCCAGGGCGGGCTGGTCGGTGGACTGAAACTTGGGACCGGGGAAGAGGCTCCACTTGGAACCATCGAAATGCTCGATTGATTGCCATTGCCGAGAGAGATGCCGCTAGGTCCAACGGCCCAGACGTTATTGGGAGCGAAATCAACGACTCCCTCCAATTTACTCGTGTTGTGGCCCACGATCTTGGGCAGGAAAAAGGTGGTCCACTTGGTGCCATCAAAATGTATGCCGGTCTAGCCTACGGCCCAGATGTCGGCAGGCGAGGACGCGGAGACAGAGTGTGCAGGTCGTTTTGGTAAGGCTTAGGGTGTCCATTGGGCGTCGGTACGACCGTGAAGATGGAGGTGGAAGGCCTCGATTGAGCTTGTAAACGACTTCTATCGCTCGGAATATTTTGCCCATACATCGATTTGTAATTGTCACGGCGATGTCAATTACTGGTTGGGCTTGGCTGCGCTGGGCGGGGCTAAGGGGCTTCTAGAGGGCGTATGCGAGGGCGGTGGGACCTCCTGTGCGGTCTTGTCGTTCAAGTCCAGGCCATACGTCGGATGCTCATACGTCCCGGAAATTCGCACCGGCACGACCTCTCCATTGTGCCTCTTTTTGAAAAATGGTTCCATCACTTTCAGCAATAACGCCTTCGCTCCGCTGGTTGTGTTCGAAATCTTCGAGTCGACTTGCATCTGTCCGCGCAAGTCGATCTTGTGGCTTATCAGATTGTAGGTTCCATGCATGCGCGCGGCTGCACCGGGAACGCCGAAAGAAAGATCGGAGAACTTCGCGGTGCCCTCCTCAAGCACTGCTTGCCCCGTAAGGTCGGTGAGCACGGTCTCGGGATCGGCTGAATCTTTCTCGCCGCGCGCGCCCGCGCTTAGCTCGTTCACGCCTTCCTGGGTGGAGGGCTTAGAAAAAATTCCGGCACCGATTCCAAAACTGCCGCGCAGCTTCACTTTCTCCAGGAAGCGTCGATGTCCGGGAGGAATCTCTGCCTTGGCCCGCAAAGTCACGCTACCCGATATGGGCGCGCGGTCCACTTTCACGAACAGTTGCAGGATGTTTTCAATGCGTGCGTTGCTCGATGTTAGATCGATTAGTGCGGTTTTACCCTTGCCGTTTGGAGATTTCGCGATGCTGCCCTGCGCTACGATGTGGGTTTTCAAAAAGTGGGCATCCACGCGCTTCAAGAATGTGTTACCGCTGGTGCCGTCGACGTAGGCGCTCCGTGATCAACTTCACGGGATGTTTGCCCGATTTCACCTCAAAGTCGGGAGTGTTCGTGGTGCCCGAGATGTCGATGTGGCCGAGTGTCCCACCGAACTTTCCCGTTGACGACAACTGGCCCGCAATGCCCTGATAGACGCCCAAATCGGCTTGCTCAAACTTGTATTCGCCCGAGATCGGCGTTTGCCCCGGGTCGCTCTTATTCCACACGCCGAACTTGCCAGAAGTCGTCACTTCACCCGGGGGCTCAGGATTGCGGACCTTCAGGTGGTAGGTAAGAGGTCCTTTCCATCCCACGTCACGCAGGGACGCTTCGTGAACGTCGAATCGTAACGGTTGTTTGTCCGCATTCCGGGAAGCAAACTCCACCGATGCGCCATTGGCCACAATCTCGTCAATCGTAATTTTTGAGGGTGTCGTGTGAAAGGCTTCCCCAGTGCCGAAAGCTGGAACGAATACGCGCATGCTCTCAGCGGTAATTCGGCCGGCGTGCTTCGAGAGAAGACCCAGGTACGTGCCCCGGATTGTCAACTTCTCAATCGTGATGAGTGGCTTGCCGACGCCCGAGCCGTGATAAAACACTACTCCTTCCAAAATGCAGCCTGGAAAAGGGAAGTACGTTCGATGAAAGGCACGGACCTGCACCTGGCTATCGCTTGCCTCCCGCAGATTCTGCAGCACCGGTGCTTCCGCGAACGGCCACAATCGGCTCCACAGCAACACGGCCACGCACAACGTGGCTGCCGCCAGTATCAGTATCAAGGCCATTCTGCCTGATCGGCCCCGCCCACGCCGCTGCTGCGTCAACAATCTGGCGGCAGACGCAATCGCAGCGGAAGGCATGAACCTTGGAAGCCGATCCATGCCTCGAGGTTGCTGTCGAAAACTGTTAGGTGCCGCACGCAGCAGAGACGCGGTAATCCTGAGCGCCCCATACCGTTACGAGCGTAACGCTCGCCGGACGATTGAGCTTGTAAGGGAAGCTGAACCTATTCTTAAAATAGCGTGGTACTTCGTATGAGAAAAATATTCAGCCTCGCGCTCTTGAGCTTTGTCCTGGCCGCGCCCTCGTATGCTCAACAACGAGTCTTCGACTGGACACGCGCTAACGATGAATCTGTCCAACTCGATCCCGCTGACTATCACACCGGCCGTGTGTATCACCCCGCGCCCGAGGGCGGAAACATTCACGTCGATATCGAAGCGCGGCAGCCTCTCACCATCGCCATGGTCTGGAGCGACGAATGGAACAATGCCCTGCAGCATCCCGAGTTGATGAGACAACTCGAATTCCGATGCTTGCGCGAGCACGTGGTCAGCACTACTTATGAATGCCATCTTCCGTCGGACCGGCCGATGGTTCTGGTGATTCACGATGAGAGAACGCCCGATCGTGCCATCGTCAGCGGAATCGGGGCGGTTTGGGGTCACAACGTTAGGCAATTCGTTTCGCCCAACGACCTGCACATTCAGTATTACAGCTGGAACTGCACGCAGAATTGCATTCAGCCGGAGTTCCAGTGGATTCGTCTGGTGAAAGAGAAGTATGAAGTAAGTTCAGTGCCAAAGATCTACAGCCTGCTTACCCCCGAACGTGACGGACAGCACCTCAGCGTGAAGATCAAAGCCCCCGTGCCCATGACAATTGCGGTTCTGCCTTCCAAAGCCGCCGATCAGGTCTACGACAACCCGTCAACGCTACGATCGGAACTCGACAATACTTCTTGCAAGCAGCGCGGCGTTCAGTCGATGACCTTCGATTGTTTGTTCAATTTGGCGGATGGACCGCAGTCGATTGTCATCATGCCCGATGCGGGCGCCTCTTCCCGGAAGAAGGCTGAAATCGAGCTGCAGACGGTGAAATGCATTGCCAATTGCGACGTCAAGTTAATCCCTAACCAATAACCGAAAAGCTGCACATGAAGCCGCCGCTCATGAGAGCTGGGTTTGTGTTTGTTGACGACTCTAATCTTTCCTAAATTCCTAAACTAAAGCCCTGCCGCCGCGAGGGCTAACAAGAACGAAGTCACTTCACTTGCCGGTAGACATACCTCCTGCCTCGCCCTCATGCACATCGATGAGTGCCGACTTTTTCGACCTTTTTCGACGAAGAAGATGGGAGCTAGCCTTGGATCAAGGGCGAAGAAGTTCTGTACGGCAGCGTAGGCCCAGGAAGTTCTTAATTCTCACGGGTGGAGAGAACCGTCGACATTGGTGCTTGGAATCGAGCTCCGACGCGCTCAGCCAAGGCTTCCAGGCATTCTTCGCGCTGGTCCAGTAGTCGGGTAATCTCAGCGGTTAACTCCAGGAGCTTGTTGAAGTCTGTTTCTTTAGCGGCTTGTTCGCAGAGTAGGCGCCAGTCGGGCTTGCTGTCTTTCATCATTGCGTTTGCCCCTCCGTAATCGCGTTAGCGGTCACAACCCGGACATGCATGTAGAAACCTGCGCTTCTCGGAACACCTAAGAAATTAACGTTCCTTGGACAGTTTTGCCACTGCATGCGAAGTTCCAAAAACGGATGCCGCACAAACCTCAGTGTAGCAATGAGATAGCGAAGAGCAGATCATCAAGATCAAGTGGGCTACGAATACGGGATTTCTTACAGGCCATATTTTGCAATTTTGCCGAAGTCGCGGAGGCCCGTAGTTGCTGAACGCGCGCTGCGGACCGGCGTTTTGAGCGCGGCGCCACCAGTTAGGCGCCCGGCAAGCACGCAAGTTTATGGCTGCAAAGCACTTGACAACGCAGTTCGGTTGATCTTGAAGCTGATTTGCATAAACTGTTCGCCGCCTTAGCGTCCGCACTAGTTGAACATTAAACACGAACGCTCCTCTTGCGGATGAAATAATTCGCCACCGTGATTTTTGCTGATCGCAGAACGCTTTCCCAATACAGTGAATTCTGTAATCCAAGAGTCGAGCAACTCCTGCACTGCTTCAAGCTGTCATTAAAGACGATCAAGAAGAGGTTCGGCTGAGGATGTCTTTTCTCACCAGAAAATACGCGGCCGTGGCCAGCGATTCGAAGGCCGCGGATTAGTCCCTGTCTTCTTCTTCTTCTTCTTCCCAATCTGCCTGGCGTAGCTCGCGGAGTGGACGGCTTGCCCGTCTTCGTCCGCAGAGGTAGAACTGTTCTCCAGTGTGATGGGTGGTTGCAAATGCGCAAGGGATCTGCCAATCCTTCTTGTCTGTCATCTGTTTGATTCGGGGGCCGGGGAGGACGTTTTGTACCACGGGCGGTTCCTTCCAGTACAACGGCTGACCGAACAGAGCGCGCTAACGAACCGAGAGGGTTGCGCCACAGATCTTTTCCTCACGGGCAACGCTCTAGCGAGGACCGTCGAACTCGAAGGCGCGCAAAAAAGCGCCTTTAAAACGAAGACCAGATCTTTCGGCGAGTTCCGGTTGACCGCGATTCGTCAGAACCATAGAATCAACAAGGGCTGCCGCACAAAGCCCCGTCCAACCGCAAACTTCTGCCCCCTCGTTCAACGGCAGGACAGCTGACTCTGGATCAGCATATCGGGGTTCGAATCCCTGGGGGGCAGCCAAGTCTTAACCTGTATTCATGCGGTTATTCTGAAGTGCCCCATGTCCGTCCGTGTCCGAGTCTCCCTCTGTGTCCGCACTGTGTCCGCATTCGGCAAGATTGGGGCACTCTCGGCCCCCTCTGGTTTAAACAGGTTCGCGCGCGCTAACCGCAAGTTGCGCTGCAGCACCCATTCGGGGGTGACGTGTCCACCCCTCACCCCATGCGCAGCATGGCAGGGTTTTGACCCTCACCCCGACAGGGCACTTTGGGCAGACAGGATCTCGAACCTCGGCTCCGCAGGAGCTACAACCGCCATTTGAGGCATGAGGAAATCTATCGCTCCGATGTAAGACTCGGCCAAAGCTGGGAGCGGCAACCCGCTCCCAGTGCTCATCGGACGCGATGAGTTTCCGGTCGGCGATTCCTTGGCAGGTTGCCCTCCGGGGCTCTGGTGCCAAAGGAGAGGTGCGGGAGCCACGTCACTGTATGCCAAAAACAGGAGTCTCATAAGCGCCGGGTTCGACAATCACGGATTCAATTCCTGGCGCGGCAAGTTCGTAACTGTAGGCCTCGGCCAGCGCCTCGAGTGCAAATTTGCTGGCGCAATAGAAACCCCCAGAAGGAAGAACCGCTGCTGATGTGCATAAGCACGCCGCTGCGTTGGCGTCGCATGTGCGGAAGCACGGCGCGATTTACGCGAACCGGACCGAAGAAATTCGTGTCCATGAGACGCTGCGCTTGTTCCGTGGTGACAGCTTCCTCTAGCCCCGAGAGTAGTAGCCGGCGTTGTTGATGGCGACGTCGATGCGGCCACTTTTGGCGACGGCGGCATCCACAGCCAGCTCGACCGAGGCGTCGTCGGTCACGTCCAGTTCAAGGACGTGAATGCGCAAACCTTCCGTAATCCGGTGAGGTAAGGGTTGCCGACAACACACCCAAAATCGTTGCATCCTCTCCAACATGCTGCGGAGGCTATAATTGCGCCCACGTATGGCACTAACCTCTGGCACACGACTCGGTCCCTACGAAATCCAGTCTCCGCTCGGCGCTGGAGGCATGGGCGAGGTGTACCGCGCGCGGGATACCCGACTCGGGCGTGACGTCGCGATCAAAGAGCTGCCAGACGCGCTGGCAAGGGACGCCGACCGGTTGCGGCGTTTCGAACAGGTACTGCCACTTCCGCGGTTACGCCGTTCACAAAGCAAGTGTTCCGGGTTCGACACGGTCTTCATTCGTTGACTATGATGCCCCATCCGTAAGATGAAGCGACTCGATAGCCGCATGTCTTGTGAATGATTGACCAAGTCATCTCGCACTACCAGATCCTAGAGAGGTTGGGCGGAGGTGGCATGAGTGTGGTCCACAAGGCCGAAGACACCTCGCTCGGCCGATTTGTGGCGCTCAAATTCCTTCCCGAGGATGTCGCGCGAGACCCACAGGCGCTGGAACGCTTCCGCCGCGAGGCTCGGGCGGCTTCGGCCCTGAACCATCCCAATATTTGCACCATCTACGAAATCGGTGAGCACGAAGGCCAACGGTTCATCGCCATGGAGTTTCTGGACGGGCTGACGCTGAAGCACCGCATTGCGGGGCGTCCGCTGGAAACTGAAACCCTGTTGTCGCTCGGCATAGAGATCGCCGATGGGCTGGACGCTGGCCACTCCAAAGGCATCGTTCATCGCGACATCAAGCCGGCCAATATTTTTGTCACCGAACGTGGGCACGCCAAGATTCTGGATTATCGCCGTCGTCAGCTCCGATCTCCGGTTGAAGATGACCGCTGAGCTCTCGCCGCGGAAAGGCCACTGCGCGTCGCCCATTGGACAAGAAATCCATACAGGACAAGCAGGCCTGCCGTTCCGAGCACTTTGCCCGGCCTGCCTCGTATCGCCAACAGAGCACGATAGAGCAACACCTTGGCTGACATCAGGGCGAGACTTGCCCCCATGCCGGTCAGAACAGTCAGGCGGATGAAAGACGGACCATTTGCGCGCATGGAAAATAGAGCACAAAGTGTGCCCATCTTGGTGCGAAGCGTATCTCTTAACATGCCCGTATCCATGGCAGTCAATCAGGACATCTGTTTCGACGGGCGTGGCAGGCTCCGGAAGTGCGCCGTCTGTGGGACGCACTGGCCCTTGAGAATGGTGGCTGTAAGAACGCGGTGCTTCGCACCGGAAGAAGGGTGGGGACACGTCACCCCAGGATGGGTGCTGTGCGCTAACCTCCGGTTACCGTGCGCGAACCTCTTGGAAAAAAAGGCTGCTGGGCCAAATTTTGGCTAGAGCGCCGGAATCCGGGCCAGCGCTCGCGAACTTATTCATTGGCTGAGTTGCTCTTTTGAGCCAGGATAACGCTCATGATGAAGCCCAGTCTCCGCACCAGGTCCATTGGGACAAAGGTAAGCGAAGAAGAGTATGCCCAAATGGAGCGAGCGGCCCAAATGGCGGCCAAGACGTTAGGTGAGTGGTGTCGCGAGGTGATGCTGACAAGTGCGAACGGTCAGCCGGCGAAGGCGACCAGGACAGCGATGAGTTCAATGTGCTCATGGCCGAGGTGGTGGCCACTCGGGGCGATCCTGCTCAACGTGCTCTTCAAGCAAGCGACGGGGAACCGCTGACGGCCGAGGACATCCAGCGGCTCATCGACCGGGCCGACTCGGACAAGCTGAGGGAGGCGCGAGAAAGGCTGTAACAAGCATCAGGTTCCAAAGCGAGCTGAGGACTGCCCAAAGTGTTTCGTCTTTCTAGCTCTAGCAGTTCGGTTCCTTCGACAACAGCGAAGGTTCGGTACTGTGTCGGGTCAGCGGTGAGTCAATTATTAGGGTCGCGGGGACTACCCTTCTCGCGGCAGCCAAGCGAACAGCTTGTCCTCACACTCGCCCACCCGTGGAACACGTACCACCCGCTCTGAGTCGGCTACGTAACAGGCTGGGCTCGTGGCAGCACGATTCTCGCCCGGCATCCTTTCTTGTCACTCAGATTCAGGAGCTCAATCGAGCCGCCGTGGGCTTCGGCGATTTGTCGGGAGAGGACCAAGCCAATGCCGCTTCCCGCGGGCTTTGTTGTGTAGAAGGGAACAAACGCATTGCTGGGATTGAGAAATCCGGGTCCGTTGTCGTCGATGGTGAGAACCAGGTCCTTCTCGGTGAGGTCCCAATGCATCACGACCTGAGGGTCCAAACGCGGCGAAGGCGTATTCATGGCCTCCTGAGATCCGTTTTCAGCGCACCGTGGTTCCAGGGCCGCCTCGACTCCGTTTCGCGCCAGGTTGATGAGCATCTGCTCGAACTGATCGGGATCAAGCATCAAGTGGATGTCAGGACCGGGAACAACCTGCACTCGCAATCTGGTCTCGAGTCCAGCAACTCGCTCGACAATCGGGTGGAGCGCAATCTTGCGAAAAACGGGTGGGGGCATCTGGGCGAGTTGACGATACGCCTGCAGGAAACGATTGAGGGAATCGGCCCGCGTTCCAATAATGGCCAGCCCGCGTTGAAAGTCCTGCCGTGCATCCGCATCGAGAACGGTCTGGGAGAGCTGAGCATTCAGACTACCTGCGATCGACTTGATGGGCGTAAGTGAATTGTTCAGTTCGTGCCCGAGCACACGAATCAGACGTTGCCAGGCGTCGCGTTCTTCTTCCCGCAGAGCGCGGCTCACGTCTGATAAAACGATCAGAGTGTGTGGCACGCCCTTTTGCCGAAATGAACTCCGGCGCACCAGCCAGCGCGCGCTCGGGCCGTGGAAGTGCAAAGGAACCAAAGTGCCGCTTTCCACGGACAAACAGCTGTCCAGTCCAATCTCTTTGGCGGTGCGACCCAGAAGTCTCACGGAGGGCTGCTGCAGCAGCCGTTCTCCGGCTGAGTTGACCAGACGGAGAATCTGATCCGGGTCGAATGTGAACAACGGCACTTCAATCTCTTCGACTACGCGGCGCAGCAGTGCGGTGGCTTCAATGGCTCGAATACGCTGCTCGGCCAACAGGTCGGCCAGGGCATTTACCTCAAGGGACAGCTCGCCTAGCGCATCATCCACGGCTGCACCGCGGGCTCTGAAAGAATAGTCCTCTTCACGCAGGGCGGCGATTACATTAGCTAGGGTCTGCAGCGGCCGCGTGGTTTGCTCGTGCAACGCCATCGCCAGCAGCCACCACACGAACAATTCGACGAAGGTCAGCGCGAACCTGGACTCCAAAGACCAAGCCTGCAACCAGATGAAGACGCCGCTGAGGAGCATGCCGGGTAGGGCGACAAACAGTGAGAAGAGACTGATCCGCCGTTCATACAACAGGCGGACCCGCGTGCGTGGAGGTTTCCGGAGCGTGGGATTCGGCTTCCCCAGCGGGCTAGAGCCCATACTTTTCCATCCGCCGATAAAGAGCTCCGCGACTGAGCCCCAACACCTCGGCGGCCTGGCTTATATTACCGTGAGAACGCTGCAGCGCCTTGCGGATCAGAATGGCTTCCACAGACTCAAGGCTGAGATCTTCCAGGTTCTGGCCATGCTGGCGCAGTGAGTCCAATCCCAAGTCGGCGCGTTCAATCTCAGTTCCACGGCACATCAGGACCGCACGCTCGAGCGTGTGCTCGAGTTCGCGGACATTTCCTGGCCAGGAGTATTGCATCAACAGCTGCAACGCGGAAGCCTCGAATCCCTGGACGGGCCGCCGGTAACGTGATGCGTAGCGTGAAAGAAAGTGAACTGCGAGAACAGGGATGTCTTCCCGGCGTTCTCGTAATGCGGGCACGTGCATCTCAACTGTATTCAGACGGAACAGTAAATCTTCGCGAAACTGCCCGGAAGTGCACGCCGCTCGAAGGTTGATGTTGGTGGCGGAAATTACGCGCACGTCGATACGGCGGGGGCGAGATGAGCCGACCCGCTCAACCTCACCCGCCTCGAGCACGCGTAACAGCTTCGCCTGTTGATGCATTGGTACGTTGCCGATCTCGTCCAAAAAAATGGTTCCACCGTCGGCCAGTTCGAATCGGCCGATGCGATCGGAACGGGCGTCGGTAAACGCACCTTTCACGTGCCCGAAGAGTTCACTTTCAAATAGTCCTTCCGGCACAGCGCCGGTGTTTACGGCGATCATGGGACGGGACGCCCGGGCAGACAGGGCATGGAGCGTATGCGCGACCACCTCTTTGCCGGTGCCATGCTCGCCTGTGATCAACACATTTGCGTCCGAGGGACCCACGCGTGTCATAGCGCCGAGCAGCGGCTGCATCGCAGGCCCTGTCGCAATGAACTGAGGCCGGCCTTCGGTCTGGAGTAGGCGATTCTGAGCTGCCAGGCGCTCAGCCTCACGGAGTGCGCGATGAAGCTCGACCTGCGTCCTCAGGATCACAAGGAGCCGTTCGTTCTCCCAAGGCTTCTGAAGGAAGTCGCGTGCCCCGCAGCGCATGGCTTCCACTGCCAGGTCAATATTGGCCCAGGCCGTCATCACGATGACGGGCGTCGTGTTATCCATGGCAACGACCTCAGAAAGGAGGTCGAGGCCTTCCCGACCGGAAGTTGTATCCCGCGTATAGTTCAGATCAATAAGGAGGGCATCGTAGGAGCCGGTGGTCAGTGCCTCCCGAACCAGGGCCGGGGATCGCGCCGTCTCCACTTCGTATCCCTGCGGGCGCAGGAGAAGATCGATGGCTTCGAGAACATGCTGCTGGTCGTCCGCAGCCAGGATACGGGGGCGGACCTTGCTACTGTTTAGCGCGGTGGCGGTGAGAATCTCTTCCGACTTGGCAAAAGGCTGCATGTTTAACTATGGACTCGCCGTGCCGACGGTCCCGTTCAGCGCGTCCTGGATCTGGATGCCATTATGTTCCAAAGTCGCCCCGGTTGCGCGATCAAGCTCGACTTTGGCTTTCTCATGGATGGTCCTCGCACTGACCAGATCTAACTCAGCCAGCGAAAGATCGCGCTGGGCGGTGAGGGTCTGATTACTCGATCCCGCCCCCAATTCCTGTTCCTTCTTCGTGATGTCGAATGTACGCTGAGCCAAGTCTCGTGCTTTGCGCGCAGCGTCTACCCTCGCGCCAGTCTGTTCAAGCGCATATTGCGCATTGCGAACCTCGATGCGGACCTGTTTCTTCAGTTGCTCCCGGCGCAGCTCGGCCTGGCGATACTCAAGCTCGGAACGAAATTGATCAGCCTTAGCGACCCGATTCCGGATAGGGATGTTCAGGTTCAACCCAATATAGTAATCGGGAGAAGTATTGTTGAACGTGTTTCCAAGTGCTCCCGCGAAATCAACCGGCACACTCGAAGTGCATCCTTGACACAGAGGATTCAGTGGGCCTGCGAGTCCTGACCCCCCGTAGAAGCCTACTAGTGAGAGCGATGGCAGCAATGCATTGCGCGCCGCTTTCCGGCTGATCTGGCGGTTTACCAGGTCCACATCGGTCTCAGCCAGTTCTGGACGGTGCAACAAGGCTTGAGCAATCAAATCCTGAATCTGTGAAGTTGCCTGTGTCTGGTCAGTCTGCATGCTCTCCGTTGGAATGACTGGCATTGCCTCCAGAAGCGGATCGGACAAATTCTTGGTGACGGCATTCTTCATGAGAGTTTCTTGCAGTAGCAAGCTCGTGCGCGCAATCGTCAAATCCTGATCACGTTTTGAAAGTTCGGCTTCTGCCCGCATTACATCGATCTCAGGAATGCTCTCCAGTTTCAACTGTTTCCTAGCATTATCGAGAGTCTGCTGCGCGAAGGCCGAAGATTGCTCGTTGACCTGAGTCTGCTCGTAGGCACTGACGAGATCCCAATAGATGTTTTCGATCTGCGTGACCGTGGCGATGACCTGGTCCTTGAAGGCGATGTCGGAAATCTTCTTGTTGTTGCGAGCGATGCGAAGATATCGCAGATTCGGCCCGAAGCCGAAGCCTGCCAATAATTCCTGCTGGATCGTAAAGCGAAACATTGAGCTTGTGGCGGGCGACAGAAAGAGGAAAGGGCTGTTGGTCGACTGACGGTTATTGTTGAACTGGAAAGAAACGCTCGTACCTGTGGCAAACGCCTGCAGGTAACCGAATGTGGTCTGACCGGTATTCAATTGGAGCGAAGGCACGCCGTAAATTTTCAGGTTGGCCAGTGGGGTGGTTTGATGTTCAGCTCCGATGGAGGCAGTAACCGCGGGATCATACGACGACACCGCAGTGCCAGTTCCGAGCGTGGATTGAACCAAACCCGAGGCGCCTGCACCCGCGCCACCAGCGCCGCTCGACGTGCCGCCAGCCCCTGCCCCAGGAGCCCCCGTGCCAAAACCTCCCACACCCCCACCGGGAGTTCCCTGCACCACTCCGGTGTTCACGCCGCGGAAGAATCCGCCTGCCCGGGTACGCAGAATGTCGGTATCGGCGATGGGTAGGTTGTAGCGGGCAATGGCCAAATCGAGGTTGTTTTCTAGAGCAAGATCGATCGCGTCTTTCAGCGAAAGATAGAGCTTGCCATCCCGTATGAGTTCGAGAAGACGCGCTGAGTTCGCAAGTGCGGGCTCCGGCACCGAGTCGGGCGAGTAGGCATTGAACGGATTATGAGATTTTGGCATCTCAAACCGAAGCGGCACACCGCTCTCGGGCGATGTAGTTGAACCCTGCGTCTGGGACGATGTTCGAACCTGCGCCCGAAGGTTGCCAGTTAGCATTCCGTACACACAAAGCATGGCGATTCCTCGTTGCCAGAAACCAGAACCCGGGAACCTCACGATGCGCTGACCTCCGTCGGCTGAGGCAGTGCAGGATTGGCTGTATCGCCAACCAACCATCCGTCCCCTAGTTGAATCGTGCGGCTTCCGTAAGACGCATTCGCTTCCGAGTGAGTGACTTGCACGATGGTTGTCCCCTGTTGGTTCAGATCACGGAAGAGTTCCATGATCTCCTTGGCATGGCCGGAATGCAGATTCCCCGTGGGCTCATCGGCGAGCAGGAGCGATGGCTTGTGGATTACGGCGCGTGCGATTCCCACAAGTTGCTGCTGGCCGCCGGAAAGCTGGCTGGGATACAGGTCTTTCTTCGCCACGATCTGGAAGCGATCGAGGGTGTCGGCCACCATGCTCTGCCGCTGAGCGCGCGGAATGTCTTTATAAGAAAGCGGCAAATCGATGTTTTCCTGAACCGTAAGGTCGTCGAGCAGGTGGTAGCTCTGGAAGACCATTCCGACATTCCTCTTCGCCAGTTCGCCCCGCTGCTTGCGCTTCAAGTCGTGTACGCCTTGCTCGCGGAACCAGTACTCGCCCGTCCACTGGTCGTCGAGGAGCGCCAGCACGTTCAGTAAGGATGACTTTCCCGCTCCGGAGGGTCCCATGATAGTGACGAATTCCCCTTCGCGAATCTCCAGGTTGATGCGCCGAAGCACCCAGGTTTGGGCTGCGGGAGTTTTGTAGCTGCGTTCCAGATTCTTCAGTTGGATCATGCATCTCCTGATTTCGTTTTCATTCCACGCGCAAAGCTTCTGTCGGATTGAGGTGAGCGGCACGCCACGCCGGTCTTAGACCCGAACCGAAAGACACCAACGTCAGAACCACCGTTGCTTCCAAGAGGGTGGCAGGATCGTACGCACTCAGGCCAAATAACAGGCTTGTGACCGTGCTCCCGGCAAGAAACGACAGCAATAATCCCGCAGCAACACCAGCGCTGATCAATACCAGCGTCTGATGCAGCACAAGCCAGAGAACTGCGTTGCGCGGAGCTCCCAAAGCCAGTCGAATTCCGAGTTCGCCGGTCCGGCGCGCGACAGTGTAAGACATCACCCCGTAAAGACCAAGGCACGCGAGAGCGAGTGCCAGAGCGCCGAAGATTGCGGTCAGTCGCGCGATGAGCTTTTGCCGCCCCAGGTTGCTGGTGACCTGTTCTGCGAGGGTAGTAAGGTCTCCGATGGGAAGATCAGGATCGACGCTCGTAAGCGCCTGGCGGACTTGTTCGGTGAGCGGTGCGGGATTGCCTGCGGCGCGCACGTCGAGACTCTGAACGTTCGTCACGGCCTGTAATAGAGGGAAATAGATCATGGGCGGCGCAGTTTCGCGTACGCCGTTTACCAATGCATCCGCCACCACTCCTACGATCTGAAACTCGTTGGCAGACCCGGGGTCATAACCAAAGTGCTGGCCGATAGGATCTACACCAGCAAACACTTCACGGGCCAGGCTCTGATTAATCATTGCGACGTGTGAGGCTTTCTCATTGTCTGCCAGCGTAAAGTCGCGCCCACGCAGGCGCGGGATCCCGACATTGTCGAAGTAGTGCAAACTGACAATGTTCGTCTGCGGCGTAGCCGCAAGGTGGGTGCCTCCTGGCAAGTAAATATCGCTAGCACTCCTGCAGTTTGAGGCGATGCTACATGTCGCCAGAGACGCCGAGTGCACACCGGGGAGCGCTTGCACGCGATCAAGTGCCTTCTGATAAAACGAAAGCAGTTGACCGTGGTCGTAGTGCCGGATATTTGTATCGAGCCAGACAGTAAGGATATGGTCACGATCGAAACCGGGGTCGAGCCTCACGAAATTTCTGAGAGTGCGAATGAACAACCCAGCGCCAACCAGAAGGACTAACGACAATGCAAACTGTGCGACGACCAGAGTCTGCCGGAGCGACCATTGGGCCCCCGTGCGCTGCGTGCTGGAGGCCCAACTTGCGTTCGCTTTGAGAGCGTGTACTGGTGCGATATTTGTTGCGTGGAAAGCCGGAGCCAAACCGAAGAGAATTCCGGTGGCCAGCACGACGACGATACTGAACAACAGAACGCGCATATCAGGCGCTAGGTCGAGCGGAATGGGCAATGATCCGCCCGATGCCCACCCAGGCAGGACCGTGTCGCACCAATAAGCCACCCCGATTCCGAGCAGACCACCGAAAATTGAGAGCAGCAGGGACTCCGTCAGAAGCTGTCGAACCAGGCGGCTTCGTGTGGCGCCGATCGAGAGGCGTGCAGCAATCTCGCGCGCCCGAGTCGTGGCTCGCGCCAACAGCAGACTGGCAAGGTTCGCACACGCGATCAGCAGAACCAGGCCTACCATTCCGCTCAGTACCAGGAGAGGTTGCGAGAACTCGCGCTGCAGCGCCTTCGTCCCCTGACTACCCGGCTCGAGCACGAGCTGGTTTTCGAGACGAGCCCGCTGGTCTTCGGCCGCACTTGCTCGGATCCCGTGTCGCTCAAGGTCTTCGGAGACAAGCTGGTTGAGGATGCCGGAAATGTGGGACAGCTCGCTTCGATTCCTTGCTCGGACGATCAGTCCCACCCAAGTGATGTCTTCCTCGAACACCCAGGGTTTGTCCTCATCGGCCGCCGTGCTCTTGCTGTAATGCTGGGCGTAGTGAAGAGACGACTGCATCATGAGCGGGAGCCAAAAATCCGGCGCCCTTCCCGGTTCCTCCCCAAAGAAATCTGCCGCTGTCACCCCGACAATCGTGAAGCGCAGGCTATTGATGATCAGTTCGCGCCCAATCACGTCAGGTGCACCAGCAAAGCGGCGCTTCCAGGAGCCGTAACTGATCACCGCCGACGGATGACCGTCGATGACTCGATTGTCTTCTGGGGTCAGGAGTCTGCCGAGGACAGGATAGGTCTCGAAGGTCTGAAAATAGTTTCCCGAAACAAGTTGCCCCTTGCTCATCTCGGGCTGACTAGTTCCAGTTCTCAAGTAGAAGTCACCGGGCCGAGTCACTGCAGCCAGGTTCGCGGATCGAGGCATGGCGTTCAACATCCGTTCATAAAGCGGATAAGACACACGGGTTTGCTCGGCAAACCGGTCACCCTGGCGGACAAGGAAAAGCTGCTCAGGGTTCGGCACCGGCAGGGACTTCAACAACACAGCATTAACCAGAGTGAAAATGCCGGTGTTGGCGCCTATACCAAGCGCCAGAGTGAGGAGAGCGACGGCCGTAAACCCCGGATTCGTGCGTACCTGCCGCAGGGCATAACGAAGATCTTCGAGTATTCCGGTCATTTCAATCTCCTACTCATAACGCAACGCCACCATGGGATCGACTTTCGCCGCGCGTCGGGCCGGCACATAACTGCCCAAGAAGGCCACGATGGTCAGGATTGCGGACACGCTGACGAACGTCAGCGTGTCTGTCGGTGGCACATCGAACAGCAACAACCATCGCACCTCGAACGGCAAGCTGGAGACGAAACGGGCCATGGCCAACGCTCCCGCCAAGCCTGTTACGACGCCAATCATCGCCAGAAACAGGCCCTGCTGCACTACCAGATTCACGACAGCTCGATGATCCGCGCCCAGGGCCATCCGAATGCCGAGTTCGTGCGTCCGCTGGGTCACTGCGTAAGAAACGACGCTGTAAATTCCTATGGCAGCAAGAATCAGCGCCAGGGCCGCGAAGGCACCGAGCAACCACATGACGGTCTGCCCCTGAAGTACCGGGCCCGCTATGATCTCTTTCATGGTACTGATCTCCGAAACCGGGGCATTTTTGTCCAGAGCTGCAATTTCGTGACGGATGGCAGGAACGATCGCAGACAAACTGGAGGCACTGCGGACTACGATGTGGCGAGGCCGCAGAATCCAGGGATGTTGCGTGTAGGGGACGTATAGTTCCGGCACGAAGGGCGCATACTGACCCTCACTCCTGACGTTTCCGGCCACACCAATTACTGAAAGCCATGGTAGGCTCTTGTTGCTTGGGTCAGCACCTACCTTAAGGCGCTTTCCGATGGGGTCTTCTCCCGGCCACTGCTTGTGAGCCAGTGACTCGCTGACAATCACGACTCGCTCCGAAGTTGGCGTGTCGCCATCAGAGAATGGCCTGCCCAGGCGTAATGGAATTCCCATCGTCCGGAAATAGTGCGGTCCGATGACGACATAGTTCGCGTCAGGCGTCTCGCCCGCGGGCGGGTTCGGATGATCAGCTGTCACAAAGCTCCAGCCTGCCCAGCCATACATCGGAACGCCACGAGTCACGCTTGCGGCTTCGACTCCCGGCAGCGCCTCAACGCGGGCTAGAAGCTGCTGAAAGAATTCCACCTGTCGCCGTTGATCCTGATACTGCGGGCCTTCGAGCGGCACCTTCATGGTCAGAAGGTTCTCCGGATCAAGGCCGATGTCGACCCGATCGAGATGCACCAGCGTCTTAATCATTAAGCCGGCTCCAACCAGTAACGCTAATGCCAGACCAAACTCGCAGACTACGAGCGCGTCCCGTAGCCTGCGGCCGCTGGTACTCTGACTCGAACCTCGGCCACTTTCTTTCAGTGTCTCGCTTATCTTGGCTCTGGACGCACTCAATGCAGGAACTAGCCCGAATGCGATTCCCGTTCCGAGTGTAATCACGACGGTAAAAAGAAGCACGAGACCGTTGATTCCCGCTCCTTCAACTCTCGCCGTATCGGGAGGCATCAGCCTCACCAGGATTTCCGATCCCCAGGCGGCAAGAACAAGTCCCAGTACCGCCCCCATCATCGACAGCAGCGAACTCTCCACCAGGAATTGCCGCACAATTTGTGCGCGGGTGGCGCCCAGCGCTGTGCGGATCGCGATCTCCTTCTGACGTCCTGTCGCGCGCACCAGCAGCAGGTTGGCCACATTGGCACACCCGATCAACAGCACCAGAGCGACCGCACCCAGTAAGACGAGAAGGGCCGGACGCGTGTACTTCACCGCCTGGTCATGCAGTCCTACGAGAGCCACGCCCCAACCTTTTGACTCGGGATATTGCTGCTCGATCCGGCTGGCAATCGTGTCCATCTCTGTCTGCGCCTGAGCCTGCGTTACACCCGGCTTGAGTCGCGCGATGGCGTGGTAGTCGTGAAACTCCCGGCCTTCGGGCTGAAGATCCAGACCAGATATCCAGACGCGTGAGTGCCGCGCGAACGATCGAGAGTAATCGTCGGCAAAGGTCGCCGGCAGAATGCCCACAACCGTATAAGCCAGGCCGTTCAGCGAGATTGGTTTCCCGACGAGTTCGGGATCGCCTCCGAAGTTTTCTTGCCAAAGTCCGTAGCTCACAATCACCGCAGAGCTGCCCCGCTTCTCTTCTTCTGGCAGGAATAGTCGGCCTCGCAGAGGCCGAACACCTAGAACAGAAAAAAGATTAGTGGTCACGCGTTCACCGGCAATCTCCTCGGGCTTGTTGCCTCCACTGAGATTGAAGAAGTTCGATTCGAACGCAGCCATGTCGCTGAACACATCGTTCTGCTTCTTCCAGTCAAGGAAGTTCGCTGCCGAAACAACGTTCTCAAGCCAACCGCGATGGGGATTCTGCTCCCACACCATCACCAGCCGGTCAGCCTCTTTGTACGGCAGCGGCCTTAGAAGAACGGCATTGACCATACTGAAAATGGCTGTGTTAGCACCGATACCCAACGCCAGCATCAGCACGGCAGCCGACGTGAATCCCGGGCTCTTGCGCAATTGGCGAAGCGCGTAGCGAACATCCTGAAACAATCCAGTCATCGAAAGACTCCAAACGTCTACTCGTATCTCAGTGCGACCATGGGGTCGACCTTAGCCGCCCTGCGCGCGGGGACATAACTGGCGGACACTCCGACCAGAACGAACAGGATTGCAATACCAACAAACGTGGTCGGGTCGGTGGCTCTGACCCGGAATAGCAGGTCCTTCAGCAGTCGAGTCAGAGCGAAGGCACCGGCGATCCCGAGAACAACACCAGTCAACGTGAGGCGGACGATCTCTCCCGCCATGAGGGAAAGGATGTCGCTTCTTTGCGCGCCTAATGCCCGCCGGATCCCTATTTCCTTTGTCCTTTGCACGACTGAATAAGAGATGAGGCCGTAGAGTCCAATCACGGCGAGAAGTGCAGCCGCCCCGGCGAATGTCCCCAGCAGCGTCATCATCAGTCGAAGTTGCCCCTCGGAGGCTTCCACTAAATCGTCCATCGATGCGACCGCCGAAACTGGCTGGTCGCGATCGATCGCCCGTACCTGGCCGCGAACCGCGTTGGCAAATGAGAGCGGATTGCCGTCTGTTCGCACGGCAAGCATTGCAGATAGGGGAGGCTTCTGTGCGCAAGGCAGATATACCTCCGGCTTCGGATTGTCATCTCGGCCATATTGACGCACGTTCGCAGCTATGCCGACGATCTCTACTGGCTGGGTATTCGAGCCAATAAGGATGGGTTGGCCGATGGGATTCGATCCCGCTGGGTACTGGGGCCAGAACAGGCGCGCCAAGTTTTCGTTGACGATTGCAACTGGAACGGACCGCGCGTTGTCATGCGCTGTGAACTCTCGTCCTCGCTTCAGCGCAATAGCCAGGGTGCGGAAATATTCTGGCGTAATGTCTTGGATGACTCCGATCGGGCGCTCGTTCAGTCTCAGGGGTGGTGTTCCAGCCGACTGCACCGGCTGTCCCACCCAGCCATCAGTCATCGGAAGGTTCAGCGTTACCGCGGCGCTGCGGACTCCAGGCACCGATCCTGCGTGCTCAACCAGTTCCTCATAAAACGCCGCCTTTTTCTCGTCTGTGTCGTAGCGCGCGGACGGCAACGCGATGTTCATCGTCAGGAGGTGAGAGGTCTGAAATCCGGGATCGACCCGGCACACACGAGCCAGGCTCTCGATCAGCAGGGCCGCACTAATCAGCAAGACGATCGACAGTGCTACCTGCCCCGCCACCAATAGCCCTCGCGGTCCAAAACGCAGCCGTCGTGTTGAGCCGGCGGCGCTCGTCGCCTCTCCGCTTCCCCTCAGGACACAGGCGAGATCCTGTCTGGAAGCGGCCATCGCAGGTACCAGCCCGAACAGCAGGCCCGTGCCGACCGAGAGCGCCACTGCGAATCCAAGGACGGTGGCGTCCATGTGGATTTCTCCAGCCCGCGGCAGATCCACAAAGATCATCCTTCTGATAGCGCTCAAACTCCATGCCGCAAGCCCCATGCCCAACGCGCCACCCACAGATGCCAGCAAGATGCTCTCGGCGAGTAGTTGCCCGATGATCCGTCCGGGCCCAGCCCCAATCGCTGCGCGAACAGCGAATTCCCGCGAACGGGAAGTTGCGCGCGCCAGCAGCAGGCTAGCTATGTTCGCGGACGCGATCAGCAGCACAAACCCGACTGCACCGAATAGCATCCACAATTCCGAACGCACGTCAGAAACCAGTTGGTCCTTGAAGGGCCGCACAGTTTCAGGTGAGTCCGGTTTCGCATCCAGCATTCCGGGATGAGCCGCGGCGTATTGACGATCCAAAACGGCCAGTTCAGCAGCCGCTTGCTGAATCGCCACGTGCGGTTTCAAGCGGCCAAACACACTCAAGATCGGACTGAGGGGCCTGCCTTGAGGGGGGATCACCGACCACTCCGACGGCCTCGTCACCCACATATCCGTACCTGAAAACGGAAATTGGAATTCTGCTGGCAGCACGCCGATGATCGTGCGCTCGATGCCTGCCAGCGTCACCGTCCTGCCGGCGATCGAGGGATCTCCGCGGAACTGCTCCCGCCACAATTCCGCGCTGATCATCGCCACTTCCGACGCCCCCGGCTTGTCTTCTTCCGGTAAGAAACTACGTCCCACCAGTGGACTTACTTCCAGAATGCGGAGGAAGTTTGCCGAAACGCGTGCACTCTTCAACACTCGCGGCTCGACGATGCGGGATAGTGCCATGTCCTCAGGGCCAGCGAAGGACCCGATCTCTGTGTTGGAGCGGCTGGCCGCCAACAATTCCTCGAACCGCACCGGCGTAGCTCCCGCGGTGACGAGTACCACGCGGTCCGGATCGTGGTATCGGAGCGGCTTGAGCAAGACGGCGTGGACGACGGAGAAGATTGCGGTATTAGCCCCAATGCCAAGGCTGAGCGTGAGCAATGCAACGGCGGTGAAGCCTGTGTTCTTCCGCAACTGCCGCAACGCATAACGAAGATCTTGGATGAGGTTGTTCATTTGGTTCCTACTCGTACCGTAGCGCCACCGCAGGATCGACGGACGCGGCGCGCCAGGCTGGAGCGACGCAGGCGACTACGGACACCAGAACCAGAACCAGCGCCGCCGAAAGCAAAGTTACAGGATCGCGCGGACTGCCCCCCGCCCACGACCCGACCACGCGACTCAGCACTACGCTGAGCCCAAGCCCGACCACAACACCTGCGGCAAGCATTACGGCCGTCGAACTGATTACCAAGCGCAGAATGTTAGCGCGCGGTGCGCCCAGAGCCATTCGTATGCCGACCTCCTGCGTGCGTTGCGTCACGGCAAACGAGACAATGCTATAGAGTCCGGTCGCGGCCAGAGCGAGTGCCAGAACCGCAAAGAGTGAGAACAGGGTTGCAATGAAGCGGCCCTGTCCCCATCCTTGTGTATCCAACCACCAGGTCAGCGTGTGAGCGTTGCCGACCACCATATCGGGGTTCATGTCGCGCAGGCGCCGCTTCACCGACTGTATTGCCGCCTCTGGATTGCCAGCAGAGCGCACAACCAGTGCCTCGTCCAGTGGCAAAACGAAGCTGTAAGGAAGAAAGACGGCGGGCTTCGTTGGATGATCCAGTCCGTCATTGCGCGCGTCTGCTACAACTCCAATCACTTCCAGCCAATCGTCTGGAGCTTTTGTTAGCAGCAGGTCAGGGTGCTCGACCTTGAGCATTGGACTGCGAACTCCCTGACCAATCGGGTCCGCGCCGGCAAGAAACTGTTTCACGAACGCCTGGTTCACCAGGGCCAAGTGAGCAGCGCGACCGACCTCCACATCGTTGAAGATTCGGCCTGCCAGGAGCGGAATGTGCAACGTAGAAAATTCCTGCGGGCTCACCAGTGCCAAAGCCGCTTCCGCACCGGTCAGCGATGGTTTGCTCCGGATGTCGATCTTGGCGCTGAAGCCACTGAAAGGTGGAAACCATGTCGTTGAGACACTGGCGCTCTCTACGCCCGGCACTTCCGTTATGGCCTGACGAACCACCTCGTTTGCATTCAAGCGTGCCTGCCAGGTCGGATATGCTCCCTTTGGCAGGGCGACGCTCAGCGCAAAGATATGATCGGGATCGAAGCCCAAAGGCGTGTGAGTCAGACCGAGAAACACCTTCATTGCGGCTCCAGCGCCGGCCATGAGCAGCAGGGTGAGGGCCACCTGTCCGGCGATTAAGAGCCGGTGTGTGTTACGGTTGCCCGCCCTTCCCGTGACCTTCGTGCTGTTTGCTTGGATCAGCTCGCTAATGGGTGGGTGTGAAAGCTGCCAGGCCGGCAAGATTCCAAAAAGGATACCGGTAATCACGGCGACGGCTGCGGTAAACGCGAGCACGGTTCCATTTACGCGAATCGCCGCCTCGTGCGGAAACGAATAGAGGGGGAGCATGGAAGACAGGGTGCTCACCCCACGGTAGGCCGCCAACACGCCGAGTCCCGCACCCGCGAATGAAAGCAGGACGGACTCGGTGAGCAGTTGCCGCACCAGACGAACGCGGCTGGCGCCGATCGAAGCGCGAACGGCCAGTTCGTGTTGCCGCGCAATTCCTCGTGCCAGCAGCAGAATAGAAACGTTGGCGCACCCAATCACCAAGAGCGCGATCACGGCCACGAACAGGAGCACCAACGTCCCAGAAAAGTGGCCCAGCACCTCTTCGTTGAGCGTGACGATTGCCACCTTTCGATCGCGCCGAAAATCCCTGGGGTCGTCCTTTACGAAACGATTGACAAGGACCTGTAACTCCGCTGCGGCCGCCGGATGCTTCGCGCCCGGCTTCAGCTTAATGAAAGACATCCAGTAATCGTGCGGATCCGCTGTCGGCGTTCCGGGTACGTACACGTCCGAGTCGCCCCAGGTGAAACGGGGGGCCGCTACGCCGATGACGGAATAGAGGACGTGGTCAAGCTCGATTGTCTGCCCAACCACATTCCGATTTCCACCGAACTGTTGCTGCCAGAAAAGGTAACTCAACACCGCGACAGGAGAGACTTTGCCGCCAAGAGCATCGGCCGGTGCGAACTCGCGTCCCAGCGCAGGAGGCACTCCCATGTAGGTGAAGAGATTGGACGAGTACTGGCCCTCCCTGACGGAGATCGGGAACTCGCGACCTGTAAGGGTTTCTTGCCGCTGATTTTCGAGGAAGACATCGTCTATGGAAGAGGCTCGCAGGAGTTCCTGATACTCCAAGCCGTTGACGAAGAGCAAAGGTCCCCGGTCGCTCTTGTCGCGCAACTCCACGTGGACCATGCGCTCTGGGTCTCGATAGGGATACGGATTAAGCAAGACTCCGTACACTACGCTGAAGATGCCAGTCGTGGCCCCAATTCCTAACGTAAGAGAGAGCAGAGCCGTAAATGCGAATTCCGGTGATTTTCGGATTTGACGACCTGCGTATCGCAGGTCCTGGAGCACGCCGTTCATTTTCAATTCCTCCTATTCGCAGCGCAGAGCCACCATGGGATCGACCCTGGTCGCGCGATAAGCTGGGACATAGCTGGCCAGGAGTACGGAGATCATGAGCACGAGGCATACCCCCGCAAATGTGGTCGCGTCCGTCGGTGTGACGCCGAATAGCAAGCTGGCAATCACTTGCCCGGCTGCCACTGCACCGGCAACTCCCAGGGCCGCTCCAATCAGGGCCAGCCTCACACCGTTGTTGAGAATGAGGCGCAGAACATCTTTCTGCTGCGCGCCCAGCGCCATGCGGAGTCCCAACTCACGGGTACGTTGCGCCACCGAATATGCCAGCAAGGCATAAAGGCCCAGCACCGCTAGCAGCAAAGCCAAGCCGGCAAACGCGCCTAGCAAGTATGCGGGATAGGAACGCAGCAGGATCGTGGGAGATTCCGAGATGATTTGTGCCATGCTGGCGATGGCGTAGACCGGTACCCCCGAGTCAATTTGCCTGACGGCACGGGTTACTGCGCTGGCCAGCGTCGCTGGATCTTGTTGGGTTCGCACCACCAAGCTGAAATAGGACGGCGGATCCTGATCGAAGCTCTCATAGATCACAGGGCTGGGATTCCGGTCCAACCAGCCAACATTTTCATTACCCACCACTCCCACGATTTGCCATACGTTCGGATCGTTGGTGTAAGTGAAGTTGAGCTGCTTGCCGAGCGGGTCTTGATGGGGAAATACGGCATCCGCCAGAGCTTGATTGATTACGATGACATGCGTCGATTTCTCGGTGTCCTCAGCATTCAAGAAGCGGCCCGCCCGCAATGGAATTCCCATCACCGAAAAATAATTCGTAGTGATAGAACGAGTGTTCGCTTCATACTCCTCGCCACCGCCGCTCTTGGGGTGACCAACCAGATCAAACCGCGAAGTGTTGCCCGCCCCGGACAGCGGAATGATGGTCACTGCCGCGGCTTCTTTCACTCCGGGCAGGCTATTGGTTCTTTGTAGCAACTGGCGCTGGAACCCCAGCTGGCGCCGGCCATCGGAATACGCTTTGTCCGGGAGGGAGAGCGCGAGAGTCAGGAGGTTTTCTGTGTTAAAACCGGGATCGTTGTTCAATACGCGCTTCAGGCTCTTGAGCATCAGGCCCGCACTCACCAGCAGCACAACCGCCAGAGCCACTTCCGAGATCACAAGCGTGCCCCGCAAGCGATGAGGAAAGGATCCTGTTGCCGTGCGCCCAGCTTGCTGCAACGACTGGCGAAGATCAATCTTGAAGGTTTCGAAAATCGGGGCCAACCCAAACAGAATCCCGGTCAGCAGTGACAGCGCGAGCGAGAACCACAGAATCTCTCCCTGTACTCTCAGTCCCTGCAGCGCTGGCATTGCGAGAAGGTCGGTCTCTGGAATTGCGGCAACGAGCGTCGGAACGGCCCAATAGGCGGCCAGCAGGCCCGCGACTCCACCAGCAACCGACAGCAGTACGTTCTCCGTTAAGAGTTGACGAACAATTCGAGCCCGGCCAGCACCCAGCGCGCTCCGAATGGAAATCTCCTTTTGCCGGGGAACTGATCGCGCCAATAGCAAGCCAGCGACGTTGGCACACGTGATCAGGAGCACAAACCCCACCGTCGACATCAGCACGATGACGACCAGCCTCATCGATCCCAGGAGCTCTTCTCGTAGAGAGAAGAGTCGCACCGCTACACCTGCGTTGGAATCAGGGTATTGACTCTCCAACCGATGGGTCACGCTCAACAGAGCCGATTGCGCCTGCTGCAATGAAGCTCCTGACCTAAGCCGGCCAATGGGATACAGCCAATGCGCATTTCTTCGTAGCCGCCAACCTGAAACCTGCAGCGATTGCCAGAAATCGGCAGAGTTTGTGGGGCCAAACTGGAAGTCCCTGGGAAGCACCCCGATTATCGTGGACGGCACTCCATCCAGAGTCAGAGTCTTCCCGACGACGGCAGGATCGCCGCCAAAGCGCCTCTGCCATCCGCCATGGGACAGCAGAACCGATGCGGTCTTTTGCTCCGTTTCTTCGGATGGCGCGAAACTGCGCCCCAGCACCGGACGCACGCCAAGGGTCTCGAAGAATCCCGTGCTCGCAATCGCGACCGTTACCTGCACCGCGCCGCTCGGCTGCGACAGCGTCATTGTGGTCCGCGAGTAGCCGCCGAGTTGCGCAAACACGTGGCTGTTTCGCATATCCACAAAGTCGGGATAAGACGCTTCCATCTGCTGAAACGCGCCCGAGGTGCGGGTCTCCCACACCTGCACTAGTTCCCCCGGCTTCTCGAAGGGAAGCGGCCGCAGCAAGGCTGCGCTGAGAACCGTGAACACGGCTGTATTGGCGCCAATCCCCAGCGCCAGCATCAGCACGACCACCAGGGCGAATCCCGGACTCTTGCCCAACATGCGCCATCCATAACGAACATCTTGATAGATTGTTTCCATTGGGTATCCTCACTCGTAGCGCAGCGCCACCATGGGATCGACCTTGGCCGCCCGATATGCCGGAATAATGCTGGCAAAGAGCGCGATCGCGGCAAGAAGAACCGCCACCGCCAGGAAAGTAACGGGATCGGTGGGCTTCACGCCGTAGATGAGGCTCGACAAAATGTGCCCCATCGCCAAGGCGCCGGCGGTTCCTATGACGACACCCAGCAGGGTCGGTTTCATGCCTTCGATAATGACCATGCGAAGAACATCGCTAATACGGGCGCCCAAGGCCAAACGGATTCCGATTTCCTGCACGCGCCGTTTCACGCTGTACGAGAGCACGCTGTAGATCCCAATCGCCGCCAACAGCAAGGCGAGTCCGGCGAAGACACCAAGAAGAAGCATGTTGAATCGTTGCTGAGTTAGCGAGTTTTCCAACAGATCTTGCATAGTGAAAATGTCCCGCACCGGAATATCGCGGTCCACTTCGTGGACAGCATTCGCGACCGCGCTGACGATGCCGGCGGGATTTGTGGTAGAGCGGACGACCAGCGTCATAGGGAAGGAATTCCATCCTCCATTTGCGGGAACGGAAATCTGGTCCAGCGAAAAGTACAGAGTCGCGGTCGGACGAGTCTGGTCGAGGCTGTCGAGCTTCACGTCGCCCACGATTCCGACCACTTCGCGTACTGCGTCCGGGAAGAAAGTCAGGGTAAGGCGCTTGCCCAGAGCGTCTTCGCCCGGCCAAAACTGCCGCGCCATGGACTCGCTAATCAGAATCACGGCGGGCCTTCCCGCGACATCCGTATCGTTGATGTCGCGGCCGCGCAGAATCGGAATTCGCATCGCGCTCATGTAGCCGGAACTGACCAGGCGGACATCGACTTCCGGCTGCTCCGACATGGCGACAACAGGACGGCCTTCGATTGCGATGGGCTGATGCGAACCGCCGTTGTCCAAAGGCACGTCGTCAATCACGCCGGCGGATTCGACTCCAGGCAGAGTACGCACGCGCGCAAGCACTCGTTCAAAGAAATTGGCTTGTTGCGCGGGCTGGGGAAACTTCGAGCGCGCGACCGAGGCGGACATGGTGAGAACGCCATGGGAATCGAAGCCCGGATACACGGCGTGCAGTTGCTGAAAGCTGCGGATCATGAGCCCCGCGCCGATCAGCAGCACCAGAGAGAGGGCGACCTCGGCGACAACCAGGATGCTGCGCGTGGCGTGACCGCTGGAATCTGCGGATGTGCGCCCGAGGCCCTCCTTGAGTGCCAGGTTCACTTCACCTTTGGCGAGTCGCAGAGCGGGGAGAACTCCGGCGATGACTCCGCTGAGCAACGAAATGATCGCGGTGAAGGCGAGCACCTTGGCGTCAAGACCGACTTCAATCGACCGGGGCAGTTTGTCCGCCAGAAAAGCAGTGATCAGGCGAATTCCGGATTGCGCGAAGGTGAGGCCGAGTGCTCCTCCGAGGATCGCCAAAAGTACCGATTCAGTAAGAACCTGGCGTAGTACACGCGCCGAACTGGCGCCCAGAGCGGTGCGAATCGCGATTTCTTTGCGGCGGCTGAACGTTCGCGCCAACGCGAGATTGGCGACATTGACGCAAGCAACAAGGAGAACGAATACCACCGCGCCGAGCAAGAGCAGCAGCGCGGGGCGGACGTCGCTGACCAGATCGTTATGCAGCGGAACAACTACAGCGCCCCACCCCTTGTTATCGTCGGGATACTGTTGCTCCAGGCGGCTGGAGATCGTGTTCATATTGGCCTGCGCCTGCTTCAGATCGACGCCGGGCTTGAGGCGGGCGATGACGACAGAGTGGTGCTCTCCTCGCACGGCCTTTTCTTTGTCGGTCCACGCCATGGGCGTCCACATTTCCGCAAAGTCGGGGAAGCGGAAGCTGCGCGGCATGACGCCAGCGACGAGGACGTTGTGGCCGTCGAGGTTGATCTTCTGATTTACGATGGCGGGATTGGAGCCAAACTGCTCCTGCCACAGGCGGTAACTCAGAATCACGACATCGGAGTGACCGGGCTGATCTTCCTGGGGAGAAAACTCACGGCCTAACATCGGCTGAACTCCCAACGTTTTGAAGAAACCGTAAGTTGCAGCGCAGGCAAAGAGTTGCTGTGGTTTGCCGCCTCCGGTTAGGGTGAAACCATGGCCGGTATAGATCGCCATCCTTTCGAAGACCTGATTCTGGCGTTCCCAGTCAACGTAGTTCGCCGCTGAGACGGAAAATGTCGTCATTCCCGGAAAGCTTCTCGCAGGCGGCGTATGCCAGATGCGAACCAGTTCGTCGGCGTCTTTGAATGGCAAGGGTCGAAGCAGCACACCGTTCACCACGCTGAAGATGGCGGTGTTCGCGCCGATTCCGAGGGCCAGCGTAATCACCGCCACAGCCGCGAAGCCGGGACTCTTCAGCAGTTGGCGCACCGCGAAACGAAGATCCTGAAACATTCCATTCATTTACAAACCTCCCTACTACTCGAACCGCAACGCGACCATGGGTTCTACCCTCGCAGCGCGCCATGCCGGCAGGAAAGCTGCTCCGGCTCCAACGAGTGCGACGCAAGCGATCGCGCACGCGAAGCTGAGCGGATCGAAGGAAGACAACTGATAAAGCATCGAGCGGAGAAACCCTGCAGACAGCAGCGCGAGCGGAAAACCCACTACCGTACCGGCCATCCTGACGAGCAGGCTCTCGCGCATAATCATCCACAGTACTTCGCTGCGTCGGGCTCCAAGCGCCATGCGAGTTCCGATCTCCCGAGTGCGGCGGTTCGTCCGATACGACAGCGTTCCGTAAAGACCGGTCGCGACCAGGAGCGCTGCGAGCACTCCGAAAAAACCACCCAGACGGGCAAACATTCTTGGTTGTGAGTAAGATTCTTCGAACTGGGCGTGCTGGGTCATCGGTTTGACCAGCGGCACGTTGGGGGCAATGTCATGAACCACGCGCCGAATTGTCGGGAGCATGTTCAGCGGTTCGCCCTTAACGCGGACTTCAAAGTGCAGCGTCTGGACGGCGTTCACATTCTGAAAGCGCGCGAAATAGGCCATAGGCATTTGCTTCTCATCGACGCTGGTGTACTTGCTGTCTTTTACAACGCCGATGATCGTCTTGATGTCGCGAACCTTGTGTCCCAGGGGATTACATGTGTGATTGTCCTTTTGCCAGTCGCGGAAGTTCGGATAAGAAACGGAGCCGCCTTCGAAGTTGGGCTTGTTCTCGTGCAGCGTGACCGGTTGATCTGGCTCGGGAAAGGGCAGCGGGCTGAGCAACACGCGATTGATCACAGAGAACAGCGCCGTGTTGGCCCCGATGCCGAGGGCCAGAGTGATCACTGCGATCGCCGTGAAGCTGCTGGGGCTTTTCATCAGCATGGGAACACCGCAACGAATGTCTTGCAGCAGAGTTTCCATATTCAACCTCGAACTGCTATTCGTAGCGCAACGCCATGATGGGATCGATCTTGGCCGCACGGCACGCCGGCACCAGCGCGGAAGCAATCGCCACCAGCAGGATGATGAGCGTAGCCAGGAACAACGTAAGCGGATCGCTGCTCGAAATCCCGAACAACTGGCTGCGCACCGTCATTCCCAGCAACAACGATGCCGGCAGCGCTACGGCAATGGCAATTCCCGTCAGCCATAACACCTCAACCATGACCACGCGCACAACCGAGGCTCGGCTCGCACCCAGCGCCATCCGAATGGCGATTTCAGACGTCCTCTGCGCGGTCGAGTATGCCAACACTCCATATAAGCCAATGGCGGCCATCAGCGCGGCGAGCGCTCCAAAGCTCACCGCCAGCAGCGCGATGACCCGTTCCGTGGTCAAGTTGTCGTCGATTTGCTCCTCCATAGTTCGGAAGCTGTCGAGTACCAGTTTCGAATCAAGTGACTGCATAGCGCTGCGGATCGTCTCTTCGGCGCTCTGCGGTGCTTGAAACGTGCGAACGTAGAAGGTCATCTCGCCCGGGTCGGCATCCTGCAGATAGGAAGTGAACACAGTCCGTCTGATATCCTTGCGAACGCCACTGTGCTTTGCGTCCTTAACGATGCCAACGATTTCGATGTCGGGCTTCACGTTCCCGCTGCCATTGGCCAGATAGTGCTCCAGCGCGCGCTGTGGCTCACCGAAGAAATGCCGCGCGAAGCTTTCGTTGACCACCGCCACCTTCTGGGTTCCAGCTCGATCCGCATCGGTCAACTCGCGCCCCGCAAGCAGCGGCATTCCCATGCTGGAGAAATAGCCGGGATTTACTTTCGGGTGCTCGACGTTCATGTCTTCGTTTTCTTTTGCCGCATAGCCCGCGAGGGTGATGTTGTTCCCCCAATTGTTATTTGCCAGTTCCGAGTCGGTCGTAGCGGCGACTGAGCGCACCCCCGGCAGGGCCGCCAGTGCGCGTAGCACTCGTGAGTCAACCTCGAGAGTCTGTGTGGGTTGATAACCGGCGAGAAACGGATCGATGCTGAAAGTAACCAGATGATCGGTGACGAATCCCACATCCAGCGACTGCAGGGTATCGAATGTGCGCGTGAACAGGCCGGCGCCGACCAGTAATACAAGACTCAATCCGACTTGCACGCCAACGGCGATGCGCCGGAAGCGAACCGGCCCTCCTCCGGTTATGACTTGTTGTTTGAGCGCGGGCGCGAGATTGGGCCGCCAAAACTGTACAGCCGGAGCCAGGCAGAAGAACAGACTCGCGGTGACTGCCAGAGTGAAGTTGAAAAGCAGGATTCTAAAATCAACGTGCGATGAAAGCGGCAACTCCATTCCGGTGCCGCCCCAGAGCATGGTGATCAACACGGCTGAGATCTGCGGCGCCAAGATAATTCCGAGGACGCCGCCGGTTAGTCCTAGCAATAACCCCTCCACCAGAAGTTGTTGAATCACCCGTCTGCGTTTGGCGCCCAGCGCATAACGCACAGACATTTCGCGCAAGCGGCCCGCCGCGCGGACCAGCAAGAGGCTGCCCACATTGGCGCATGCCATCGATGCGACCAGGCCCACCATCGCCATTACAATCAGCAGGGGCGTTTCGAGATCCCCACGAAGCGGGGAAAGTCCTTTTGTACCCTCAAGAAGTGAAAGGTGGGACTTGGCCAAGAAGTTCTCGCGGAAACTATCTGTAGTGTGCCCCATCTGTTTCAGTTCGTCGGCACGGATCGCATACCACAATGGATTGATGGCTGCCTCCGCTTGTTCGCGGCTGACGCCCGGCTTTAGCCGGGCAACGATGTTGAGCCAGCTCGAACGGCGGTTTTCCAGGTCGTCATCCCCCGGCATGACCTGGGATTTCATCATCATCGGTGCAAATAGGTCTGGGGTGTCTCCCATGACGACGCTGTGAAAACCCTGCTGAGCCACACCGACTACGGTGAACGGGTGACCATTTACTAAAACGCCCTGGTTCAGAATGCTGTGGTCCCCGCCAAATCGTCGTTGCCAATAGTTGAAACTCAAAACCAGCACGGGATTGCCGTTGGGCACGGTGTCGTCAGAAGCCACGAACAGGCGACCCAACGCCGGCTGCACCCCCAGCACGTCGAAGTAGTTGCCGGAGACCAATTCCGTCGCGACAAGTTCCGGCTGGTTGCGCCACTCGAAGCCGGCCTGAGTCCAGTTCGTTGCGAGGACCCCGCTTAACACCGCATTGCGGTCGCGAAGATCGCGATACATGGGATAGGAAAAATAGAGCTGATTGTCGGAACGGGAACTGAGGTGTCCGGTGTTACTCCCGAAATATCGCAAAACGACGAGCCGATTTGGCTCCTTCACCGGCAGGCTGCGCAAAAGCGCCTGGTCGAGCAGTCCGAAGATAGCTGTATTTGCTCCGATGCCTAGGGCCAGAGTGAGAGCGGCCACCGCGGTGAAGCCGGGACTCTTGCGAAGCTGCCGGATGGCGTAACGCACGTCTTGTAATAACCCGCTCATGCGTGCACATCCGCCATCAGCTTTTTCAGTGCTTCTTCCGCCACCACCTTGCCGTCGAACAGATGCACTTCCCGTTGCGCATGCTTGGCGAAGCGCGGATCATGCGTCACCATGCAGATCGTTGCGCCCTCGCGGTGCAGGTTCTGCAGCAGGTCCATCACGGCTTCGCCGTTGCGCGAGTCGAGATTTCCGGTAGGCTCGTCCGCCAGCAGGATGGAAGGCTTCCCGCCCAGAGCGCGCGCCACGGCGACACGCTGCTGCTGGCCGCCGGAAAGCTGCGATGGATAGTGCCGGAGGCGGTGCGCCATGCCCACGCGTTCCAGCGCCTCCATCACCCGCTTCTTGCGGTCCGGAGCAGGCATTCTCTGCCGATACGTGAGCGGCAGCTCGACGTTTTCATACACAGTCAAGTCGCCGATCAGGTTGAAACTCTGGAAGATGAATCCGATCTCTTGATTGCGAATCCGCGAGCGTTCGGCAAAATCGAGATTCTCGACTGTCTTCCCATTCAGCGAGTACTGTCCTTCCGTGGGCGTATCCAGCAGGCCAATGATCGACAGCAGCGTCGATTTGCCGCACCCTGAAGGGCCCGACATTGCCACGTACTCTCCTTTATTAATGGAAAGGTGCACTCCGGAGAGTGCGTGGGTTTCGATCTCGTCGGTGTAAAAGACTTTGGTCAGGTCCTGAATCTGGATCAGTGGTTGCCCCGCTTCGGTCATAAGTTATTTGCCTCGAATTCGTGATGTAAGTTTCACTCAAGGCGGATACGATCCGTCTTGTCCCACCGCGACATGTCGGAAAGAATTACGGTGTCGCCTTCGTGAAGTCCCTCAAAAATCTGAATTGAATTCACCGATTCGCGTCCCACCTTGACCGGGACGCGCACGGCCTCTTTGCCATCGGTGTCCATCTTGAACAGGCTGATGGTGCTGTTTTCCTGTCCGAATGCCGGCCGCCCCACATAAAGCACATTGTCCAGCCGCTCCAGGTCGATGGTTCCGTCGACGCTGAGATCGGGCCGGGCTCCCTTGGGCAGTTCGCCTGTTAGTTTGACGTCCACGGTGACGGTTCCGTTTTGTACTGCAGGATCGACCCGCATCACCGTGCCGCTGATGATGCCGTTGTGTGTGTCGATCGATGCGGGCTCGCCAAACTGCACATCGCGCGCTTGCGTTTCCGCGATCTTCAATGCGGCCATCAGGTGTTCTGGCTGCACCACTTTGGCCAGCATGGTTCCAGGCTGAACGTGCTGGCCTACCTGCATGGGGAGATCGACCAACACCCCGCCGATGCCAGCTCGAACTCTAAGCGCATCGAGTTGCTTTTGCTTTAGTGCGGCGAGAGTGCGCGCCTGGTCTACCTTCGCCTGCTCCTGCGCGAGCTGTGTCTCGATGGCTTTCTTGTTGATCGTCAGCCTCTGCCCTTCGAGGTCATTTCTGGTGGTGAGTTCGTCCGCTTTGCCCTTGGATGACTTGTAAGCCAGACCTGAAATTACGCCGAGGTCGTAAAGCGCTTTGTCCGTGTCGGCCTGTCGTTGCGCCTGACTGTAGTCCGCATTCACGGTTGCGGCGCCGGCTTTCTGGGTCATGAGGTCGCTGTCGAGCCGCACACGCAGGCTTTGATACTCCGCTTCGGCCGCTTTCAATTGAAGCTGCGCGTCAATCGCTGCTTGCTCGACCTGCGAATTGCTCATCTCGAGTAGAACGGTGTCAGCTTGCACCTGCGTGCCCGGCAGCACACGAATACGCACTACCGTCGCTTCGGTTTCGGCGGGAATCTGACGAACCGCTTCCTGCACCGGCATCAACGAACCCGGTCCCCTCACCTGCCGCAGCATGGATCCTCGTTTCACGAGATCGGTCCACACGGTTCCGCGCTCGACGGAGGGAGCCGCCGGCTTCAGCCTCATGACCCCAATCGATACCGCCACAACCAGCACGGCTCCGGCCCCGAAAAGAACGATCTGTCGGCGGCGCTTCTGGAGCCTGAATTCAGGCCGAGCGATGTCCATTGCTTTGCTCGTAAGCAACCGCTGCACCAACTTTCAGGAGGGCCAAATGGTGAAAACACGGAAGATAACTTCGTATCAAGCGTATCGCGGCAGGATTGAGTGTCCATTCCCGAACGAGGGTGTCCATGACCGAACAACACTGATCAGAGCCGGAAGGTTTTGTTTAGAACCCCGAAATAGCGATTCCTAATCCCTGTTCGTGACTGCGAGCGGAGGCGCGAATCCGCGGATGGATCGAGGAATGAGCACGGTGCCCAGATACGAAGGCCTGGTGACGCACGATTAGAGCTTGGGCAGAGCTGACTGGAGCGTGATTGGAACGGCGCCCAAGGTCACAACGGGTCTTCGTGCACCTTTCGGCGCATCACGGCGTAACCTTCGAATGGGTTTTATCCGCGCCGACTTGGTTCACTCCCAAGTGATTCGTTCACGCGACCTCGTACAGAACACTTCCCATAAGGAGAGGCAAGGCACGTAGGCGAAGGAACGATGGTGCCGACACGCCCAGCTGCGCACAGGACAGCCTTGATTGGTAACTTTCGCGATCGGGCAGGAGGATCGCTCGCAAGCTAGTTCCTGCCACACTTAAGACTTTCTCCACCGCAACCACTCTGAATATCCCGCTTTCCCTTCGAAACGGTATGGATGGTAGGGATGCTCTCTTATCCAGGCCTTATTTTGATTTCCATGCAATTTCCAGGGTTTTTTCGGTACTGCAAGCTGCCCGCGGCCAGCACATCAGTGGGGATACACTACCAGGGTGGCGCCCAATTCCAGACAGCGTTACGACGCGATTGTGGTGGGCGGTGGTCACAACGGGCTGACCGCCGCCGCTTATCTGGCGCGTGCCGGAATGTCGACGCTCGTCCTCGAACGCCGACATATCGTAGGCGGTTGTTGCGTGACGGAGGAAATTGCCCCCGGCTGCCGCGTGTCCACTACTTCTTATATTGCGAGCATGCTGCGGCCTGAAGTGATCAGCGATCTCAATCTGCCGGAGCACGGGCTTCGCATGATACCGTGCGATCCCGCGATTCAGGTACCTTTCGCCGATGGTCAAGTGGTGCCATGGTGGGCGGACCGGGATCGGGCTGCCGCCGAGTTTCGCAAGATATCTTTCAAAGATGCCGAGGCTTTTGTACGCATCGACGATCAGCTGAAAAAATTGGCTCGTTACTTGCAGCCATTCTTTCTGGAGCCACCGCCGGAAATCGATACGCGCAGCCTGCAAGGTTGGTCGGATATGTTTCGGGTTGCCAGACGATTCCGGGCGATCTCCAACTCGGAAATTTCGCAGCTCATCTCCTTCTTGACCGGGAGTTTGGGTGACTTTCTGGATCGCCATTATGAATCCGACAAAATCAAGACCCTATTTCTCGCCAACAACGTCTACGGCAAGCATGGCGGGCCATTTCAACCAGGCACTGCGATCGGTTTGCTTTTTCATTTGCTGAGTGGCGGGGGACATGAACTGCAAGGCTTCTATGGGCATGTAATGGGGGGGATGGGCGCCATCACTCAGGCGCTTTCGGCAGCGGCACGACAATTCGGTGCTGAGATTCGGACTTCTGCTCCGGTGGCACAGATTGCTGTGCGGAACGGGCGGGTTTGCGGTGTGGTTCTTGAAGATGGAATGGAGATTAGTGGCAGGCTCGTGCTCTCAAACGCCGACCCTAAGAGTACGTTCCTGAGGATGATCCCAGCCAGCGAACTTCCCGAAGATTTTGTCCGTGCAGTGCGTGGAATCAAGATGGATGGCCCATGTGCGAAGGTAAATATGGTGATGGCGGAGGAACCGCGCTTCACCGGAACTCCTCGAAACGCCACTCCTTTGGAGCGTACGTTTTACACCGTGGTTTCGTCGCTTGAGTTTGCGGAGCGCTGCTATGCCATCTCCAGGTCCGGTGAGATCCCGGAGGAACTATGGGTAGATTGTGTGGTCTCTTCTAATGCGGACGCTTCCCTTGCCCCGGTGGGCAAGCACATCTTGACGTGCTTCGTGCAGTACGTACCCTATCGCCTGCGGGAGGGTACGTGGGACGAAAAGCGTGAACTTCTGGGCGATCGCGTGGTGAAGAAAATTGCCGAGTATGCTCCGAATGTGCCTGGTGCGATTGTGGCGCGACAAGTCCTAACCCCGCTTGATCTAGAGCGGACGTATGGTCTGACGGAAGGGAACATTTTCCACGGTGACTTGACGCTCGAACAGTTATTCTTCATGCGCCCTGTCCCTGGGTGGTCGCAGTACCGGACGCCAATCGCGGGGCTGTATCTGTGCGGCGCGGGAGCGCATCCCGGTGGCGGAGTCACTGGCGCTCCCGGTCACAATGCGGCTCATCAGGTCTTGCGAGATGTGAAGAAATGGCACTTTAACGGAGCTGACGGATGAACAACGGCCACTCTGCGCCGAAGACTGCTGACATCGTAATTTTGGGAGCCGGCGTGATGGGCGCATCGATTGCATTTCACCTCGCGCAGCGCAAGCCGGGGAGCATCATCGTCCTGGACAAGGATTGTGTGGGCATGGGGCGAGTGTCTGCCCCGCACCCGTGCTTCCAACTTTCGGTTAGAACATGAGCACATCCGTGGGGTTAGTACCGAGAGATCGACGCGCCGGTGGTGGTTGCTGCCACGGGTACCCCTGTTTCGGCAGGTCGCGTACGATCTGCCGATTGAGTCCGAATATCATCAGGTAGCGATTCTGAGGAATGCGCCGGGGATGAAAGGGAACGGATGTGCGTGCATCGACTCCGCCACTGCAACTTACCGACGGGCTCGACAATTTTCTGGTCGGGGATTTCAACGGCCACCGCGGCGTAGACCCGGAGAATTTTCTGCAAAACGCTTCGGTAGAATCCCTGGAAGAACTCATCGAGCATGGCTGCCGCCGTGTTCGGAAACGTCAGAATGCTGAAATTATGTGCGGAGTTACGGGCGTCTGTGAGATGACGCCGGATTCGCGCCCGCCTCTGCGGGAAATTCCAGGAGTGGACGGCCTGTTTGTGTGCGCCGGTTTTTCTGGCATGGGATTCAAGATTTCTCGGGCAATCGGGCTAGTCATGTCTGAACTGTTGCTCGATAGATGCGGCAAAACCGTTGACATCAGCCCTTTTTGGCTCGGTCGGTTTGCCGAGGGGCTTACTATCAAGGCGGAATACGAGTACAAAGACGACTAGGTTTGTGGTGCCGCCGTCCCCGGCGGCCATGTCGACCGGCTGAGCTAACGGCCGAGCGCCTCATGAAAGTAGCTGAGGGGTCAGCGCAAAAGTCAGGAAAAGGAGCGATGCATGAAAAAGAGAGGTCTTCTTGAGCGACTCGAGGAAGGACCGGTCCTCGGTGATGGCGGCTATTTGCTGGAGCTTGAAAAGCGTGGATGGGTTCGCGCGGGTCCGTTCACGCCCGAAGTGGCACTCACATATCCCGATGCCCTTCGTGAACTGCACATTGAGTTTCGTGAAGCAGGGGCCGACGTTCTGCAGGCGCTCACGTTCTATGCCAGTCGCGACAAACTGGCAACCGTAGGTCTGGAGAATCGCCTGGAGGACTTGAATCGTGCCGCTGTCCGTATCGCTCGTGAGGTTGCGGGGGATAGATGCCTGGTGGCGGGGAATCTAAGTCTGACATGGATGTATGAACCCAACAGTCCCTCCGCAGCCAATCGGGTCCGCAGGACGTTCGATGAGCAGCTCGCGGTGCAGGTGGGTGAAGGCATTGATTTCGTTATCGGGGAGACTTTTTCCTGGCTGGGCGAAGCTCTGATCGCCGTCGAGCGGGCGAGGAAGACTGGGCTACCTACCATGGTAACCATCTGCTTCGAGAACAAAGACGAGACCGCCGAAGGAAAGACTGCAGCCGAGGCGGCGAAAGCGTTGTTCGATGCCGGCGCCGATATCGTCGGCATGAATTGCTTACGGCCGCCGGAACACATGCTGCCTGCTATGGAGCAGATGCGCCGGGCGGTGTCGGGCTATCTTGGATGTCAGCCCACTGCCTACCGCACGCCGAAGGAGAGACCGGACTTCACCAGCTTACCGGAATTTCCTTATGCGCTCGATCCGCTGCAACTCACGCGCAAAGAAATGGCCGACTATTCGGTGCGAGCGCGCGAGATCGGAATCAACTACATCGGGGCTTGCTGCGGTGCCGTTGCCGCTCACATACGGGAGATGGCTCGTGTGTTGGGCAAGCTCTCCGAAGATTCACGTTTGTGGATGAAGGGTGGTGCAAAGCCAATGTCGGCGTATGAATACTACGATCATGACAAGGTGGCCGGCGCAGTAAAGAAGTAGCCGAGACGGAGCCAGGAATTCACCGAGTGAAGAAACCACCGTGCAATCCGCCTGAAAATCTGAACCTCGCCGGGCCGAGTATTTCTGTTGCCGAGGCGACCGATCCCCAACGGCCCCGGCGTGTACTCGCCTTCCGGGACCTGGTGTTTTTCTACGTGGTTACCGGCATCAGCCTGCGCTGGATTGCCACCGCCGCCGCCGCTGGCCCTAGTGCGATAGCAGTTTGGATCGGTGCCTGGCTCGTCTTCTACACGCCTCTCGCCCTCTCCGTGATCGAGCTTTCTTCGCGTTATCCCAACGAAGGCGGTTTGTACGTTTGGAGCAAACACGCCTTTGGCGATTTTGCCGGATTCATGTCCGCTTGGACATACTGGGCATGCAATCTGCCTTATTTTCCCACGGTTCTTTATTTTGCCGCCGGCAACGCGTTGTTCATTCTTCCCCGCACCACGATGCATCTCTCATCCGACGCGAGATATTACATTGTATTTTCCGTGCTCGCGATGGCGGTGGTGGCAATCCTGAACATCATTGGCTTGGACGTTGGCACGTGGCTGCACAACCTAGGGGCGCTCGCCATGTGGGTGCCGGTGGCAATTATTGTTACCTTGGGCCTTATTGCGTGGCACCGCTTCGGTGCCGCCACCTCCTTCGCTCCCAGCGCGCTCGTTCCCAGCTTCAGACTCAAGGACGTCCTCTTTTGGTCCGTGCTGATCTTTGCCTTCGCCGGAAGCGAAGCCGCATCCTTTATGGGCGACGAAATCCAGAATCCGCGGCGATCCATTCCGCTTGCACTTTTTACCGCCGGCGCAACCGTCGTATTGTGTTACATCCTTGGAACTGTAGCCGTCCTGCTCGCGCTGCCTCAATCGGAAGTGAGCAACTTGCAGGGCCTAATGCAGGCGATATCCAAAACGACACAACGGATTGGATACAATGGCATTATTCCCTTCGCAGCCGTCCTGATCGTCCTCAGCAACCTGGGCGCCGCGGGAGCCTTTCTTGCTGCAGTCGCGCGCCTACCCTTTGTGGCGGGCCTCGATCGTTTTCTGCCCCCGATTTTCGGGGCGCTCCATCCCCGCTGGCGAACGCCCTGGTTTGCTCTGTTGACGCAAGCCGCATTTGGCGTGGTCTTTATTGTTCTGGGGCAAGCGGGCACCAGCGTCAAAGGCGCCTACGACGTTCTGGTCAGCATGAGCGTGATCACGTATTTCATTCCTTTCCTCTATCTCTTCGCCGCCATGTTCAAATTGCAACGTGAGCCGGTCGGACCCGACGTGATTCGCGTGCCGGGTGGCAAGCCGGTTGCCCTGATGATGGCTTCCTTGGGCTTCTGTACCACTTTGCTGACGATCGCCTTGTCTCTGATTCCGGCGGCCGATGAGCCTAACAAAGTGTTGGCCTTCGTAAAGATCGTCGGATCAACCGGCATCGTGCTGATTATCGGCGTATTGCTGTACAGGCTCAGGAAGAAGTGGGTAACTGCGGAACCCGCTATGTGAAGCTGCGCGATGAGTTCCTGAGCCACGGTGACTGTTCCTCGAACACATCGACCCAGCCGTGTTGCCAAGGCCGCATTGCGCAAGTTACATAAAACTGGGTCTCACTCCTCGGGTGCAGGTGCGGACGACGAGACTCTGGCAGACTTCGGCTGACCCGCAATGATTGCCTGCCAGTTCAGGAGAACGTTCCAAAGCAAACGCTGGTCGCCGCGGTTCAAATCGCGGTGCATCGGGTTGAAGTTGAAACAGACGACGTGCCCCTTACCCACAGGCATGTCCAAGATTGCAGGCCGACCGATCAGGTTCTCTTCTCCCCATGCCTGGCCGCTTTCGACGAACGGTTTCCCGTCGGTATCACCCCATTCCATCACCATCCCGCTGCGATCTTCGGGACCGTCCAGGCACGTAGTGCAATAGGCCATGCGCAGCCATTGACGAGGGATGTTATACAGCGGGAAGTTTTGTCGGAAGACGTAGGTGTGCGCGGGATAGCCGTATGCGATGGGATGGTACGCGCGGTCGAAAGTGACCCGAACATGCGCGCCTGGAGTCCGCGTAGCTGCCTGCTGGGACGCTGCTGACGAGGCGGCGCCGCCGCCCGCCGTGCTACGGGGAACGCCCCCGGAAGAACGGCGGACAAAACGCACCAGTCCGCCTTCCAGCGCCAGCATGGTCCCGCTGCCGAGAGTTACCATCAGCCCTCCATCTTCGATGAAATGTTGGATCTGTGCGAGTCCTTCGTAGCCAATGCCTCCAGTAATGTCGTCGGATTCGGCGGGAGTACCGAAACTGGGCGTCTCAGCGGTCTTCTTGAAAGGCATCGGCGACCAGATCTTCGGTAGACCCTCAATCTGCTCAGCCAGTTCGAGGTCAACATGTCCGTAAAGCAGGACGTCGATGCGCGCGCGGAGATTGCCCACGCGAATGTCCTCGTCGCGCAGATACGTGTAAGGAACTTTGCGCTGATCCAGCGAGTAACGTATCCACCCGATCGAATCAGTATCAGCCCACGGAACCCAAACACCAATGCGCGGCGTTTTCGCTTTGTGACAAGGCACATCCGGTGGAGTAGAAACTTGGATAAAGTCGAGGCCCAGTTCCGCAGCGGTGGAGAGAATGGCCTCGTGCAATCCGGCTTGACTGGCAAGAATCCATGATCCGGCGGGAAACTTCGTGTCGCCTTCCTCAAAGTCCCGTTCGGCAATTTGAATTTCGAAATCAGCCAGATGATAGCGGGCGGCGAGAAGCGATTCTTGTCCAGTATCTTTCAGCAGATAAGTGGGACCCGCACCGATGACGCGTCCAGTTGGACGCGGCGGACCGGTCAGCCGCAGCAGCGCAACGTTGCGAATGGACGCGTCAGCAGTAGGTATTGCCTGCAGATGGTAATGAGCGGGAAGTTCCCACGAGACATCATCATAGGGCGCTTCTCCGTCCTTCGGGTAGTGCTGCGGGGTAAGCAAATCGACAGCGTAGTTGCGGTAGGGCTGATCGAGGCGAACCACGTAGGTTCCAGCTGGAAAGTTGCCTTCCTTAAGCTGAATGGCACTCTGCGCCCGGTCAACTTCGATTCGCTGGCCCACGAGCCGCCCTATCATTTGTGCCACCCGGGCCGGGTCTCCCTGATCTTCCGGAATCAAAAGCGCGCAGGGCGGCTGCGTCAGTCCTTTCTGCCACGAATCCCATGCCTTTCTGTAGAAATTGCGCACCATTTCTTTGGAACGGCGGGCGGTTTCGTCCAGCGCTGCGAGGGCGCCCGTTTCCTGGTAGTTGAGATTGTCGCGAGCCGACCAGGTGACCTCTCGTGGGGAAGGAACAGGGCGGTACCATTCCATCGTTGTGTCGGATTGAGGAACTGACCGACGCTCAGTTTCCGCGCTGCCGTTGCCGAATGTCTCGTAGCCACGTCCAATGCTGTTGTGATTCATGGCGACGGAATCGAGATAGAGGTGAGCAAATGCTTCCCCAAAATTCCACGTCGAAACGCCAGGCATCCCCATAGCCGTGAGAGCCTGTACTTCGTGAAAGCTGAGTTCAAGAAATTCAGCATAGGTAATAGGGTCAATGTTGGGGTTATAAGGCCCCGTGCCGTTCCACGTCATCATCAGTGGTAACCCCTCATGCAGGTCGTGCACGACGGTGGGGTGCCACTCATGAAACATACGGTGCACGGCTTTTGTGGTTTCGTGCGTTTGCTGGTGCGTATCGCGGTTGATATCCACGAAGGTGTACTTCGACCAGTAGGGCGGCGACTGGCGGGGAAGAGCGGTGCGGTCAGTTTTGCCCTTGAGGTAGCGGTAGAACCAGTCCACCATTTTGTCCCGGCCGTCAGGATTGGAAATGGGATTGATCAGCACGACTACGTTTTCTCGGATTCGCTGGATCATAGGCTGCTCCGATGCAGTCAGCCGGTACGCCAGTTCGATCATGGCTTCGGTTGACCCGGTCTCATCGGAATGCAGAGCAGCATTGAAGTAATAGATAGGGCGGGAGGTCTCAATCAGCCTCTCGGCAGCCGCTGCGCTAGTACGGCGCGGATCCGCCAATGCCGCGGTGGCGGCTTTTAGACGATCGAGATCACGGATACCCGCCTCGTCTGCGATGGCGAGCATAAGGATTTCCCGCCCTTCTTCACTATGCCCGATCGTGAAGACGCGAACTCGAGGGCTTGCAGCAGCCAGGGCACGGGCGTAAGCATAGGTTTTCTGCGTGCCCAATAATTCTCCTGGAGCGCCCATGATCCGGCCCAGAAATTTCTCGGGAGAGGGAACCGTACTTGATTGGGGGACGTAGGAGACCCAGGGCGAGACAAAATGTGGATCCGTCGTAGCCGCCGCGATTGCCTCGACAGAACCGGGCTCGGGGAGGTCCGGGCTTTGCGCAACCGCCGGGAGCACGAACAATGCAAGCGAAGATATCCACACAATCGTGAGTCGGACCACGAGGCCTCCTGAAGTCAATTAAGGGCGAAAGTTTAGCACGCACTTGCGGCGGAACGAAGCTATGGCTTCGCCGGTGCGGGCAGGCTCTGAGCCAGGGCGCGCTCACGTTGGGCATCGAAGGTTCTCCCCAACTGCGCGTATGCGTCAGCCAGGAAGAGATGGGCCTCACGCGAATCAGGTTGAGCCTGGGCTGCCTCCTCCAAGTTGGCGACGGCGCCTGCCGCATTTCCTTCGAGCGACAGGATTCTTCCGCGCAGCAGGTTGGCGCGATAGTGGTTGGGGGTGAGGCTGAGAGTGGTGTCCAGTTCGGTCAGGGCTTCTGGAACACGATCGATGCGGGCATAGACGGCCGCGAGCGAGAAATGAGCGTCCGCCCACTTTGGCGCCCGTCCTACGGCCGCCTCAAACTGCGGGGCCGCACCCTTCCAGTCGCCCGTCTCAAACAACGCCAGGCCGAGTTCATAGCGTCCCATGCCGTTGTCGGGAAGCAGTTGAGACGCTTTCTGCAGCGGAGGAAGCGCCTCGGCGTAATTTTTCAGACGCGCCTGCGCCATTCCGTATTGCATGTTTGCGACGGGCATGTTCGGCTCCTCCGCCAGCACACGCTTCAGCAGAGGGACAGCCTCCTGATAGCGAGCATCCTCGACGTCGAACATCGCGTCGTGCAGCAGGTTGGAGATTTCAATTTTGGTCTTGGGATCGACGCCGGTGAGCTTCTCGTCGTCACGCGACTCCGCCGCATTGGAAGCGACGTAGCCGAGCGCTTGCAGCTTCTGCGTCTGCTCGGCATCGGGTTTGGCCAATTCGACCAGCGTCTGGCTCGTTCGCGATCGAAAAGCATCCAGTTGGGCGGCAATCGTATCCGCAACCGCCTTCGCGCCACCTGCGAGATTGTGCGCAGCGTCGGGATCGCTGGTTTGGTTATAGAGCTCGCGCTCCGGGGCGCGAACGTAGAGATACTTTCCCGAACGCAGGGCTCGCAGTGAACTCCAGCCGAAGGCGCGATGCGGATAGTCGGTCTCGGCGTAGGCAGACCGATCTTCATCCCCTGCCGCGGTGCCATCAGGGCCCGCTGCCGACTTCTTCGTCATCATTGCCGATAACGACTCACCCTGCATTTCTTTCGGCACCGGGAGTCCGGCCTCCTGCAGAATGGTGGGCGCCACATCCACCAGACGTACACGCGCGTCGATCCGTTTGCCCGCAGCATGCGAGGCAGGAAGTTTGAACAGCAGGGGCACGTGCAGAGTTTCGTCATAAAGAAGGATTCCGTGCGTATTTTCGCCGTGCGCACCCAACGACTCACCGTGGTCTGCCATCGCCGCGATCAACGTTTCGTCATAAAGACCGTGCTTGCGGATCTCGTCGATTAATTTGCCGACGGCCGAGTCGGCATAGGCAATTTCACCGTCATAAGGCTGCGAGGCGAACCGCGCCTTGAACGGCGCAGGCGGATCGTAGGGATCGTGCGCGTCGTAAAGATGCACCCACAGAAAAAAAGGTCCGTTCGGCAACTGGCTGAGCCACGCCAGCGCGTGATTCACCACGTCGCCCGCACGGCGCTCGACCGACTTGTAGCGATCCATGCCGTGCCGCCGCAGGTGGAAACCGGCATCGTACACTTCGAATCCACGGTCGAAGCCAGGCGCTGTCCCGTCCAGCGGATCAAGAATCAGCGAGCCGACGAATGCGCCGGTGTGATAGCCCTGCGCGTGCAACAGATCAGGCAAGTAGGGAAGCCGCGGCGAGAGCGGGATGCCAAAATCGTTGACCCGGTTGAACTGTGGATAAGTCCCGGTAAGAATCGTGGTGTGCGATGCGGTGGTGATCGGAACGTGCGAGTAGGCGCGCGAGAACGCGATTCCTTGCTTAGCCATCGCATCCAGGTTCGGCGTCAGCCCACGCTTTGAGCCGAGGAATCCCATGCGGTCGGCGCGGGTGGTGTCGAGGGTGATGAGGATGATGTTGGGGTGCGCGGAATCGAGCGATGCAGCAGTGGGCTTGCGAGGAGAACGAGGCGGCTGTGCGGCGAAGCACACCTCAAGAATCAGCAGAACTGCCAGAACCCGAAATAACCGCATACGAAAAAGGGAGTCTAGCATAGCCAGACTCCCGCGGCTTGCGAGGCGCCTAGAACTTGATCTTAAGGGCAAGGTTCATGTTTCTCGGCCCCCCTTGTGCGATCACCGGGTTGCCGGCGGCCACATCCGGCGTCTCCGCCAGGGTACCGAACCCGCTGTCGTTTATGCCATTGTCGAAACTGAAGCGAGAGAAATTCGCCCGGTTCAGGACGTTGTACACCTCCCAGCGCAGTTCCACCATCAACTTTTCATTAATTTTGGTGTTCTTGGCCAGAGTCAAGTCCCACTGAGCCAGTCCCGGCGATATCAGAAAATTACGCGGGGTGTTTCCGACCGTGCCAGGATCAGGCGTAACGAAATTTGCCACCAGATATGCGTCCGGATTGCGTGTGTGATAGGTGATGGGACCACCGCCAAAGTCCCCCCGTATTGCAGTACCGGTTAATCCCTGTCCAGATGGATCACCGCTGCCGTTCTTAAAGACGCTGAACGGGTGGCCACTGAGCGCGGTGAAAATTGTGCTCAACTGCCATCCTTTTCCGGCCCACTTGCTGAGGTGTGGGATAGCAGGAAGTTCGTAAACTCCGCCAACGTTGAAGTTGAGGCGAACGTCGTGGTCGCAAAGGCCGCGGTTATTTTGAAAGTTTGGATGGGCCAAGGCAGTGCTGTCCACGGGATTGTCATTATTGATTTGCGGATAGTTCCCCTGACCTCCACGGTTTACCGAATTCAGGTCGAAACACTTGCTCCAGGTCAGGTTGTACTGGGTATCCAGACCGTGCCAACCGCGCTGGTTGTAGGAGACCTGCAGGCTATCGTATTGCGAAGTGCCCGCGTTCGTCGCGGTAATCAAATGCCGTATCAGTGGACCCCCAGTTACGGGATCGACCAATTTGCTCGATAGAGGTCGGTCGGGATCGCACGCCGCTTCCGACGTACACACATCGCCAGTTTTTGGGTCTATACTGCCGACTGGCGAGGCGTTGGCATCGTAATAAAGGATCAAGTCTCGCCCGCGTTGTCCCGAGTAGGTGACGGTGACGACGTTGTTCCGGAGAAGCTCTCGCTGGATGCTGAGATTGAAGTTGTGATAGCGAGGTGTTTTGAAATTCCTGAGCACTGAGAACGCGTTATATGGCGCAACCCCTGTCGACGCGGCCGCACCAAACAATGAGCTATTCGTTGCGGACGAGTCGAAACACACGTAATCGCCAGATCTGACAGAAGGATCGGGGTTGTAACAGCTCGCAGCCGGATCGCTGGGAAAAGTAGAGCTGAGGCCAACGCCCGCATCCGAAGAGTTGGTGACGTTGAAAAATCCTAGATTCGCCTGCGTAAAGACCCCTGTGTGGGCGTGGGAGAAGGAATAAGGTGACGCCAAGGCGCCGAAATTGGCTACGTCGAAGGACAACGAGTAGCCACCTCGCACCGCCGTTTTGCCATTCCCAAAAACGTCCCACGCAAAACCTAGATGTGGTCCAAAATCGCGGTAGTCCACGTGATGGATTCCGCCGACATCGGTGCCCACCTTAAGGAAGCCCTTTACCGGGTCGAACAGCGCCTCCAAATTATTGGTGTCCCGCATCGTTCCGTTAATCTCGTAGCGCAAGCCATAGTTAAGCGTGAGACGTGGCTTTATTTTCCAGTCGTCCTGGGCATAGAATCCCACGCTGTTCTGTGTGATATGGCGATGAGTATTCCCGAAGCTGCGATTCGCAAGATCAGCCTTCCCCAGCAGCAACTGCTCAACATCGTTCTGCAGATCCTCGCCATAGCCGTAATACCCCGGCGAGATGCCATACGGTGCATAGTAACTGAAGTAGCCGACCGTCAAACCAGTCCGGGCTTCGTTCCGAATGCTGTTGGTATAGGCGCGTTGGAAGTTCCCTCCCAATTTGATGGTGCGATTTCCTTTCACCCATGAGAAATGTTCCGACCAATCGTAGGTGGCATCCGGACGGGTAACTAGAGGATAGCCTTGAACTCCGCCGATGTATCCGCCGTACCCAAGGTGATACATGTACACGTAGGGAATTCCGAAGTCTGCAGCGCCAAGAGGACCAGTGTCGATGCCCAGGCTTTTGGGATCGATCTTGTTGTTGACGTCAATGAGCTGCGAAAAGCGCGTGTAACCAAAGCGGCTCTCCAGGATTTTGTTGTTGCTGATATTCCAAGTCCAGCTCGCGCCAGCCATCTGCGCACGTGAGGGAGCAATCGAGTTGAAGATGTTTTGTGCGAAGGCCGGGTTGGGCGGCAGGCCGGCGAACGGCGGACCATTCTGCAAGCTATCCCCGAAAATGTATCGCACCGCGAGCGAGTTCGATGGGTTGAGCTTGTAATCGAACTTTACTCCAAATTCGTTGTTGCTGGCTGTGCTTGGAGTGTGCTGGGTGAAGAGGCCTACACCATCCAAACCAGGAATAGTTGAGGGAGTAGCCCCCGGCGGCACCACAGGATTCTGATCCGCGAGATTGGTGTCGACCGGGAAATAGTTCAACAGAGTTTGTCCAACCGGATCAATGGTCAGGCCATTAGCAGCGATGTCCGCCTTCGCGGCGTCAATCGCGTATTGAGTAGGAACTCTTCTGCTCTTGACCGATTCAGACTTATTACGTTGACCTTCGTAGAAAAGAAAGAAGAACGCTTTGTCTGGAATAATCGGCCCGCCAATGTTGGCGTGGAACTGGTTGTTGTGGATCGGAGTCGGGCGGCATTCACCGGGACCCTGACAGTTGTCGGAATTATGGTTGGCGAAATAGTTATCGGCATCGCCAATACCGCTGTGATTGATCCAGGTCGCTCCGCCGTGCCAGGTGTTGGTACCGCTCTTCATGCTCAACAAGATCGGAGCTCCGCCTTTGACGCCAAACTCCGCGGAGGGTGTCTCCTGCACGCTCAATTCCTCAATGGCGTCCGGCGGAAATGTAACCGCCGGAATACCGAGAATTCCAGTCTGATTGATGGCCGAGTCGCCGTAGTAACGGTCGTTGTTGTACAGGCCATCGATGAAGTAGTTGTTGGACGTGGTTCGTGAGCCGTTGATGCTGATGGCGAGGAACCCGCCGCCCGGATCGCGCTGCACACCCGGAGTGATCGCCAACAACGAATTAAAATCGCGCCCGTTGAGCGGAACGTTCTCAATCTTCAGGCTGTCAACGTAATTGTTTAGATTGGGCGAAAGCTCGGTCATCGGGGCCGAACCTTCCACCTCCACTGTTTCAGAGCGCTGGCCAACTGCCATCTTGAAGCTGGCCTGCACAATGGCGCCGGCACGCACTTCAGCAGTGATCACTGCGGTTGTAAAGCCCTGCGCGATGGCCGTAACTTTATATTCACCGATGGAGAGGTTCGGAATGCGGTAGTTGCCGGCGTCGTTGGTCGTGGCTGAACGGGATAAGTTCGTTCCGGTGTTTACGACGGTGACCGTCGCATTGGGTAGGACGGCGCCTGTGTGGTCGGTCACTACGCCCGTGATATCGCCGGTAATCGTTTGTGCAAAAGCGGGCAGGCCGGTGACCACGAACAACCCAAAAACGAGCAGAACTGATGCGCAGCGTACGAGACGTTCGCCTGCCATCGTAATCTCCCCAGAAGCCTAGATGTGACCCCAGTCACAAACAAAAAGTGATAGTCGGCATCTTTCATTGGGCTGGGGTCGTCAGTCAAGAGAATTGTGCCCCGTGACCGAGAGTCACTTTCCTGCAGAGAGCCACATCAGGGCAATCCGGGAAGAATCCAAATACAATCTGGTAGATACAGACTTGAGTGCGGGAGATTGCAGCGGCGATCCCCAACGCAAAGACGCATGATCGACGCTCTGGAAACGGTTTCTGGCGTAGAGTCTGTGGGATTGGCCGATTCCAGCGCGGCGTGCGCTGTTGGTTGATCCTATGATACTGCTGCGCGAGGAGTGAACTACCGCGGCACGGGCGGAATAGGTTCTTCGACCCGCGAGATTACCGCGCCTCCCCCTACGTTTCTGTGTCGGTCTCCTCTGAAGCACGCCGCGAAAGCTGCAAGCGACTACTCGGCGGCAACTTGGTACTCGCTCTGAACCAGACCGCTCGAATAGTGCCGAGTGACTATGTGACGGAGCCGAATGTCGCGCGGCAGTGTGCCGAAGAGAGGAACTCCGCCTCCAATGAGCACCGGCACACGGGTGATAATAAGGCGTTGAATCAGCCCCGCCCGCAGGAACCCTTGAATCGTCATCCCACCGTCGACGTAGAGGTGGTGGGCTCCGCTGGCACCAAGCTGCGAAACGATGTCAGCCGGAGGCCCGGCCTTCTGTTCCACAACGCCTCCGGCCCGTGACAGGTCGACGGGGCGACTACTCAGGACCACCACGCGTTTGTCACCATAGGGCCAGTCTTCCATGGCCAGAACCGTCTCGAAGGTTTTGCGACCTATCACAATCGCGTCGACAGTTGCTATGAACTCGTTGTAGCCGTGGGGTTCGCCTCCGCCCGGCGGCAGAAAGTCAAGATCACCGTTCGGGCGCGCGATGAAGCCGTCGACGCTGGTGCCGACAAAGACAGATACCGTCATCGTTGACTCCTCATTTTCTCACTCATGCATTGACCCGATTGTGAGCGAAGGCGATTTTACGACATCAGCAATCCAATGCGTTGCGGTGCTTTATCCTAAAGTCGTTCGCTGCTCATTGGTGAACGCACTGGGAGGAGCTGTCATGATTGATCGAATCGCATACGGCCGCACCGACCTCGTGTTCGATTACCTGGGTGAAGGGCATCTCGCAACATCCAAGGATAGCAATGGCACGTTCCTCATCGAATGGTATGCGTACTATGGCGACGTGAGTGCCATAAGTTCTTGCTTGCTAACGGTGAATCACTACAGCCGCTGCGAGACAATCTTGGCCACAACGCCGCTGCCTTCCACGGGCACTGG
>QIAN01000082.1:1528-10132 GCA_003225005.1 Acidobacteriota bacterium | reverse complement strand
CGCGTTGTCCTCGGCTCGCCCCGCGCAGAATCTTTTGCTAAAGTTCTACTCGCGAAGGGTGCCGATCCGAACCGCACGACCAAACCGTCCGTCGAAACCGGCGCCTTCATGCGCGACTGCCGTACCCGGTCCGAGACTCAGCTGCATCGCGCTGCCTTCGGCAATGAAGACACCATTCAGCTTCTTCTCGATGCTGGGGCGAGAGTCGACGCGAAGGACATGAACGGGGATTCGCCACTCACGTGGGCGAGCTGGTTCCAGCGCCCTGATTCCATTCTCCGAAAGCTTTGTTATGGTCAGTTCTCCATCCATCCAGAAAGGCGATCGATGGATGCTTCTTGCGAAGGGCAACCACACGCGTAGAGGTTTTGATCTGGCTGACCAAGGTGTCGTCATCAGAGACGTTCGCACTCAGAACCCACCCCTAGTCAATGAATTCTTCTCATAGAAAAGATGATGGCCGAGAATGCCACTAAGGAACAAAGCTCAACTGAACTGCGTTTCGCTGCGTTCCGACTCTGATTGTGAGCCACAGGACGGCGTGGGAAAGCTCAGGCCACACGGCCCGCGTGTCCGTCTGAGAAGTCACATGGCGGAATAGTACCTATGAACCATTCGAACAAAGACGGGAAACCGCCGGCGGAGAGAGCGAAAACCACGGTCCCAGGGGCTGGCGGGCGTGCGGAAAGCAGCAAAAGAACTTAAGGAGTTGAAGTTCACCGCCTTGCTCCGCCACCTGTGGGGGGCAACCAGCAGATGATTTTCCTACCGCGATCAACAACAACGTTTTCGAGTCGGCAATTAGTCGCCGGGCGAATCTTCATTAGCGGACTTAATGATCGCCAACCCCTGGCCGATAACCACCACCCTGTTGGAACCGGGCCACCGGAGCTCCGCGAATCGCGGCTTGTCCAAGCTGCCCTGCCCTTTCTTAACTTGCTGAACACAATGCAATTAAAGAAATTGCCACGCGGCGCCCGATATTGGCACTCTGCCTGCTCTCTTTCAGGCGGACCTTTTTTCCCGAGCAAGGTGGCGGTGCCTAGAAGATTCAAGTTACTAGCAGCACTCCTAGGATTCCTGATTGCGATTACAGGCGCTGTCAGTGCTCAGAACCGGACGACCAAGCGCCGAATCGATTTCAATGCCAGCAATAACAAAGAGAGAGCACAACAAGGAGCGCCTCGTCATGATCGTCACTCTCGAAGCTATTCTCTCTTTATTGTTTCCTGCGGCTGTCGTCGCGGGTGCGAAGCACACGACAGACGAGTTGGCATCTCTGCCAGTGCCGACTTCCAAAATCACACATAGGGGACCCTTATTTATGCGGAAGCTTGCAGTGGCATGGTTAGTGGCGATTGTCTTGACGCTTGTCGGGTGTGGCTCGAATGGTTCCAAGGGAAACATTAATGGGACCTGGACCGCGCTCCTCTCCGATACGAGTCTCAGCTTTGGAACATCACTCGTGGTAAACAACGACGGGACTCTAAGCGCCAGCCAATTTAGTTTCTCGACGAACGGGCCGTGCTTTGTATCGGGAGAGACGGAGAGCGGGTCGTTCGGTTTCACCGGAGATTTTAACGGCAACGTGACGGGCCAGTTTGATTACATCTGACTTATGCACGCTTTTCTGAGTTGAGTAGCAATCACCGCACTGATTTGAACGTTGGGGGGCGCCACGGCGGTTATCCCCAGTAAAATCAAGGCCCACGAGACCCGCATAGAATGCCGGTTTTGCGAACTTATCGGGAAACCCAATAACAATGCGCCTTCCGCGTATGCTATTTCGTTCACACTTCTGTGCATAAAATTCTATGCACAGATTGCCCTGTATTTTCAATGGCTTGCAGGCGTACATCGTTGGGCCTCACGGAAGCATCGGCCGCTCCCATCTCAGAACGGTCTCAGGTGTGCATAACTTAGGTTACAAGGTGGTGTCTGGATCGCCGAGTGGCAACACGCTGACGTTGACGGGGACAGCGAAGGGGAATACGATCGCCGGTAACCGGTCTCTCACTGGCGGAAACCCAACCGCCTGCCAGGGTTCGGGAACCTTCACGATGACGAAGAGTTAGATGCGGCGAAGGATTCTTGTTCGAGATGTACTTGATCCCAGCCGTTCTCGTTGTCCCAAACAAAAGGTCGGCATCGAAGTGCTGGCCCTGGGGGGAGAAACTGATCGAACTTCGTCATTTACTGTAAGTCTCACTGACAATCTTCAGATCGGTTACACTCAGGTCGCCGTACGCTTCTTTGCCTGCCGCCTTCTCCCCCTGGCCTTCTTTCTTTTCCTCTGCTTTTTTGGATTCGCGCCGAGCGGAACCGGTTAGCGTCACCTGACGACCCACATGCTCATCGAGCTTAACCTCTTACTGGTCACGTCCTGTCCCAGGTCTTTCCGTCTTCGCCCGTAATCGACAACTCGCCAGGTTCATGGCCTTTCTGCACACGTCAAGAGCTCGCCGGTCTTGGTGAGGCTATGCTCACAGCCCCAACGAAAAATTCAGCGCGTGGCTGGGAATTCCATTTCATCTCGCTGACCGTAACCGAAGCCCACCGACTGTGGCATTGCGCTTGATAATTTCCTGCCAAGTCGAAAGTCGGCCTCTGACGGTCCCCTAGTATGTTCTGACCCGCAGTTCAGTCTCCTTGGCACTGTCGGGCATCAGGATGTGGAGGGCATGCCTTGGGGCGTCATAGGAAGTCTTGAGCTGGAGAGTGTTGTTAGAAAGCGTCGCATCAGCCTGCGTAGAGGGCCAGTCGTAAATCACGACCTCCACTGTCTTCCACCACGGGGTGTACGAGCCTTGACGCGTACCGAAATTTACGCGCACAGAGTTCCTGTCTGACTCGCAAGTGAACGTCTGGCGGAGAAACTCGCCGTGCTGGTAGCGAAATGTATGCCCGTCATCAAGATAGAGCGACCCTGCGCACTCCTGTCCGGGATAGATGCGAAGTTCCAGCGGACCGATGGGGATTTCATCGGTGCTCTGGATGAGTGGCTGGAGCGGCAGGATGCTTCCGCCTCGGACATACACGGGCAGGGTGTCGAGTACAGGATGGATTCTGGAAGGCGCGGGGAAGCTGGATCCCGGGGTTCCGGTGACAATATCGACAATCGAAGGTGTTGGCGGAGGAGTGGCAGTCTTGAGTCCGGTCCAAAAGTCGTACCACTGACCTTTTGGGAACGAGACGGTGTAGTCATCGAGGGTCTCAGCGAATGGCGGTGGAGCGATCAGCAGGCTTGAGCCCAGGAGGAACTCGGTATCGAGACCATCGAAGCCAGAGGACGATGGCGCGAGGACCTCCGGAAACTCAAGAAACACGGGACGCATGATCGGAATGCCCGTACGTGAGGCCTCGTCCGCAAGAGTGTAGATGTACGGCAGTAGACGATAGCGGGTTTCAACGTAGCGGCGACGAATGGCTTCTTGCTCCGGGCCGTGGACCCAGACTTCGTGTGGCAGGGTGCCCTTGGCGGCGTGATCGCGATAGAAAGGATTGAAGGCTCCAACCTCAACCCATCGCGTAAGCAGGTCAGGCGCGGGCGAGCTGCCGAATCCGCCGACGTCGTCACCGACAAAAGAAATGCCGCTGAGGCCGAGGTTGAGCAGCATCTGGGTGGCGAGGCGGAGGTGGTTCCAGGTAGCGGAATTATCTCCGGTCCAGGTGAGCCCGTAGCGCTGCCCCCCTGCGAAGGTAGCGCGGGTGAGGACAAAGGGACGCTCGTCGGGGCGGAGCTTGAGAAGGCCCTCGTAAGTGGCGCGCGCATTCTCAAGTCCGACGATATTGTGAATCTCCGCGTGCGTGGCGGTGCGAGTCACGAAGCCGGCCTCTGCGATGCGGTGAACGGAATTCAGGGGCATGGTTTTGCCGGGTCCGTCAAAGACCGAGGGCTCGTTCATATCATTCCAGAAGCCGGCAACGCCGTCCTGGACGAATTTCTTGTAGAGACCGCCCCACCAGTCGCGCGTGCCGGCGCGTGTGAAATCAGGAAAGACCGCACGCCCGGGCCAGACGACACCTATGAACTCGCTGCCATCGGGATTCTTTACGAAGTGGTCACCCGCGGCACCGCTGTCATAGGGGGCATAGCCTTGGCCGGGGGCATGGGCAATGTGCAGGTCGGTAATTGTGACCAGATGGAAGTGTTGCTTGCGGAGATCCGACACCAGCGCAGGAAAGTTCGGGAAGGTATTTGGATCGACGGTGAAGGGCCGATTCTTGTACTGGTAATCGATGTCAAGATAAAGCACGTCGGAAGGGATCTTGTCCGTGCGAAGGCGGGCGGCGATCTCACGAACTTTGGATTCCGGAGTGTAGCTATAGCGCGACTGCTGGAAGCCAAGAGCCCATAGCGGAGGCAGCTGAGGTGTTCCAGTGAGGTAGGCATACCCCTCGACAACCTGTTTCGGGGAGGGGCCATAGAGCAAGTAGTAGTCGAGAGGGCCGCCTTCGGCACCGAAGGAATAGGAGTCGCGCGACTGCTTGCCGAAGTCGAACCATGTGCGCCAGGTGTTGTCGAGGAAGAGCCCATAGCTGCGGCCGCCGTTGATACCCATGAAGAAGGGGATGCTTTTATAGATGGGGTCGACGGATTCCTGGAAGCCAATGTCAGTATTCCAGAGCGTGTAGGCCTGGTTTCTGCGGTCGAAGGAACCGGTCTTGTCCCCGAGGCCGAAGTAATGCTCGTCGGTGGGCATGTTCTTGTAGACGGAGAATCCACCGAGCTGGAAGAAGGTGGTGGCGCGACCGACAGCGTCGGCGGAGATTATGCTGCCATCGAGGTCGCGAACGACGAGGCGGAGAGGAGTGCGCTCAACGCGAACGTCAAGCGATGCGGTATGGAAGCCGACCGAGGCGGCATCTCCGCTCGGCTGCACATCGACGGACTTGCTGCGCGGTCCAGCAAGGACCGCCCAGGAAGCGTCCTCGGGGAGAGCGCCACCGGGGGCAACGCGTACGCGCAGGATGTCGTCTCGGAGCGCGATGATGCGCAAACTTGCCGTACCTGCCTGAATCTCAATGCCATCGCGAAGGGACTGGGAACCGGTTATCGTTTCGACCGCAATCCGGGGGCGTGTCACGGAGGCCGTCTGAGCTTGTGCGGAGATTAGTGCGATGGCCGCCGTTCCAAAGAACAAAACACGGAATCGCTGAGAAGAATAGGAAACCATAGGTGCCGAAAAAACTGCCGAACAGGGAACATGATAGCAGCCGCAAGGGCCCAAACGGCAACGGAACGTTTGAGTGATCAGGCTCGATTCGAGCGCGATGAAGCGCGGGGTGCTTCAGATAGTGCGGGGGGGAGGGTCCCCCTTGCAACATGGAGTGTGAGTTGAACCCGGTCAATGCAGCGACATCGCGATATTAGTGCGCCGAGGCGTCTTCTGGTCACTTAGTGTCCGGGTTCGCTGAGAGTGATCTACGAACTGTCGGGACTCGATACTGTCGGCTCTGCTGGTGATATACCGTGTCGGACTTGGAGTAGCAACCGGAATCTGATGATCATCCAGGGTTAAGTGAGCTTGGTCTCTAAACCCAGCGTACCGATTTATTCATCAAAGAGTTCACATTACCTCATGCAACCAGCGGAGTGTTTGTCATCCCCACTGTACCGAACACGTGCCGGTAGCGTTCGACCTCCGACGCCGGGCCGAGTGCCTTCGCATAATTGTCGGAGAGTTTCACTGCCGGACGCCCATCGACGTCGGACACTTTGCAAATCAGGCTGATCGGATCAAATTCGCTGCCCCCTTTGGGATCGCAGCCACGGAAGTCGTTGGTCAGTAAAGTTCCCCAACCGGCGCTGAATCGAATGCGCCGGCCCGGGATCCACTTTTGCCGATCCTGGAAGTCTACGGCGCTGCGGAATTCCTGGGTACTCGCGCCGCCCTGCAGAGTTCCACCGAAATAGGCGTGCAGACCGATGATTTCATCGATGTCGAGAGCGTCCGAGGCGATGACGATCTTGTCATGCGGGTCCCGGCCGCGTCCCTTCAACCATTCGATGTATTCGTCGCCCGCCACGTAGGGATTTTTGCTGTCGATGCGCTGGCCGGTCCAATCTGCCGTCCAGTCGGGCGCGTTCTTCAGGAATTGAGTTGTTCCAAAGGTGTCGGGAAGCATGATCCGCAGCGCTCCGTCGTACGTGCTCTGCCACAGGTCGAGCACATGGTATTGAGAAGCTTTCAGGGCCCGGTCATCGTTCGCCAGGGCGGCGAGCACCATCGGGATTTCATGCGCATTCGTCCCAATCGCTTCAAGGTCGTGCTTATGGGCGAGAAAAGCGTTCGACGTTCCAATAAAGCCACTACCGAGATTGGAAGCCATCGCCTTGACCGCATACTCCTGCCACAGAAAGCTGTGCCGGCGCCGGGTTCCGAAATCCGCCACGCTCAGACGGGGAACGCCGCGCAGGCGCTCAATTTTGCTCCAGAGTTTCGTTTTCGCCCGGGCATACAAAATATCGAGATAAAACTCGCTCAGCTTTTTCATATTGGCTCTCGTTCTCAGCTCGTCGAAGACAGAGAGCGCATAGAGTTCCCACATGGTAGTTTCTGGCCAATAGCCTTCGAAGGACAAATGGAACTGGCCGTCATTGACGGATAAGGCATAGTCCGACAGTTTGAAATCCTGCTCCAGCCATTCCAGGAATGCCGGCTCAAAAATTCCGCGTCGTCCATAGAACGTATTACCGGCCAGCCAAACTAGTTCCGATTTCCGAAACCGCAATTTCCGGACGTGCTCCAACTGCTCGGCAATCTCCCCGGTCGCGAACATGTCGGCCAGACGCACCCAAGAAGTGCGATTGATCAATGAGAACGCCACCCGCGTTTTCGGGTAATGCTTCCAGATGAACTGCAACATCAGGAGCTTGTAAAAATCGGTGTCGAGCAAGGATCGGATGACTGGGTCCAGTTCCCAGTTGTGGTTGTGCGCCCGCTCGGCGAAGTTCACGATCATGGTTAAGGAGGCCTAATTGCGCCGACTTATTCTACCGTTTGCTTGGCGACTCCCTGGACCCTACTGCTTGAAAAGTGTTCGCCGGTAATGCGTGCCCAACTCCCGGTGATTCGGAGCACGATTCGTAAAAGGTCTGTCGGATTCCTCACCGAAGCTTGTTTGCCGAGGAGAACCGGATCTATCGACTGGCGACTCATCTAACGTGGCAGCATCGGTAGTTCTACGTAAGAGGCCAAGGTCCTCTGCCGATGGACCGTCCAAGTGACATCACCTACAGCCGGGTGCCGCCGGAAGACACCGGCGTCCGCTCCTGCGATGGCTACGCGAATCTGATGGCCCTTTCGCAAGAGGACAGACGTTGGCCAGGAAAGGACGTGACTCACTCGTCTCTGACGCCGCCGTTACAGACTACTCTTCAGTAGTGCTGTTTGCGTTGACTTGCCTTGGGCGCCAGCCTACGATTGTGCCTCAGAGGGCGAGGGGAATAACTCTTCCCCCATGGCGAAGGACGCGGTGGGCCAGGATACGCTTATTGGGCAAACTCTGGGTCATTATCGCATCGCCGAAAAGATCGGTGCCGGCGGGATGGGTGATGTTTATCGTGCCCAAGATGAACACCTCAACCGCGAGGTCGCCATTAAAGTGCTCCCCCCTGGGACCCTCACGGACGAAGTTTCCCGCAAGCGCTTCCACAAAGAGGCCATCGCTCTCTCCAGGCTCAACCATCCCAACATCGCTACGATTCATGACTTCGACACGCAGGAGGGTGTGGACTTTCTCGTCATGGAGTACATCGCAGGGATAACCCTCAGCGAGAAACTGGCAAGCCGACCGCTGCCGGAAAGGCAGGTCATCGCTCTGGGAACGCAGCTGGCCGAAGGCTTGTCCGCTGCCCACGAACAGGGAGTAGTTCATCGTGACCTGAAGCCGGGCAACCTGCGATTGACGGGCGACGGGCGGCTTAAGATCCTGGACTTCGGGCTAGCGAAGCTGCGTCTTCCCGTAACGGCGAGTACCGTGACGGAGAGTTGGAGTGAGACCGAAGCTGTGGCGGGGACGCTGCCCTACATGGCTCCGGAGCAGTTGCTGTGCGGAGAGATCGACGCGCGCACCGACATTCACGCGACCGGGTCGGTCCTGTACGAGATGGCGACGGGGCAACGCCCGTTTTCTGATGTGGAACGTTCGCAGCTTATCGGCGCCATTCTGCGCAGGCCGCCACTCCCAGCTACCGCTCTCAACCCCAGCTTGTCCTCAGAGCTGGCGCGGATCATCGGAAAGTGTTTGGAGAAGGAACCTGAGAACCGTTACCAGTCGGCGAGAGAACTGGCCATTGATCTGCGACGGCTCCAGACGGGTGTGCTGAGCGTGGCGGATCACGCAGCGAGCCCTGCCCGCTGGTGGCCGGTGAAATCAGTCGGACTGGGCCTGGGCATTGTGGCGTCGCTCATCGTATTGCTGATCGCGTTCAACATAAACGGCTGGCGCGAACGGTTGCTCAGTCGAGGTAACGCGCTACACATCGAATCGCTGGCGGTCCTGCCGCTGAAAAACCTCTCGGGCGATCCGGGACAAGAATATTTTGCGGACGGCATGACGGATGAACTCATTAGCCGACTGGCACGCACGCGAGCCCTT
>QIAN01000082.1:0-1473 GCA_003225005.1 Acidobacteriota bacterium | reverse complement strand
AAACCGGGTGCGGATTACAGCAGAGCTGATTGATGCCCGGCGCGACCAGCATCTGTGGGGCGATTCTTACAACCGCGACCTGCGCGACACCCTGGAGTTGCAGAACGAGGTGGCGGAGGCGGTGAGCAACCGCATTGGGATGGTGCTGGCGGACAAGAGCGCGATGCCGCTCCGGACTGCGGCGCGGAAGCTCGACCCGCAGGCGTACGAGGCATATCTCCGCGGGCGCTACTACTGGAACCACCGTACGGTCGAAGGCTTAAGGAAAGCGTTGGAATATTTCCAGGAGGCGATCGCACGCGATCCGGATTATGCAGCGGCTTACTCAGGAGTGGCGGATTGCTATCTGCTGCTGGAATGGAGCAGCGGAATGCCATCGGAGCAAGCATTCGCGGGGGCGCGCGCAGCGGGCAACAAGGCGCTGGCCCTCGATCCGACGTTGGCTGATGCGCACGCAACCACGGGCCAGATCCTGCTGACGGCAGACTGGAATTGGGGCGGAGCTGAAGCTGAGTTCCGGCGGGCTATCATACTGAATCCGAACTACTCTATGGCACACCATTGGTATGGCTTGGAACTGGGACAGCAGGGCCGCGTGGAAGAAGCCAAGAGGGAACTCGAGCTGGCGCGTGAGCTGGATCCGGTGCCGGCGATCAATGAAACCAACGTGGCATGGGCTTACTACGTGGGCCGGGAGTATGGGACCAGCATCTCGATGTTGCGCAAAGTGCTGCAGCGCGATCCTGACTTTTGGTTGGCGCACTGGGGCTTGGGGTCGGGTTACGTCCAGACAGGCGAATACACCCAGGCAATTGCTGAACTCGAGCAGGCGGTGACTCTTTCCAATCGTGATGCAGGAACCATCTCTTCTCTAGGCGTGGCAGAAGCACGCGCTGGGAACCTGGCAGAGGCACGGAAGCTGCTTGCAGAGCTGCTGCGGCGGTGGCAGCGGGAGGCGGTCTCCGGAACCGATATCGCGGTACTCTATGCGGCGCTCGGCGAGCGAAAAGAGGCATTCGCGTGGCTGGAAAAGGCTTACACAGCGCGCGCGCATGATCTGCTCTCCCTCAATGCGGAGCCATGGTGGGACACCTTGCGAAACGACCGCAGATTCCGGGAGCTTACCGGGAAAGTAGGACTCGCCGATAGGTAAGTTCGCGGCTAGAGTCGTTCCCAGGGAATCCGTGTCCAGGGACCGAGGAGCCGATAAAGGGTTTTGAGCTTCCGATTAAATTCGACGCGAGTCGCTTTGTGGTGTTTGTATTCGCGAAAAAGGGCTTCAGCGGCCCGCTTGAGTTGCTCGACCTTGGCGGTGGGGATGATACAAATGTTCTTGTCTTTGTAAAGGTAAACGACTCGCTTGGCCATCAGAACCTCCTAGCGGTGTTCGAAGAGTGCTTATCGGGAATGCGGAAGGGTAACCGAGCGGCAAACCGATGTCAACGGAGTTCGGTTTCCGCTGTCGTTAGCACA
>QIAN01000080.1 GCA_003225005.1 Acidobacteriota bacterium | reverse complement strand
AGTGTACCGGCCCGAACATGGCGCACGCCAATCCAAAGGACGCACGCGGTCCCCAGGGCTGTGGTCAGGCCCACGAGCAAGCTGTAGCATCCACCGAGCAAATCCAATCGTATCCGAGCCCACATTCCTGCTTGGGATTTTCGGACGTAGCGGTCCTCCTCATGCTTCTCTCTGCCGAACGCCTTGACGACGCGGACCGCTGACAGAACTTCCTGCAAGACCCCCATCGCGCTGCTTTCCAGCTGCTTCACCTCTTTGGAACGTCTCCGAAACCGCGGCCGGTACGCCATGGAGAGCATGTAAAGGAGCGGCGAGATAATTATCGCAACCATGGCCAGCTGCGAATCGATACGAAACGTCACATAGAACATAACCAACAGGGTAACTAAAGAAGTTATAAATGGGCCTAGCCCATCGATGATGAGGTACTGCATCGAAGCGGTGTCGTACTGTATGCGGTAAACAGAGTCGGTAGTGCCTCTGGTATCGTGGTAGGCCAGCGATAGGCGTTGCAGATGAGAAAAAAGGCGGGCTCGAAAATCCAAAAGCAATTTTTCCGCGGTCCAGGTACGGAGAAATGAATTCGCCAGTGCGAAGAGACTTTCGAGCGCGGTAACCGCTAGAAGCAGAAAGACGGCGATAGCCAGGATGCCAGCGGGAGAATGAGTAGCGGATGCGGGCATGATGCGGCTAAGAAACCGTGGCAGGGGGTGCGCGCTGATAGCGCTGTCTATGGCGATCTTCAGAGGCAGAGGCGTGAGCAGGCCCAACGGAGTTGCCAGGAGGCCCAGAAGAAAAATGCCGACGACATGAACCCAGTAGGGTCTCGCCTGCTGCAGAAGCCTTCGAAACAGTGCCAGGTTTGGATGCTGCATTTTACTCATTCCCATTCGCATGTTTGCGCTGGACGAGCCCGAACCTGAATGTTTGGTTTCAAGTTGCTCCTCCTAGTCAGTTCCGCCAACCAAGCTTCGAATTGCCGGTCAGTTCGGTCTGAAGCCCTCGCAACGCTTGTTTCCATGGACGAGAACTTAAGCGTGCCGCTGCGATCGAAGAATCCGCGTTCATCGCTTATCGTCCCTCTAAAACTGAAAACGTACCAACACTTGCAGCCGTCGAGGCGGCCCCGCGCTGATAGAATGTCCAAAAAAAGGCGAGCTCAAATTGCCCACGGGCGTGCCGAGGTTAACGTGATTGAGAACGTTAAACGTTCCTATGTTTCTCAGTTTTGGCTGTGACCAACCTAAATATCTTGGCAAAGCGAAGATTGAGCGTCGTGGACCCTGGTCCTTCCAGGCTGTTTCGCGGGATGCCGGCCCGCCGGGCATTGGCAAACGTGGTCCCGTAATCGTCCGTTCCGGTTGTCATGGTGTAGGGTTGCCCAGAGCGGACCGACAAAGATGCGCCGACGCTGATACTCTTAGGTGCGGTGAAGGTGCCGTAGAAATAAAAAAAGTGCAGAGCGTCGAAGTTGGACCGGGACCACTCACCGCTCAGATCATACTGATTCGCGGGAAACGCCGCGATTCCGGCAGTATCATCATACGATCGGCTCAGCGTGTATTGGGCCATTCCGTTGAAAAAATGGCTGATTTTTGTACGCACGGTCAACTTCAAGGCGTTGCTCGTCAGGTCCCCCGCCGATTCGATCTCCCGAAGAGTACCGATCTCAGGATCAGGGCGCTGAACATTGAGCTGAAGATTGAGAGGAGGAAGGGGAGCATTGAGGTCGCGCGACCGAAACAAATCGAATCCACGCATCCCGACGTAGGTGGCCGTGAATGTCGTCGATTTTTTTAGCTGCGTTTCCACACCAAAGCTGTACTGCAGGTTGTATGGCAAACGAAGACCTGGTGCAAAGCGGACGATGCTGGCTGGAAGAGTCTGAGCCACACCACCGGCGGTGAATGGGTTTGGATAAGTCGGATTCGAGAGGACGATCTGCTGTAAGGTCTGACCATTGAAGCGAAGCATGTCAGCGATGGCCGCCTGGCCGGTAGTCTCGTAGAAGATCCCCACCCCGCCGCGAAATACGACCTTCCTGGATTTCCCTGGAGCGAAAGCGAATGAGAGGCGCGGAGCAAAGTTCTCGGGATTGGAAATGTAGTTCTGCCAATCATATCGGAGGCCCAACGCTATCGAAAGTCCGGGGCGAACGCGCATTTCATCCTGCACAAAAAGACCCGTCTCCTTGTGCCAGTACAGCAGCTGGCTAGTCCCTTGCTGCTGTACGAAGGAGAAAGGTTTGCCCTCGACGTAGTCTTGGAGGGAAGAGAACTGAAATGTGCCATCGAAATTCGACTGGTCATTAAGACTGTAGCGGCCGAGCTCTGGGACATTGACCCCGGCCTTGACCAAGTGTCTGCCGTGGGACCAGGACAGCGTTTCGTTAAGCTGCAGGTAGTTGTGCAGCTCGTTGTAGTTAGTCTGGCCACTGCCGCCCACGAATGCGTCCAGCACCACGATTCGGGGCTGTCCCTGGAGCGCACTTCGCGTGATACTGTCCGACGTGGTCGCCCGAACAGAGAATTCGTTGAGCAGGTTGGGACTGATCGCGGCTCTGTCGCTGAGATAAAGGTAGTGTCTTTTGCTGGTTTCATCTAAGGCGGCCTCTGGGAGATTCACTCCTCCGACGCCATTCCCCTTATCCGACCAGTCGAAGTAGCCGTAGCGGATCGCCAGGCTGTTGCCCTTGCCCAGCTCTCGATTTATCCCCGCCAAAAGATAGGTACTGCGCTGCGGATTGGAAAAGTTCTGACTAAGCGTCCCAGTGAGCAACTGGGCGTATACGATCGCTTGCTGGTCATCCTGCTTCTGGCTGGCGCTGACCTGGAATGTGGTCTTCTTGCTATTCCCCAGGGGCCCGGTGAAATAGCCGTCGAAAAGTAAGAGACGTTCAGGAGGCCTGGTGTCCGCGAAAGCGTTTCGCGCGTCCAGCCTGTAGTCGCGGAATGACGCGTCCAGAGAGCCGTGGAAATCGGAAGATCCATTTTTGGTGACGATTTCGATCCGGTTCTTTCCGGGGACCGAATACTCCGCGGAATAAGGATTCTGATTGATTCTTACCTCCTGAATGGCTGATGCAGGGACTCCAACGTCAGAAACCGTCATTCCGTCGACGGTTACGACCGCACCCCCCGACCCCGGCCCCAGCATCTCGGTGACAGCTCTCACGACGTCGTCGTCCACGATTGGTAATGAATCCAATGCCTGCCTATCCAGCCTAATAATGTCTGCATTCTCGCTAGCGTCGTGACTCAGTTGGTCCTGCAAATTCGTTGTCGTGACTTCCTCGTGCAGTTCGGCGAGCGGCAACGAGATGCGCAGAGGGCCCGAAGGGTGCGACCCGACTTTCACGCGGCTTCTCCATGTCTTGAAACCCTCCCTCCGCACCTCCAGCTCATAGTTGCCAGGCGATACGCCTGAGAACTGGAAGTGCCCGTCCGCATCGGTCGTCGTGGACGGTTCGTTCTCGAGGCGTCCTCTGCGGAGAGTCACTGTCGCCCCTGCGATCGCCGCATTGCTTGGATCAAGCACCACGCCGGAAACGTCAAGGACCGAAGCCGAAGTCGTAGGCCCCTGTTCAAGGCGCGTTGCGGAATCCTGTTGACCGGCGGCAAGCGAGGCCATTTGAGCGCCACGAGAAGGTCCCATGTTCTCTTTACTTGCAAAATGGAAAACTTCTCCTCTGGAGTAGAAGGCACTGCGCTGATCCAAACTCGTCCCGAAATCCACAGTTGCGCGTTAGCGAAGAGACGTGGATCTCCATTACAGACGGTCTGCTCCGCAGCGACGGCGCCCAGGGAACTCCGAAATACCTTCGGCGATATGCTATTTCGGTCCTTCCTCACACGTTCTCCAATTCTGTTACGAGGTTACGTAGCTGCACCCAATACCCCCGCGCGCGGGCACTCCGGGTAACGTCTGGATCGTCGCCCAACCATCGAGCTGCCATGTACAGCCGGGCAGCCTGAAAGACACTCTGGAATTGGGAGGGTGCCCCTTCCGGCCAACGAGTCCGGACATAGGTTGCCGTGCAAACATCAGCGATCTTGCTTTCCCATCCATCCGTCAAGCAGGCCAGATCAATCAATCCCTCTCCAACGGCGGCGGATTCCCAGTCGATGGGGCAGACGCGCCCCTGGTGAAACAAAATGTTGTGCTGGTAGTACTCGCCATGGATGATCGCCGGTACGGACTCCAACAACGGAGACAGAAAGTCCTCGGCACGGTCATAGAGATGGTGCAGCCAGGACGATTTCCTGTAAGTTGGACCGGCGAAATCGACCGCACGGCTAATCCATCCGAGGTAATATTCCTTGTCGTATCTTTTCAGAAAGCCGAGGCGCTCGTTGCTCAGGAGGCGCTGACTGCTCACATGGAACTGGGCAATCCATCGAGCTGTCTGCGCCATCGCTGCAGGGTCGTTCAACTTGCCGACTCGGAGGCTCCCGTCTAGGTACTCCAAAAAGAGCCAATATTGACCTGTCTCTGAATCTGCGTAACCACCGTAGAATTTCGGACGGAACTTGTTCGTTTGCGCCAGGATGTGTCGGTAGGTTGCGATCTCATGCCCCACGCCACCTCGATGTCCGTGACCCGTGTAGTCGACCCCCGCCGTGTACTTGCAGAAAAGTCGACGCGGCCTCCCTCGCCCAATTCGGCAAGTGACAATCTCGCATGGAAATGTCGTCGCGTAGGGTGTGGGTTCACGGCCCAGAAGCGTGAGGGAACTTCCGCCAGCGTCTCCACACTGCAGGGTAGATACGAGACCTCTCTTCAATGCATCGGTCTTCGGGAGTCCGGAAACGAAATCCTGCATTGGCCTAAACCCCCAGTCCCAAAGCCTGGGTGGAAGCAGCCAGCCGGGGGGCGTAGATCCGTAAACGTCTCATCGCCTTTTCCTCCGACCCTGCTGCGAGCCGTACCATCTCCCAACCCACGGCCGCGAGGATGTGAAACAGCGTTCCACAGCACACCTGCCCCTCAACTCGTCGGAGTTCCACGTTTCCCCACGTTTTTTGCGCAGTGGACCAGTACCTTTCGGCATCAATCCCCGCCAGGTCAGCCGCAGGAACTCCCCAGCCGGCGTCCTCCCAGTCCAAAGGCAGGAACGCAATTCCAGAAGCAGTGTGTCGAACAAGGATGTTCTTAGGTTGAAGATCGCAGTGAACCAAAGTCCAAGGAAGCCCTTCACAGCGCTCTTCAACGACGTGCCAGTTCCGTTCTAAGATTTCAAAACAAACCATCATCGTTGCGGTAGCCGACCGATCTAAGTCGCCCCAATTTCGTTCAGGTAGGTTTTGGCGAAGTCCACGTCGAGCCGTTCGCAGAATTTCCAGATACCATGCCGGTCCGCGTTCCGGTAGACGACCGCGTATCGGCAGACTTGAGGCCGAGGCATGCAGGAGCGCCAACCATTGCGCAAAGCCCGTCGGAAAACTTTCGCCCTACTCTGCAACCCGCTTAATTCCGCCATCCTCGAGGAACAGCCAGCCGTACTCTCCGGAGCCCTCTTCGATAAAGCCATAACAACGAACTGACTCCATCGAGAGCCGACTCAGAACTTCGTCGTATATAAACGCTTCGAGTTGACCGTCCGCGCGGGGGCACCACTTGGCAACAATGCTCGATCCTCTTGGACCCACGCCCTCGATCCTGCATACTGTCGATCTCAACGTGTTCTTAAGAAGTGTTATTCCGCTGGGTTCGGAAGAGTCAGGACGAAGTCGCAACCATGCCTGAACCGCTGGACGCGCTTTTTCCACGATCTGTTCTGGAATGGCTAGCTTAGACAATGCCGCTCATCCTTTCTGTTTTTCATTCCGGGGACATTTCCCTTGCGAGTAGTCTTGATCACTTCCTGTCGCCGTCGTCTTGGTTGCAAATATCCTGAACGCCTCCGCGATGCTTAATTAGAGCGGGTCAATCCTCGCCTTCCGCGATGGACCCGATCGCCGGGACGTAGTTCGCCATCGATTGGGGTGCCGTGTGGAAGGTTCCCTTAGAATGCCCAGGGACGAGTTGCGCCGATGACGGCTCAACCGCTCTTTCTTGAATCGCGCGGAGAGCTGATGCCGTGGCAGCGTCGCACTCTTGCAAAGTGGAGAGACCAAGCAGCAGGCTCATCATCGTCACGCTCGCGCAGGCAGTCCACGCTCGCGCAGTGCCAGCTCCAATAGCGATCGCAATCAATGCGGACAACACTACGAGGCCAATCCTCGAGCATTTCGGCAACACCCTCCACCGCACGAGTTGTCTTCCCTGATAGTGTTCTTCGGCGACCATCCGCAAACGCGCTGATCCCAAAAGTCCACTCGGGATCTCCAAATCCCAGTTATCGAAATCTCCGCCCCTGCGGACAACAACGCCGAGTTCCTTCAGAGCGAATTCAACTTCTTCAAGCCGTTCTTGTGTGGCGCGCCAGACTTCACTCCATAGAACAATGGAATGCGCTCTCGGCAAGGAAGGACTCTCTGCTTTGATCCAACGCCAAGGGGTAAGCCCCCAACGTACCCGTCCAAAGAGACGCGCCAGTGGCTGCAACAAATGGAGAAACGTGGTGACGCCTGCCAGACGAACCTTCTCCACGAAGCTCCGGGTTGGTCTGGACGGACTTGCGCGGATACCGCTGGCGGCAGCATGAGCGAGCGGAGCTCCAAGTGCGAGCAGCGAGAGCGGCGCGCCTAGAAGTAACGGCTTCCAGCTGTAACTGAGTCCCGTTAACAGGGCGAGAAGTCCTACAATGAGGAACCATTCAGGCATCAAGACAAGGGACGAGATCCATCCCGGAGCGGGTTCATAGAGGCGCTGGAAGGGGGCAGTCCCCCAAATTCCTTGGTATATTCGGCCGGCACGCGGAAGGACCGTGAAGAAACCATTGCCGTATACTCTGCCCGCCCAGGATACGTGGCCCGCTGGGTTGTATTTCTCGGGCCACTTTTTCTCGAGTAGAGCTTCGGCGCGGCCGTAACCCCTTTGCTGCTTCAAATACGTCCGAACCGAGTTGCGACGGTGGTGCCATACAACAGCCGCCGGACTGAATCCCAACTGCCAGTTGTGTTTCTGGAGGCTCCAGCAGACATCCACATCGTCGCCCGCGACGCGGAAACGTTCATCGAAACCTCCAATTTCAAGCAGCGCGGACTTCCGATAGGCCATGTTGCATCCCGGAATGTGCTCTGCCTCGCGATCGGTCAGCAGTACGTGGATGGGGCCGCCCGGTGCATTTGATACACAATCCGCGACCCAGCCGTCATCGCAAGGAGGAAGATTGGGACCGCCAACGCCGACGAAGCCGCTGTCAAGAAACGTAGCCGCGAGATACTTCAGCCAATCTGGGTCAGGATAGGCGTCATCGTCTATGTAGGCCACGATTTCGCCAGTCGCTGCCAAGAGTCCGGTGTTGCGCGCGCTGCCCAGTCCCGAATTCGGAGTCCGGATTAGGCGGAATCCGTGATCTCGCGCACTAGCTGATCCTCTTCAAGTGGTGGAAGCACTCTGCAAGCCATTTACGGCTTCCGTTGTATGTGCAGACGATCACCGAGATCCGCGGCCAGTTCGTGTTGGAGGGAAAGGGAACCTCGGCAAAGACACGTCGCATGGTGTCTAGCGCGAGCTTTGGGCTTCGGTCACGGCGCGTCAGCCCAAAATCCCAGTCTTCGATTTCGCATCCGCCTCGATGCCATTCATCCGTCCAGGAAAAAACAAACGCTCCAGCGCAGCCGCCCGCGAAAGCTTTTCGCACTTGCCATTCAAGCGAATCAGCTTGCGCCTTTTCACCGTTTCGTCGGCTGTCCAAACCGATCTCCGCAAACAGCAGTGGACGGTTACCAGCAAGGGTCTGCAAACGCGCAAGGTAGGCCTCGAATGCATCCCGCGATTCCAGATATACGTTGAAACAAAAAAAATCCAGAAAAGGGAGCTCCAGAAATTCAGTTGTCGGAAAATTTACAAAAGTGACGAGTCCTTCGGGGTCTTCAGCCTTTGCCACTCGATAAAGCTTTTCTATAAAGCTCTCGACTCGCCGCCGCCCAAGCCAGCGCACAATTCCGGCAGGAATTTCGTTGCCCACCGCATAACACAGCACGGCCGGATGACCGCCACACTTCCTTACACCCTCGCGGACGCGCTCTTCAATTGCCCGCGCTGTGCGTGAATCATCCAGGAATGTGACGTGTTGTTCCCAAGGCAACCCCACCATGACTCGGAGTTTGGCTCGTTGCGCCGCATCCAAGAGCCAAATAGGCGGGACATTGTAGGTCCGGATAGCGTTGATTCCTGCAGCAACCATGTCCTCGAAATCCTGAGCAACTCGCGCTGCGTCAGGATATTCGGCGCCATCCCGGCCGGGGCGGAAGGGGCCATAGGTCACACCTCGTACATAGAACTTTTCGTCGCCAACCCAGAGAAACCTGCCGCGCAGCGTGGGCCGGACGAGTGGGGTCGCGGTTGGGCGGCTCACCGGGGGATTAGCTATCTCAAAAGTGGTGGTTGTTGCGGGTACGACCGCCGCACTCATGGCGTGGGGGCCGCCGAGTGACGAGGCCGCTCCACAATTGTCACGCTGCAGAGGCATGGGAGCGCGCCTCTCCAAGCGGGCCAATGTCAGGTCGAGCTTGGTTAACGCCGCTCAGTGTGGGTCTTCGAGAATTGTGCCAATTCCAAGCAGTCTGTACGATGTTTTCCAGAGAGGAATGTCGAGGCCGCCAGCCAAGAAGCTCCCGGGCTTTCGCCGGATCGGCCACGAGTTCAGGCGGGTCACCCGCGCGCCGCTCGGTTTCTCGAACCGGCACTCGGTGGCCAGTCACTCGCTCCACTGTGGCTACCACTTGGCGAACGGAATGCCCATTTCCGGTGCCAAGATTAACGGCGGCATTCTCTTGGCTCTTGAGCATGTGCCTGAGGGCTGCAACGTGCACCTCGGCCAGATCCATTACATGGGTGTAGTCGCGGATTGCCGTGCGGTCCGGAGTGGGGTAGTCCGTTCCGTAAATCTCCAGC
>QIAN01000433.1 GCA_003225005.1 Acidobacteriota bacterium | reverse complement strand
CTACAGCAACAAAAGCCTAACCGTGTGGCAAGGACACGTCAAGTCAGCGATCGGCCTGCTCAGCAACTCCACATCGGCGTCGAACCGCCAGACCATCCTGCCTTCGTTTCGAGTGATTTCAACGAGTTGCGGCAGGCGTTGTTCGCGCGAGGAAGCAAGGAAACCGGTAGCCGGCAACCACCGCTTTTTCCCGGGCCACCGCCTCACAGGAGACGTTTTTGACGGCGGCCCGCCACCTGTCCGCTTCCGCCACAGTATTGTCCCGGAATCGCGCATTCATTTTCGTCACCACGCCCGCAAAATACAAATAACTCATATGACTTCAGTAAGATATCGAACCCCGACGGACCGGAGACTTCTTTGCACTAGGCATTACGGGGCTGCTAGGGAGGTCAACGGATGGCAAGTTTCTGGCAAGATCTGCGCTATGCGTTTCGCGCGTTTGGCAAGTCGCCCTGGTTCGCCTCCCTCGCTATCGTTACTCTTGCGCTCGGCATCGCCGTAAACACATCCATCTTCAGCATCATTAACGGCTTCCTCATGCGACCGATGCCAGTGCCTCATCCGGAGCAGCTCGCCGTCCTCAGTTTGCAACAAGCGGGCGACAAATCACTGCAAAGCTTTTCCTACCCTGATTATTTGGATCTTCGTGACCAATCCACTTCCTTCAGCGACATCATTGCATACCGCGTCACGCTGGCCGGCCTCACCGCAGATAATCGGGGCGACCATTGCATCGCCACTCGCGTTACCGGTAACTATTTTTCGATGCTCGGCGTCCAGCCGGCGCTCGGCCGCCTGATCCTCCCCACGGAAGGACAAACTCCCGGAGCCGATCCCATCCTGGTCCTCGGCTATTCGTATTGGCAGAAGAGATTCGCGGGCAACAAAAACGTAATTGGGAAACAGGTTGAAGCCAACGGCCATCCGCTGACCATCGTCGGTGTAGCTCCCAAGGAATTTCACGGCACGTATTCCATCGTGGATTCCGACCTGTACGTCCCGCTCAGCGCAAGCATTGGCACGAAAGACGAAAAGCAAGTCGAGAGCACCTGGACGCACCGCTCCGAACGCTCGCTCTCGCTCATGGCCAGGCTCAAGCCTGGAACGAACTTGAAGAATGCTCAGACTTCCCTCAATGTTGTCGTCCAGCGCCTCGCCGAGCAGCATCCTGATACCGACAAAGGTATCGCCATCCGTGCCTTTCCCGAACAATTTGCACGTCCCGAACCCGATTTCGACAATACGCTCCCTTCCGTCGCGGTCGCCTTTATGGCACTGGCCGCTCTCGTTCTCCTCGTGGCTTGCTTCAACGTCACCAACGTTTTGCTGGTGCGCGCCAGCGCGTGATGGCCATTCGCGCCGCCCTCGGCGCCGGCCGGGTACGCCTCGTTCGGCAATACTTGACGGAAAGTTTGCTGCTTGCTTTTCTCGGCGCAGGTGGTGGCATCCTACTCGGCTATTGGGCCATGCGCTTCCTCAGTTCCATTCCCCTGGGCACGGACTTGCCCCTTCAGTTGCAGTTCCTGCCCGACGTGCGGGTCTATTTCTTTGCGCTCGGGGCGGCGCTTGTCGCTGGGGTGATCGTCGGTGTTTTCCCTGCGCTGCGCGTCGCGCGCCATGACGTCAGTTCGGTGCTGCACGATGCTGGCCGTGGCTCTTCCGGCGGGCGTCGCCGCCAGTTCCTTCGCGGCTCGCTGGTGGTTGCCCAGGTAGCAGGCTCGCTGGTGCTGCTCATTGTCGCCGGCCTTTTCATTCGCAGTCTCGGCAAGGCGCAAAGTATTTATCTAGGTTTCGAATCAAGCCACGTTCTCGATTTTTCCCTCGACGTTCAACAAATCGGTTACCAGGAATCTCAGGGCCGGGCCTTTTATCGCGAACTGGAGTCACGTCTCCGTGCTCTCCCGGGCGTCGTCTCGGTCGCCCAGGCCTTCTCCGTTCCTATGGGTGTCATGAGTACCTTCGATTCCTTAAACATCGAAGGTCACCCAGTTGAACCGGGCCGGCAACCTCCCAGCGTGCAGTACAACATGGTTACACCCGGATATTTTAATACCCTGCACATTCCCGTGCGTCACGGGCGAGCGTTTACCGAGAGCGACGAGGAGAAGACGCTCGCTGTCGCGGTCATCAACCAAACCATGGCCAAGAAATTCTGGCCCGATGAGGATCCCCTCGGTAAACGCTTCAGCACCAAAGGCCCTTCCGGACCCTTCATCGAAGTCGTCGGCGTTGTTCAGGACGGCAAGTACAAAGGGGTCGTCGAAGTTCCGCAGCCGCACTTCTATCTACCTCTAAGTCAGGCTTACATACCGCTCCGCACTTTCCACATCCGCACTTCGGTTCCCCCGGAAAGCCTCTCGACCCAGGCGCAGTCGCAAGTCCGCGAACTCGCTCCCAGCTTGGCCATCTCTGAAATGCAAACTCTGGATCAGGCGCTCCAAGGATTAAATGGATTCTTGTTCTTCCGCCTCGGCGCGCAATTAACCGGCACGATGGGCCTGCTGGGTCTCATCCTCGCCGTCGTGGGGGTCTACAGCGTCGCTTCTTATGCCGCGGTGCAGCGCACTCAGGAGATTGGCATTCGCATGGCTATCGGAGCCACGCCGGGCGACATTCTAAAAATGGTCCTGCGCCAGGGTCTCGGCACCGTCGGGATCGGCTTGCTCGCCGGCTTGGTTGCCGCCTTCGCGGGGACACGCCTCCTGGGGGATCTGTTCTACGGCGTCGCTCCGAACGACCCGGTGACCTATGCGGCCGTCGCCGCGCTTCTGCTCGCGGTGGTCTTGCTGGCCTGCTGGATACCGGCCAGGCGCGCCACGCGCGTCAGCCCGGTCATCGCGCTGCGCTTTGAATAGCCCCCGTTCGCGCATTTTTATTCCTCAGGAAAATAGGCGCAACCCTTTCCTTCAATGAGTCCGTTGCGGCTATTTTCATGGTTGGCTGGTGATTCGAGACAGCCATCATTCCCCAGAAAGAAGGGGGTAAACTCCTAGACTTCAGCAACCCTTTGACACTTCTTTCATGGTTCGTTGGTTCGAAGAACCATGATTTATTCGTACCGAAGCGCGACGATAGGATCTACACGCATCGCGCGGCGCGCCGGAAGATAACAAGCAAAGAGAGCCACACCCGAAAGCAGAATGGCCACGCTTAGGAACGTGATTGGATCGGTTGTCCGCACTCCATAAATCAGTGTGGTGATGAGCCGCGTCAATCCAAAGGCAGCAGCAAGTCCGATGGCCACACCCATCAGCGTAATTTCTAATCCTTGTCCTAACACCATTCGCAAGACGTCGCCGTCGGACGCGCCGAGCGCCACACGAACTCCAATCTCGTGGGTGCGCTGGCCAGTCAGATAGGAGATCACACCATAAATGCCAACCGCGGAAAGAACGAGAGCGAGTGCAGAAAATATGCCGAGCAGAAACATGGTCATCCGTTGCGTGGAGATTGAGCGGGCCACGATTTCTTCCATCGGCCGGACATCGTAGAGAACCGCGCTGCTCGTCACTTTCTCGGCGCTCTGTCGAATGGCGCTAGCGATGTCTCCGG
>QIAN01000076.1 GCA_003225005.1 Acidobacteriota bacterium | reverse complement strand
CCCGCGCCGCTGACAATTCTGGCTTCCGATGGCGACACCGTCCACGTGTAACTAAGGGCCGCTGAGCCGCCGTATGCGACATCAGACGTGAACGTTATCAAGTCGCCGTCATTAACGCTTACCGGGGCTGAGATATTGACCGGATAGGGGCATGGAGACTTGGAGATGGTGATTTTCTTCGGATGATAGTTAAGATTGACGCAAAGTTTACGTCCCCGTTCGACGTCAAAATCGCGCACCCAACGTCCGCCGTTGGGCAGCATGATTTCCAGATTCGCCGGGGTTGGTCGTGATCTCGATCGTGCCGTACTTCACCTTTTTCTTCTTGGCATAGGCAGTCGTCGAAGTGCAGGCCAGACCGAAGGTCAGTGCGATCATGATCGTGACCGCGGCTTTGATAATGGCTGAGTTTGGGCGCATGGCAACCATGAGTTTTTTCGTGTTCATCGTTAGACCTCCGTCATGGCTGCTGCTTGCTTGCTGGCGCGCATCTTCGCGTAACGACGGCGCGCACCGGCACTCAGGGCCACAATTCCAGAACCGAACAGCAACAACGACGCCGGCTCAGGTATGGGCGGTGTCGGAGTTTCCACGGGCGGCGGGATTTTGTGGCCGTGGTGGAAGCAAACTCCCGTCAGACAGATTAATGGAATCAGGGCCAGGAAAGGCCACTTCGGGAAACCTCCACCTACGGCCGGAATTTCGCCGCAGTCGCAAATCGTACCATTGACGGTGTCCTGTTCGAAAACCTGAACGTCGCCTTGCGGCTGTTGGGGCGCGACTTCAATTCCCGAAACCAGCGAAGACGCAAGCGCCTCGTTGCCGGAAACCAGAGGCGACGACGCCAACTGAGCATCCCCTTCAGCAGCCGGAGCAACCGGAGCGGCTGAAGACTTTGAAGCGGTGGACGCATTCCCCGATACGCTCGGATCCTGCGGGACTGCCCGCAGTCTAATGCGCTGGAGCTGGCCACCGTTTTGCAGGTCGCCCATTACGTTCACGACGTCTGCGAATTTGATTGGACTAGCTTGCGTGGGCACAGCCACTAACAGCAACAAGCTGATTAACGTCGCAATAGGTCGAAAAACTCGAGTCCTCATTGGTTAGGAACTCCCTCCTCAAGACTTTCAAACGGCGCTTTGACTCTCAATTTATGCATCCCAAACTGAATTACTTCGATTTCAGAGACACATAGGAGACAGCCTGCCGTGGGTACAAGCCTGCAAAACCCTTGGGGGCTTGTGTTACCTGTTAGGGAAACAGAGCGAATGCGGAGGGGATTCCAGTTTCAGGAAAGGATTTAGCCCAATATTGAGGCGGGTTTAGCGAAGCGGGCGGGACTTTTGATCAGACCCGCCCGCTTCATCTGCTGCTTAAGCTTCTGCTGCTTCTTCTTCTTCAACCCGCGGGGCTTCGCCGCCCTGGTTTTCATCTCTGAGCACGGCCTTTCGGGACAACTTAATCTTGTTGCCGTCCTTGCCGATGCATTTGACCATGATTTGCTGGCCTTCGCGCAGCTCGTCCCGAACGTCGCGGATGCGTCGATCGGCGATTTCTGAGATGTGCAGCAGCCCGTCAGTGCCGGGGAAGATTTCGACGAAAGCGCCAAAGTCCACGATTCGGTTCACTGTGCCGACATAGGTTTGGCCAACTTCGGCCTCGGCAGTCAGCCCGCGGATGCGAGCAACCGCAGCTTCAGCAGCGGCACTGTCGGCCGTGGCAATCGAAACCGTGCCATCGTCCTCGACATCGATCTTCGCGCCGGTCTCTTCAACCAGGGCGCGAATCACCTTGCCGCCCGGTCCGATGACGTCGCGAATCT
>QIAN01000432.1 GCA_003225005.1 Acidobacteriota bacterium | reverse complement strand
GCCATATCGTCACTTGCCTATTATGTCTCGGCGATGGCTGCCGGCTAGGCGTCTGCGCGCAAAGGCTTCATCACAATCCTCCAGAGGCAGGATAACGCACAACGAACTCTCATCTGAAGATAGGTTCAGATAACCGCGTGAGCATTCGCTGCGAGATGTCTTCCATACTTCGCCGTAACTCGCTAAAGCGTTTCTTGCCATCACCCAGTAGTCGCACATCCGGGATTAGGGTATTCACCTGACAATGATTTAAAGGATTCCCCTGATGGTATTTCCTGTTCCGCGTCCGTAGTCTCCCGGCGAGATGACTATCAGGCTCCGCTCCGGCGTTTTTGACGTGACGTTTCTATATCTGAAACAACGCTCGACGGATTTCTCAGAGTGAGGGAGCACAGACGGCGTTTACCAGTGGCACCATCGCACGTCGTCGTGAGACCTTTTCCAGCTTTGGTAACACTTTCGGGGACCTTCCAAGGAGACGACCATGTCTACCATCAAAAACACTTCTTTTGGGCGCCGGGACAGGCACCCAACCCCAGTTCAGTCTCGAATGACCTCATTTATCACGGTGGCCATGCCGGGCCGGGAGCTATCGGCGTCGAGACCACGCCGGGAACCTATCTGATCTTCTGGGGACCTGATTGGGCGAACGGTTTCACGACCACTGACGGGAACGGAAAGCAGTACACGAGCCAGCAATTACAAAACTACGTCACTTCGTTCTTGAGCAATCTCGGCGGCACATCCTGGGCGAGCATCCAGACGGAATACTGTAACAATGTGCCGGCGGGGACTACCAGTTGCGCCAACGTCAGCGCGGGCCGGTATGTCACCAATCCGAGGAAACAACTAAAGGGTGTGTGGACCGACGCGACGCCCGTGCCCAGCGACATCGTCGCCCTGGGCTTGGCTGAGAACGTGGCAGACGATCCGCTCGCCGTGGAAGAGATACGCGCATCCACTCACTTCAAGTACGATCCGCAGGCGACATACATCATCCTCACGCCGCCGACATCCATTGCGACTGGGCAGCCAGTTTATTGCGGCTACCACACACAGACGAACAGCGTCGATGGCCTTGGCAACCTGTACCGGCTGCAACACGCCTTCATCCCGTTCCTCAATATGAACTGGCCGGGCCTCGGCACTGGCGGCTGCGGAATGAACTCGGTGAACGCGATCAGCGATAGCTTTGGCCACGGGGTATTCGATGGCTACAGCATCGTCACCGGGCACGAGTATGCAGAGGCTGTGACCGACCCGGACAATTTTGCCAGCGTCCAGGACGGCTGGAACGACGTGCAGGGGAGCGAGAACGGTGACAAGTGTGCGTGGAACTGTCTTGGTAATGTTCCCATGGATAACCACACCTCGTTCGCGGTGCAGCCGCTGTGGAGCAACAAGGCATTCGACGTGACCGGAGACGGCTGTGTGCGCTCTGCCCCGACCAATCCACATGCCATGCCCGCGGTCGGCATCACGCCGCCCGCGATCGACATCTGCATGACACTTCCCACATGCCCGCCCGGGGTCGCGGCGGGGCAGCCCATGCCCATCAACATGGCCTATTTCGGCGGAGGCGTCCAGGTCACCCCCAAGATCTATCTTGTCCTTTGGGGCTGGGAGCAGCCGAATGCATTCGATCACGCAGGCGTGGGTAACCCGGTCAACGATCCGGACGGCGCTGGGGCGCTCATGACCAGATTCGTCTCCGCAATGGGCGGCACGACGTGGGGAGATATCGCCACGCAGTATTATCAATCCAATTACAACGGCAACTATTCGACCATCGGGAACCCGCGGCAGCAGTTGGCGGGCCTGTGGCACGACAACACCAACCCCATTCACGACAATCTGAGCCCCATGGACCTTGCGCGCGAAGCGGCGCGCGCAGTGCAATTCTTTCACGAGACCGACCTGGCCGATTCCAATTTCGTGATCGCCACACCGCAGATGTTCAACGATGCAGGCTTCAATCAAAGCCAATACTGCGCCTGGCACGATTACACGACACCAGCGGGCTATCCAGGGGTGCAGCAGGGCATCGCGTTCACGAACATGCCTTATGTGCTGAATGCGGGCGGCGGATGCGGGAAGGACTTTGTCAATCCCACGCCCACGGGAGATCTTGACGGCATCACCATCGTGCTGGGTCACGAGATCGCGGAAACCATTACCGACCCGGGCGTCGAGTCGTCCATCGGCCTGGTGCAGAACGGGGGCTGGTTCGATTACCAGGGCTGGGAGATCGGCGACAAATGCGCGTGGGTCGGCGACGGCCTCCAGGTCCCGGGCGCGCCATTCAATATGATCGGAAACGACGGCCGCGCGTACCCAGTGCAGACGTTGTGGAGCAATAAGAGCCTAAGCGGAGTCGGTTACTGCTCGCAGGGATTCTAGAGCGTGTTTCGACAACTGAAGACTGAAAGTTGGCCTATAAACTTCAGGGTACCCTGTCAAATTCGGAGAGACAGGGCGCTAGGCCGTCGACGCTGCTCCTTAGACCTTGGACGCTGGTCTGAGTGTTCGTTCAATGCGACTCGATTCCGGCGCTGGAATGTGATTCGACGCCTGAGTCGGTGAGGGATGGTTTACCTTGGACAGTCTCCCTTCTTCCGCCATGCGTTTATGTACCTCTTGCCAAAAGGGGATTTCTGAGGATTCCTGCGTCCAATGCACAATAGCGGCCTCGTTGCACCAGGTGAGCAGCTTGGGCATGGCTCTGCGATGTGCGCCGCCTGTACGATAGGCATTCATCGCCGCCTCATCTATCCAAGCTGTCATGGTCCAAAAGACGTTCTTGGCGTTGACTAGTAGCCTGCCGCCGAGGAAACCAGAGCTGCGCTCCGCCTGGCGCATGGACTTGAATGTGTCCCAGAAGAACTGCGGAAGGTAGATAAAAGACCGAACTCGCAAACGCGTCACGGAAATCCATGCCATCTTGTCCTCTGGCGTCCATAGATTTGGACGACCGCGCGCGTAATATTACTCCGATTCTCGTTGAGTATTCCGTGTTCAGAACCGCACCCATAGAGTTCGTTGCGATGCCAGGGCCCGGTGACGCGACGATGATCATCGTGGGTTGGCCTTCCGGGCGTATCATCGGGAATCCGGAAATGGGGATCGCTTCCCAGGTAATTTCCGGGTAGCCGTTTATTAGCGGCCAATATTTTTGAGCTCTTTTTTACAAGAGGTTTTTCTGAGAAGCGTTATTCTTTTCCAGTCGGATTTTTGTTTCATGAGGAAGGATCTCTGCTTCCGGCTAAGATCTTTTGAGTTCAGGCGGTGCGGAAAGGTCGAAAGAAAGAATCGCCGCTCTTCGAAGATCTGCCCCGCTTCGTCATGTGCAGGTCACTCCACAAGACGTCCGTCATCCAAGACACCATGAGAATGGGCAGAGATTGATGCCATAACGACGCCGGCCTCGCGACGGTCCGAGTAGACTGTTTCGGTGTTCACCCTAACAGTGCTCGGACCGAAGGAGGCCGAGATGCGAATTATAGGCGTTTAACCGGCCAATATTCGGATATGGCTTTTTCTTCAGCTTTCTGATTCTTTCTTCCGCAGATCAATCT
>QIAN01000431.1 GCA_003225005.1 Acidobacteriota bacterium | reverse complement strand
TCACTGCAAGGAGGGGTGGCCGAGCGATTCAGAAAATATCGCGAAGCATCCGCTTATCGCGAGGCCGGGGTGGTTTTCCGATGAATCCAAAAGGAAAACCACCCCGGCTGCGTCTGCTTCGGTGGCTTCGCCAAATTTTCTTTGATGACGCAGCCACCCCTCCTTGCCGTGGTGCCTGTCCTTTACCCATAAGTAGGTTCTCTGGACACGGAGGAAGAAATTAGATGTGGCGCGTAGCGATCGGCCATGTATCTCCACATGGCGGCAATGCCATCGAGATATTGCAGGCCACGCCATAGCGTAGTGGCGCCAGGTTCACCATCGCCCGTGCGTCCCAGAAAGCCGCCGAGCGTGGCGACCATACGCATGGCATCACGCAGCGTAGGCGGCTCAGCCGGAGGAACGGGTGTTTTTGTGATATGCGTGTGCAGCGCTTTCCACTCGTGTTCTTCGAAGAAGACGGTGCAGGGGATGTTCGGGACTTCGCGGCCGAGTTTTGCAAGGTGGAAGATGCGCCAGGCGACGACCATGTCGATGGCTAAACACGTTTCAATGCGGTCGGCTGAACCCAGTTGCCGTTCTTCGATTTTGCAACCGCTTTTGAGGGTCCGATGATAGACCTCAATGCCCCACCGCAAACGATACCAGCTGATCTTCTCGATCGCGCTGTCGGCGTTATGGACGTCGCACGTGGTCAGCAGCATCCATCGCAGCGGTTTCACATCCGAGGGCGCATGGAGTTCTTCGGCGAGAATCGCGTACATTTTCAGCGGCGGCAATTGGGCTTTACGCTTGGGTGGCTTCAGCATGACTGTGGCAAAGCGGATTTCCAGATGCGCCATCCGCGACGGCTGCGTGCCGCGACGCGGCACCTGCAGATCTTGAGTCGCCGCCACCGGTTCATTGGCCACCTTCGGCCAAACATGCCCTTGCCCGTCAGCCAACAAACGGTCGTATTCGGCGCGTACCAACAATTTCGGACCACGCACGTCCTGAAGCGCCAATTCAAACAGTTCGTAAATGTCGGCCTCGCGGTCACCGACGCTGACCAGCATCGTGTGGGGGCATTGCCGCTGAGCATCGGCAACCTGTTGGAAGCTCTTTAACCATTTGAAGCTTTCTTTTTGCTCGATTTGCCGATGCTCGCGTTGATGATGTTTACCAAACTCCTTGGCATCTCGCGCCCAGCACTGCACATCCAACAATCCCAATGGCGTGCCTTCCAACGAGAACGCCATCGTATTGTGCAGCAGCAAACCCATCGCTCCATCCTTGTGTGCGCTAATGGGCCCCAAATCTTGCGCGGCGGGATGCGCGGTGTAGTTCAAGCTTGTCGTGTCCTGCACGGCCAGAACGATGTTGTGCTCGACGATGCGTTGCCGCGTCGCTTGATTATGAGGTTCCAACAAAATTTCCATTCCCGTCTCCGGATGGTCGAAGAACCGATAGGCCGCTTTTGTTTTCGCCCGGCTTTGACAGGCTTCTGGTATCTGCGCCTGCGGCCGCGCATACAGATCCCGCGCTATCGTCTGCAACCGCTTGCGTAAGCGCTCATCGGGGATTCGCGCTTTACCGAATTCATTTTCCGCCCAACCCTTCGGAGCCTGAACTGGCGCCAACCCCTTTCTGGCCGCATCCGTCCGGCACAACTGCTGGCGTGTCTGACCGCTCCAGGCATAGACCAAGATGCGTTTAACGGGCAGTCCTCGCTGATTGCGGCGGTCTTGACGACCGCGCCCTTGCGTGTTGCCCACCTCCACAAAATTGGCGGCTCGGTAGCAGGTGCCCGCAAAACGTCCCGCTTCAATAAACGTTTCCACCAGCGACGGTTCATAACCATACCGCCCTCTCCAGTCTGATCTCAATCGCCGCAGCGCCAATCCCAACACGTGCGACGCCAAGTGCGGCACGCGTACATGCGGCAGAATCAAAAAACGACTGTTGTTCACAATCTGGTTCAACTGCTCTTGCCGCCCTTCATTACTCCACCCGATCCACTCGTCCCGCGCCTTCACTTTCCAGGCCGCCGCCGAGAAGGCCAATCCGCCAAGCCAGCCATATTTCCGACTCCGGATCAAGTAACGCACTTGGCTGCCGCACAGAGGCCCTGCTCCCAGGTAGTGGTACTGTTCCATCAGGTTATTCCATATCCCCGATTCGGCGCTGTCGCGGCTGTCAATCCGGATCACCTCCACCGGCTGCAACTCCTTCAGCTCTCCGTCGACTTCCGCTTCTGCTTGACACCCAGCCTTTATTCCCTTGCTGGTCTTCCTACCCCGAGCCGGAAACGGAGCCACTTCCGGCAGCTGTATCGCACCACGCCGATGCAACTTCAGCAACCCCGTCCGGCAACTCACTTCCTTCAGCCGGCCGTTGCGAGATCGCCATTTCCGCTCTTCACAAATCCGCCGCGACAACTGCACCCGCGAAAGCCCTGGATCCTCATCGATCATCCCTTGGATTCGTGCGATGATTTTTTCGTCGATCTCTTGCCCATTGATTTTCACGTGGGCCAATTTACAAATTT
>QIAN01000430.1 GCA_003225005.1 Acidobacteriota bacterium | reverse complement strand
TTGGTTTCGCGCGTGACGGCGCTGGCCGAGTCGGTGACGGTCACTTTGGCGCCCGATACAGGCCGGTCCTGAGGGTCGGTTACGTCTCCGACCACTGCGGTGGTACCCGATTGAGCTTCCGCGGCTATCGCCCCGCCCAATAGACCACATAGAACGAGCACAATTTCCAACTTAGAGAGTCGAAAGAATTGCCACACGTCAAGTCCTCCAGTAAAACGCGTCAACGCGCTTTGGAGAAGGAAAGGCAAATCAACCGCCGAAACGGAAGCGTTGAAAGAAAAGAAGTTAGTCAATTAAGTAAGATAAAAAATCTTCCGGTTCACGAATTTAGATTCAGGTTCCTTGAGATTTCATGATGTTCTTCAGTGCATCACACACAATCGAGCGGCAAGCCAGCTGATTCAGGAGCGGTTCTGACTAAATGATGCGAACATGAGGTAAAACACCGAACAAGACAATATGGCTGGCACATTCATTGTCGAAGCGAAGGCACTCCGCAAGACCTATCGTCGCACTGCCGGTGGTGCAGGCGCGCAATCCGAAAACCGATTCGTCGCTATTGATGCCGTGGACCTTGACGTCGCCGTCGGCGAGACACTGGCCATCGTGGGGGGAGCGGGTGCGCACAGCTTGCCGGCGGTCGCGCAGATTGCTACTCGCAGTGCCGTGATGAATGCGGGACGCATCGCTGAACTTGGTTCAGCCGAACAAGCACTGAAAGCACCGCAGCATCCGTACAGCCGTGAACTTCTTTTTGCGGTGCCGGAGGTCGTGGCCCGATAGGTTGCGCCTGCGCCAATTTTTTTGTTAGTCTTTCTTGAAATTTTTGCCCAATCGCCGCGTAATACGGTGCAAGCTCGCTCGTTCGAAACTCGTGGTGGAGGCAATTTCATGGCTACAACAACCGTCGGCATGCCGGACCCTGCTCCGGAGCCCCAGGCAGCGGTTAATTCGTTTGCGCGCATAGTGGGTGTGATTCTCTCGCCGTCGAAGGCTTTCGCCGACATCGTCAAGAGACCGGCGTGGCTGGTTGCGATGATCGTCATGATTCTGATTTCGCTGGGGTTGAGTATTACGCTGGCCCAGCGCGCCGACTGGGTGCAAGTCTCAAAGGATCAAATCGCCAAGAGCAAATTTGCTTCCCGGCAATTCGACCAAATGACCGAGCAGCAGAAGGCTCAAGCCTTCGAACAGACCGCTCACCGCTCAAAAATCATCCGGGAAGTCCGTGGCGTCATTGGCTGGCCGCTGCTTCTGCTGTTTGTGTCGGCTATTTATTTTGGTGCTTTCAAATTGCTTGGAGGCATCCGTACGAACTTCGCCACCGCTTTTGCGGTCTGTACCTTTGCCCATTTACCCGTGGCCATCCGGGAGCTGCTGGCGATTCCTGTAAATTTGTTGCGCGATCCTTCCTTGATCGATCCCGAAAATTTTCTTGCGTCTAATCCAGCTGCGGTGATCGGTGACGTTTCCGGCTGGTCTGCCGTGCCACTCACCGCCCTCGACATATTCAGTCTTTGGAGTCTTGCGCTCGTGGCCATCGGATTTTCCGCGGCCGATCCCAAGAAAGTGCCACTCGGAAAGTCGTTCGGAATTGCCTTTAGCGTATGGGGCTCCATCATGCTTTTCTTCACGATGGTTGCCTGGGTACTCTCTTAAGCTTTCTGCCCGGAGCACCATCGCCCCATGCTTCGCAATATATTCCGCTGAGAATTCGGCCCGGAGAATCGTCTCCCCGCCAAAAAAAAGCGCCGGTGATTTCTCACCGGCGTTTCGTTTTCCATGGATGGTCGTGGCAACCGCTGCTAAACGGCTAATTGGTAACGTTTCCCTGCTGCGCCGGCGGAAGAATCCTCCGACCGCAAACAGACCGCTAAAGCAGTAATGAGCATAAGTTTGGGCTTAAAGCCTGAAAGTCTCATTCTCAGGCAATACCGTCTGTCCGTCGTCTGACCCAGCTTCATCCTGTACAGGCAGCGGCAAACCAAGTCCGCTTACGTACTCCTGCTAAACTGGGGTTGTGGGATTCTCCTTCGAAATTCTCAAAACAGATTCCGCAGCGCGCCGCGGCCGGCTGACGACTCCGCATGGCCCAATCGAAACGCCGTTCTTTATGCCCGTGGGGACGCAGGCCACGGTCAAAGGATTGCGCAACGAGGCCCTCGAAGAGATCGGCGCGGAAATCGTCCTCGCGAACACCTACCATCTTTATCTTCGTCCCGGCCACGAACTGGTTCGCAAACTCGGCGGTCTGCACAAGTTTATGTCGTGGAACCGCGCGATTCTTACCGACTCCGGCGGATTCCAGGTTTTCAGTCTTTCCGAATTGCGGAAGATTACCGATGAAGGCGTGCGGTTTCGCTCGCATCTGGATGGCTCCGAACACTTGTTGACGCCGGAGAAGGCGGCTGAAATTCAGCTCGCGCTCGGCTCCGATATCGCGATGGTGCTTGACGAATGTATTGAAACGCCAGCGGCGCGCGACAAAACCGAATCGGCTTTGAAGCGTACGACGCAATGGGCGCAGCGGGCGCGAAATTATGTTCTCAAGCAGCAGCACACTTCCGACGGCGATCTGAAACAATGGCAATTTGGAATTGTGCAGGGCGCGACGTTTGCGGACCTTCGCCGCGAAAGCGCGCGACAACTACTGCAGATTGATTTTCCGGGTTACGCAGTCGGGGGCCTGGCCGTCGGCGAGCCGCACGAATTGACGTGCGAAATGACGTCGGAAGTCACAGCGCTGCTGCCGAAGGGTCGTCCGCGCTATTTGATGGGCGTTGGCAAGCCGGAACAAATCGCGCAGTACGTCGCGCTCGGAATAGATATGATGGATTGTGTGTTGCCGACGCGCGCTGCGCGTCACGCCTGTCTCTATACATCGCAGGGCAGAGTCCTTATTAAGAACGCGCGATACGCCGAAGATCAAAATCCCATCGATCCGGATTGCAAATGCAGCGTCTGCGTCCGTTACACGCGCGCGTATCTTCGGCATCTCTTCGCTGCGGGAGAATTCACGGGCGCAATCCTCGCGACCCACCACAATATCCACTTTTACCTTGACATAATGCGGCAAATCCGCGAGGCTATCGAGTTTGGGAACCTAGC
>QIAN01000074.1 GCA_003225005.1 Acidobacteriota bacterium | reverse complement strand
TTGCGGTTGGCGGAAACCGCCCTGCCGGAAGCGGACCAGGGTTGCAGGTTCGAGACGAATCGCTCTCTGCAAGACGAGGATGAGGGACGGCCGGGAGTTCTACAAAACGAGATTGCCCAATTTCGCGAAAGGCTGGTTCCCTCCGCTGGCTTGGCGGGGAACGAGGAACAAAACGAGGAGGATTCCTCAAGCACGGAAGTAAGCGCGTCCGACTCCATGTCAGTGACCCCACTAATGCAATTGCAGCAACTCGGCCAAAACCAGCAACCTACGCTCACGCGGGAGCAAGCTCTGGCAGCCCTCGATTTGTTGCGCAGCGTCAAGCCGCTCTACCAACGGGCCCACGCGGCGATGGGAACAATACAACTGATGTTGGCCAGCGGCAAAACCGGCGAAGCGGAAGAGGCCATCCACATCGGAATGGAGGTGGCGGACACCGTCCAGGACGAGAACCTGCGCGATATATTGCTGGCGTCGCAGGCTCACACTCGCGCGGCTGCCAAGGATTGGGAAGGCGCTCGCGCCTCTGTGCAAGAAATCGCCAGTGCCCCGCAACGCACCGCTGCGCTTGTGGACATCGCCTTCTCAGCGGCGGAGAAAGGACGCGCACAATTGGCGCTTTCCTGGGCGACCGGAGAGGTTTCGCCGCTCTCCGAAGCGCGCGTTCTCGTGTCTATCGCGGAAGCGCTGCTGCACCAGTCACAACAACAAACGTTCTTCCTTCGGTGAGCTTCACTTCTGAACAGCAGCAGCGAGCGAGGGCTAACTCTGATAAGCATTACCCGGTAACTTGGAATTCGTGTTGCACTCTGCCCACAACTCGAAGATTATCGCCACGGACTAGGATTCCTTCTCGACAGTGTGCAGGACGACGTACTGCTTGCGAAATTCGTAGCCTGTACCAGGCCACGTCGTGACGTACGTTCGCAGGGCTTCGGCGCCCTTCCCCCAGTCCTGTCCGTTCACTCTGCAGTCGGCCTGCGGCACTCCCTTTTCGTCACGGGCAGCAAACAGACGCAGGCCGTAGAACCTGCTGCCCTCGATCAATTCCTTGAACGCCTCGAATGAGTTCGTGAGCAAACAACAAGGGCAGAATTCATGGCTTTCGCATCGCTCGCCGTGAACGTCTCGCGCGCTTCCCGGCGTCCCCTGCTGCGCATAGATTTGCGGATTCTCCGCAAACTGTGTGACCGGCCCCAGAACGGCGCGCCGAAAGTTTGCCGGGCTGCCGTCCTTTGCTGGGAACGTCATCTGTAGCGTGGTGCAGGTTTTGGGGTTTGACTTCAACGCATCCAGCAACGCCACAAGATCCGTCTGTGCCCATAGGTCAAAGCCCTTGCGAGCCGAATCTTGCACGCTGTTCCCAGTGGAATGCTGATACTCAAACACACCGTGAGCCACGAGGGTAGGATGGTGGGTCTGTATTGTGGTCGTGATTCGGACGCCACCCTTGTCCAAAGGCTGCAAGTGAACCAGTTGCGGGAGCAGAATGAACCCGCTGTCTTGGAGCACTAACCATGATTCCTCACTCTGGACTACGTGCGCCCGTTCTCTCAACACCGATACGAGCAGAGCAAGGAGATCGTAATGCTCGCTCTGGCTCTTCTCCGCGTTCGAGAAGCCGACCTCCCCTCTTATACCTATCCCTGGGTTTGACGATAGAAGCTTCGGAGCAGCTTTTTTGCCGAATCTGAACATCAGCGCCCTATTCTGAGACCCATGGCGGGAGAACGATGCAGCGTTCCGCGCCACATGGAATATTCATAGCGGTAGATTACACTCACAATTGGGATCGGGAGCGCGATTTTGGGCTATCGCGGCCTACTCGGAAACAATCCATCAGCAAACTGCCTAAAGTCCCGGTAATCTCGGATAACTGGACACTGAGACCGAGTTTCCGCCACCCCCTGTCAATGTGCGGAAGGTCAACAGACCAGGCTGCGCTTCTTTCTTTCCAATGGACCGCAAAATGCTCCCTTGAACATCCCGCTTACAGGAGAAGGAGATGAACTGGAGCGAATTGCGCAGTGTTTTTCGGACAGCATGTATGGTTCTTCGGGCAGCGTTTCCCTCGCGCCTGAAAAGACAAATCGTAGTTTGGGCCATCTCCGTGTTGTTCTTTGCGGCCAGCGTGCTGGCGCAGACGGGAGATTGGCGGGCGGTAGAAAACCTTAAGCCCGGAAGCCGTGTCCGCGTGAGGACGGACGCACAGCGCCGCATTGCGTGTTCCGTGGAAGGCGCAACGGATACGGAGCTATTCTGCGAAGTGCACGTGCGCCGATCATTACGAACATCAACCCTGTCGATTCCTCGCTCAGAAGTACAGGAGGTGCGTGTGCTTCCGAATCCCGACCAGGCTAAGGACGCGGCCATTGGAGCGGTCATAGGAGCTGGCGCTGGAGCGACCGGCGCTGCGATAAACGCGAGAGTCGCGCGGGGCGCTTACGTGTTCTTCGGAGGTCTCGCCGGAGCAGGAATCGGCGCTCTGATTGGTGCTTCGGTTCCGGTGTTTCAGGTCATTTTTCAGCGCAGCAAACTCATTTATAAGCGGTAAATAAAGGGAACGTAGCAGGTGTGCTATGGCCCGCCGACTGGTCACCAAGAAAGATGCAAAGCAAATCGTCCAGCTACGCGACCAAGAGAAATGCACGTGGTTTCAAATCGCGGAAGCCACGGGATGGTCGCCAATGGTTGTTTGGCAGCACTACCATCGCGTGCGGCCCTATGACAAAACGCGACCGTGGGCGCGGCGCTACAGGATTGGGCCGGGCCTTCGCTTCGGGCGGCTGGTGGTCATTTCGACGCATTCAAAAAAAAGGATTCTTACGTCGCGTCCGCGCACAAGCGCGTACTGCTGGTGCATCTGCGATTGCGGAACGAAAATCGTTTCGCGCACGGGAATCCGAATCATGGAGCCGCTGGCCCTTC
>QIAN01000428.1 GCA_003225005.1 Acidobacteriota bacterium | reverse complement strand
ACAGCGCCTGTCCGAGTGATGGATTTGGCGATGATGTATTCGACTTGCTCCAGGCGGGCGCCCGGATCGCTCGAGCTATAACACAGGCACTCAATCACGGGCTCGGGCGATAGAACTTTGCAATAGTGATGATATGGTCCCATTACCTTGCCGCCCACAACGTGCGGGGCCGTGACGTGAATGGTGTGGCCGTCGGCCGGCGAAGTCATGTTTCCGACCTGGCCCACTGCGGGAACGGCGGCGGTGATAATCACGCCGCATACAGCGAGGAATCCGAGCCTTCGAAGCATTGTTGTCTCCTTTCATCCGCTGAACTTATGACCCACCTGCAAGCAACTTTTGAAACGCGACACCCCGATGCGCGACCACAATGTGAATTGTAGTTGATTCTAGGACGCAGATTGCTATGATAGAAATGATTTTATTGGATCAAAATGATGCGGAAACTGCATAGCAATCTGCCAGACATTGATTTTCGGCACCTGCGAACATTTCTGGCATTGGCGCAGGTGGCGAACTTCTCGGAGACAGGGCGGCGACTGGGCCTTTCGCAGTCCGCCGTCTCGCGTCACATTCGTGGCCTGGAGGAGATGCTCGGGGTGCGTATGTTCGAACGTCTTGGACGGCGTGCCGTACTGACGTCAGCCGGGCGGGCGCTACGAACGCGGCTGCAGACATTGATGCGCGAGGCTGAATTGCTGCCGCGCGTGATCAGAGACCTGGCGCAGGGCGTGCGCGGCGATCTTCGAATCGGAGCCTCGGTCACGGCCGCAAACGCCATTGTTCCTCCCGTCCTGAGCGCGTACCGTCGCCAATACCCGGACGTCGAGTTGGCTTTGCAGCCAAGCAACAGCGTGCGCCTTCTGGAAACTCTCGGATCCGGCGAGATCGATCTCGCCTTTGTGGGCTGTGAGGCGCCGCCTCCGGGAGTGAGTGTTCTCGCTGAGATTCCTGATGAGCTGGTGTTGATCGCGTCGCGGGCGCATCCCTTCGCGGAGCGAAGAATAAGACAGGAGGATCTCAGGGGCTGCGATTTCATTCATCGTGATGCTGGGTCCGACACGCGCGCGTTGGTCGCGCAGTGGTTCCAGGCGGAGGGTGTGCAACCCCGAACCCTCATGGAGGTGGGCTGACCCGAGATCACCAAGCGCCTGGTAGGCGCCGGGATTTGGATTTCCGCAATGTCGCAGCCGCTGCGGCGAAAGATCAGGATCGTTCAGTTGAGGGAAGCCTTTGCCTTGAAGGCCGTTCAACATTTCCTTCAGTTGGCGCAGAATAGAATCCCCGAGATCCGCGTTCTCGGAGCCGCCGATGCCGCTCTCCCGCGATGACTTCGGGATGGTCGGCAACGCCGAATCAATCCGATCGGCAATGGAGCCAGATCGGTAATGGGAAGTTGGCATGGCAATCGTAATACCAGAGGCAAGTGCTGCCGAACATCTGCGACGTGATGGGCGTCTATCTGCCAACCCGGACGCATTACTTCCAGTTTCCCGTCATCCGGGAGTCAACAACGGATTGTCGCCACATCCACCCACCCCCCCCGAAGCAAGACGATTTCTACCTCACCTTGACGATGACCTTGCCTTTGGAACGTCCGTTTTCGACGTAGGTCATGGCCTCTTTGATCGATTCGAATGGAAAGACTCGATCCACGACTGGGCGAATGATTCCAGAATCGATGAGAGATGTGATCGCGCGTAATTGGTCGCCATCTGCTTTCATGAAGAGAAATGAATAGCTAACGTGATGTCGTTTAGCCTTCTTCCTGATTCGATAACTTAAAAGGCGCATGGTCAAAAATCTCAAACGCATTGAAAAGGCTTGGTTTCCGGTCTCGCAATTTTCTCGCACAGCTGGTTTTTGAAACCGATCAAGTTTTGGGAGGCTCTGGAATGCTTTGGGCGCGCCTGGTCGCCTATGTCACCGGAACAGTCGATCAAGAACTCCTGTTACGAAACGAATATCTGACCGCGGAGAACCGGATCCTGAGAGGGCAGATCAAGGATCGGCTGGTGCTTTCGGAAGGAGAAAAAGCAACACTGGCGGAGATCGCTCACCGCCTGCCTCGAAAGGCGCTGGAGGACGTGGCGGCCACGGCCAAGCCCGAAACGATTCTGGGTTGGTATCGGAAGCTCATCGCGAACAAATTTGATGGGTCGAAATCCCGTCGAAGTGTAGGGCGCCCCAAGGTAGATCAGGAGACAGAACGCTTGGTGGTGCAGATGGCGAGGGAAAATCCGAGCTGGGGCTACGATCGGATCGTAGGTGCCTTGGCAAATGTAGGCCATCGTCTATCGGATCAGACGGTGGGCAACATCCTCCGTCGCCGCGGCATTTCTCCAGCGCCGAAGCGACAACAATCGATCTCATGGAAGAACTTTATCCGCTCA
>QIAN01000429.1 GCA_003225005.1 Acidobacteriota bacterium | reverse complement strand
CCTGGCGGCATCTCGCCGGGTGGCATATCGATAGTCCCGCGCGAGAAGACACTGCACATTGTTGGCATTACCGAGTCCGATCCTTCGGCGGGGATTGGCGGGTTTGGAGGGGCTCGCGTTTATCTCCCGCTCAAGACTGGCGAGCAACTCCATGTCGCTCAGCCGGACGACGTGCAAGGCTTCCTCTCGGGCAATCCCGCGAAGCCCTCTTACATGGCAATGACCGTGCGCGTCCGTTCGCCCAAGGACGTGCCGCAAGTCGAAGCGGCCATCAAACAGCTCGGCTTCGCCACGTTTTCTTTGCTGGACGCCACCAAGAGTCTTCGGCTCGTCTTCACCGTCTTCGATCTCTTCCTCGGTCTTTTCGGAAGCCTCGCCCTCACCGTCGCCTCGCTCGGCATCATCAACACTCTGGTGATGGCCATCCTCGAGCGCCGCCGCGAAATCGGCATCCTGAAAGCGCTTGGCGCAACCGACCGCGACGTGCGCAGCCTCTTCTTTGCGGAAGCTGGCGCTATGGGACTCTTCGGCGGCGTCTTTGGTGTTGCTCTCGGCTGGCTGATCGGATCCGCGCTGACGTGGGGCACCACCATTTATCTTCACCGGCAGAATCTGCCCGGCGTAAAAATCTCTTACGTTCCCTGGTGGCTGGCGCTAAGCGCCATCGGATTCGCGATCATCGTCAGCCTTATTGCCGGACTCTACCCCGCGTCCCGCGCCGCCCGCCTCAATCCCGTCGAAGCCCTCCGCTACGAGTGATTCCCGTCAACCACTGTTGGTCGTAGGCCACTTTTCGATTACGGCGTTTACCAGGCATGTCACCAATTCAGAGAGTTGTTCTTCTCCGCATAAGCCTGGTCGGTTGTATCGTAGAATGCGTTGGTCTGGTGCGAAAGGCTCGCTAGGAGGCTCCAAGTATGGCGCACGAGTTCAACCTAACTGAGCGGCGCTGGTGATGTCTCGAGTGCTGATAGTTCAGCCGCCTCGCATCGCTGTGTGGCTCGTTGGTCTGTTCATCGTGGAAGAGGAAACAGGCATGCAACAGCAGATTCTCGACGAGAGATTCTCTGACATGGCGTCAAGGTGCGGAACAGGTCGCGCCCGTCGCTGGTATTGGAGCCAGAGCGTGAAAACAATCGCAGGTCTCGTCGGCAGAGGATTTCGGACCGCGCCGTGGTTGATCGTCATTACCACCCTTAGCGGTGCTTTCCTGCTGCAGTTTGCTACTGCCAATCTTCAGCGAGTGATTATGGAATTTATTTTCCTTCTCAACCACCATGTGATGCCCTACTACGATTCCAAGCATGCGGCCAGTCACTTATTCTGGATGTACTACACCGTCTTTGTGGGGAGTCTCCTCATATCGCTAATCATCGGTTCTTTTGTTGCGATGATTGCTAAACGCAGGGAAATGATAGCCACGATAACCCTGAGCTTTGTATCTCTGATAATGAGCGTGACAATCTTCTGGGAATCGGTTGCCATGCATTACGCTGTCGATCCAGGCCTTTTCCCGAGAATCATTATCAAGCAATTGAGCGCCTCGTTCCTGATCGTCATTGGCGGAATCATCGTCCGTGAGATCAGGTCGGCTGCAGCTCGGAGTCTTTCCGATGCATGACTCGTGTCGCCCCACATTGCACGGCAACTCCCGCTTGGTCGGCAAATCGAAAAAGTAACGGCTGGTCGTTGACCTTACCGGTTACCGCGTTAACCAGGAGTTGGTCACTTCGACACGTTGTAATGTGAGTGCCGGGACTACAATGAGAGTATGCGACTCCCGTTTTTGACGTTTCTGGTTCTCCTGGGCTATGCGGCCTTTTTGTTTCTTGCGTTTTTGTTCGCTGCCAGGATATTTACAAAGCGGTTTTCCAGATTTTGGCAACCCTGCTTCTATCTTTGCTCGCTTGCGCTCGTCGCGTTGATGGCTGTCTTACCGCTCACGAACCGCCGTGGGCGAATGAACGACGATTTCGCCAATAACGCAATCATGTTCCTGCCGCTCGCCACCGCTTGTCTCGTCCTGCCCTTTGTGGCTTTCAAGAAGCCGCAGCGCTACTTTGCTTTAGGTGCAGTCTCACTGAGCATAGTGGCTTTCTTTTTTTACGCCAGATCGCTGACGTTGTGGCTCTCCTATGGGGGCTGTGCCACTTTGCCAACTAGGTTCTTCCATCAGCTTGTCCGAGGGGACAAGGATTCTTTTGTCAAAGACACTCGATTCAAAGTCTGGGTGATGGGCACTGCGCTCACGCCTGAGGGACACATGACGGGCTTCACGAAGCTGCGCGCTTCTGACTGTGTGGAAGTGACCATCGAAGACGAAAGTATGAGTTCGCCGTCAGAAGCCGAAAACGAGATGGGAAAGAAGATTCGCAGAGCCTCCCGAGTGGTTGAGCGCGGACTTAAGGTCGACTTGACGGAGCATCCTGACGGCGAGAGAGCGGTCTTGCTGTTTGACACGGACACGAGGGCAGAGATTGTCCTGTGGTTTAAGGGGACTCGGTCGCTGCACATAATCGAGTCCACTTCCTTGGCTCACGCTTTGGCGTGTGAAAAACTCATTCAACGAGGCTATAGGATGGACCCGCAAGGCTATGTCCTCGCATCGGGTCAATAAGTCACGGTGGGTCCTGGTTAGTCGCCTAATCGGAATGACCCGCTGCCAAAGTTTTACTTTGACTTTCCAGTAATCCGTGATATATTTATTTTCGTAGAAAACTGCATTTGGAGTGCGGGAAGCTTGCTCCCGCCTTTCTTTTTCCGGCGGCATTTCGGCTGTTGCTGCGCCAAAACAACCAAAATTGCGTCCTTTAGAATCAACCACTTACGAGATGTTTTTTCTGTTGGTCTTTTCCTCT
>QIAN01000424.1 GCA_003225005.1 Acidobacteriota bacterium | reverse complement strand
CCACGCCCCCGCTGTACTTCCCTCTTTGCCCTGTGCGAGACTCGCAGTCAGCCTCACCAAACAATTCAGGAGCTTTTCCATGAGACTTGCCGATATCGCGCAAAAATTGTGTTGCCGCTTGGAAGGCCCGCCGGAAATCGAGATTCACGGAGTCGCGGGCATCGAACACGCCGAAGCGGGGCAAATCACCTTCCTCGCGAACCGGCGGTATTTTCCGTTGCTTAAGACCACGCGCGCCTCGGCGGTTCTCATCGAAGAGGGAATTGCGCTGGATCGCGAAGCGTCCATGCTCCCCCTCGCCGCGTTGCGCTCACCAAATCCTTATCTCGCCTTTGCCCATGCGCTCGAGCTTTTTTATCAGCCGCCACGCTATGCGCCAGGGATTCATCCCACGGCGATCATCGGCAAGAGCGCAAAGATCGGTGACGGCGCCCACGTCGGACCGTACTGCTACGTGGACGAGGACGTTGAAATTGGCCGCAATGCCGTGCTGCACAGCTTCGTGACAATCTATCGCGGCGCAAAAATCGGCGATGATTTTTTTGCCCATGCGCACGCCGTCGTGCGCGAATTCTGCCGCATTGGCCATCGGGTCATTCTGCAAAATGGCGTGGTCATCGGCGGAGACGGCCTTGGTTTCGCCAAACAGAAAGACGGCACCTGGTACAAGATGACGCAGTCGGGCCCGGCGGTCCTGGAAGACGACGTGGAAGTGCAAGCCAACGCGTGTGTCGACCGCGCCACCGTTGGCGAAACCCGCATTGGCCGCGGCACCAAGCTCGATGATCTCGTCTTGATTGGCCACGCGTCGCAAGTTGGCGCTAATACGATGCTTTGCGGGCAGGTGGGCCTGGCCGGTTCCACTAAAGTCGGCAGCAACTGCATCCTCGCCGGCCAAGTGGGCACCGCCGGCCACCTGACGGTGGGAGACGGCGCGGTGATCACTGCCCAGAGCGGCGTTCCCAACGACGTCCCTCCGCGTTCGCTGTACTCTGGATATCCCGCAGTCGAGAATCGCGAGTGGCTAAAGACCATGGCGGCGCTGAACCGCCTTCCCGAACTTCAAAAGCGCGTCCGCGAACTCGAATCCCAACTCGCCCGTCTCCAGCGCCCCTGACATGCGCCGCTCATAGTTTCTAGAACCTGTCTCATAAATGGCTCTTAGGAGGGCACGGCTTCAGCCGTGCCGCAAACGCCTTAGAAAGACTGGGCTTTAGCCTCTGAAGCATCCTGGTTTTTCCGGATCTTTGATTTATGAGTTGAGTTCTAGTTTCTGCTTTCCAGTTTTCTTCCCCTCCCCGCCCATCATTCCCTTCTCCACGGGCTGTCATCCCGACCGCAGCGGAGGGATCTCTCTTCTCTTCCTCCCCACTTTCCAGTTTCTGCCTTCCGGTTTTCTTCCCCTCCGCCCGTCATTTGCGCCTTCTGCATCCCGGACGGGTTTACGGACGAGCACAGCGAGAAATCCCTCTTCTCCGTTTTCTATTTTCCGTTTTCTATTTTCCGTTTTCTATTTTCCATTCTCCGCTTCTACTTCCCCCTAGTACTCCCTTAGTACCTTCCCTCAGCAATTCACCTGATTCCAATCTAGAGAATCCTCCCGATTGTTGCCCCCATTGTTCTGCTTTACTTTCCCCCGCGCCGTCTCCCTCCCGACGGCAAATTTCAGCCTCCACGCTCCTGCTCGCGCTCGATTGGTCCGTGGACTTGCAATCTGGAGGCCCCATGCCCTCGATTCGGTTCATCCGACTTCTTTTCGCGGTTGTTCCCTTGTTTATTGCGTCCGTTACGAGCGCTCAAATACCCGATCCAGCCACAGTCGCGCAATTGCCGAAACCGGGAGTGGGTCATGATTACATTGGCATTGGGGCGGAAACCGTAAATCCGGCTGACGGGTCGCTATCGTTCGACCTCCCGATTCAGCCTCCACCCGGACGCAAGTTATCTTTTCCATTCGGAATCCATTACAACTCGTCGGAGCGCTTCTCGCCATCGGGTACAGGCCCGACCGTATTGTGGGTACTGTTCCCGGCACCGCCCTTTCAGCTTAACGGCTGGAACTACCAACTGCCTGTCTACACTGCGGAGGTCTACAAAGCGCCCTACGGCTTGAATCCTCAACAACAAGAGGTCTATTGCGACTACACAGAGAATTACGTTTTTCGGGGTTCTGACGGCATTCAACGCAACTTCTCAATGCACGGGCAGTGGCCGGACGACGGCAACACTCAATACGGTTGGGAGTGCAGCGTGATCGGCGTCGGCGGGCCGTCGTACGACTTTGTCGCATCGTCAGGCACTCCGTCTTGGCCCGTTCATCCAGCGCTCACGGTCACCGATCCCTCTGGGACCAACTACCAGTTTCCGGGCTTCCAACTCGCACCTTCCGATACGCCTACGCCATGGGGATTAATGGCCCAAACAATCACGGACAGAAACGGGAATCAAATCACTTTCACCGGAAGTTCTAACAGCGGAACAAGCGGCAGCTATAAAGATACGTTGGGCCGCACAGTCGTTTCTTGGTCCGGCATTGGCAGCAGCAGTGGCGATCAGGTCACGGTCGCGGGTCTTAGTGGCAACGTGCTGGTTCATTGGACAACAGTTACAGAGAGCTTTCCAGAATCGGGCCACGACGTTGGCGATAACGGAGTAGCCGGGCCATGCACTATGACCGCAAATCAAACCTCTCCACAACAGATTTCGGCAGTCAGCGAAATAGATATCCCCGGCAATCCCACGCAGAAATACTTTTTCTCATATGACTCTACCTATGCGAGGCCAAACAAGATTACTTTTCCGGGCGGCGGCTACGTTCGGTACGTCTGGGGACTGAACACGTCATCCGAAGTGTCCTACGAACAGTGGCCAGTATCAGGCACAGCCAACGCCACGTGCTGGTTGCTTCATGACACAGCGGCGATCACGGATCGATACGTTAGTTATGACGGCGTGACTGAGGTCCTTCATCAGCATTTCTCTTATGCGCCCACTACTTGGGGACTCGGCGGAAATTCTGCCGCGTGGTCACAAAAGAGCACGACCGTCACGAGCACTGACTTAGCCGCAACCCATCAAGTCACGGTTACGACGTACAACTACGTTCCCGGCAGTGTGATTGGAAGCAGTCAAGTTCCCGTCGAACAACAGATCGTCTACCAAGACGGAAGCAGCCACACGCTGAAAACGGTCAACAAAACATGGTTGAGCGGCTTTCACATGATCGGAGAGCAGGCTATTCTCGATAATGGCCAAGGCAATGCAACCCTGCGCTGCTACAGCAATTGGGAGGTTTCCGATATTTATGAGTACGGCTTTCAAGCCGAGGGCGCGAAGCCACCGGACCCTTCATGTGGAAATAACGGGACAACTCTAAGCGCGGGACTAAACGCATCGGCAATCGGCCCGCTCAGGCGGCACACAGCGGTTGTTTACCACAACTTCGGCACGCACATCTTGAACGAACCCGACAGCGTGACGGTGTACGATGGTTCGGGCACTCAGATGAAGCAAACCACGTATGGGTACGACGGAAGCTCGTTAGTGGCATCCGGCGCTGTAAACGTGGTTCCTGTAAGTACGCCTCGTGGCAATGCCACCTCCGTAACTCGCTGGCTGAACACGGGTGGAACATCCCCCGCAACGACGTTCACGTACTACGACACCGGACAAGTTGCCACGATGACCGATCCATGTGGCAGCACTAGCTGCGCTGATATGACTGGCTCCAATCACACAACCCAGTACTTTTACGCCGACAGCTATGCTTCGTGCGGCGGTGCTGCTCCACCATCAGGTCAAACCAATGCGTACCCCACGCAGATCATCGATGCGCTCGGGCACGCGCAAAATCTTTGCTATGGATACACAGACGGACAACTACGAAGCTCGACCGACCAGAACAGCCAAACCACTAACTACCAGTACGCGGACCCGCTGCTTAGGCTTACGGAGGTGGATTATCCCCCCGACCCCAACAACGGGAATCAGCGCGGCAAGACGACACATTCCTACAACGATTCGCCTCCGTCTCCCAGCGTTACAACGTCGCGGCTGATGAACACTTCGAACCAGTACGTCACCAGCACCACTACCATGGACGGTCTTGGCCACACCGTCAGGTCTGTCCTTACCAGTGACCCGGACTGCGCCAGCGGCGACCGCACCGACACGACGTATGACGGTCTCGGCCACGTTTACACTGTCTCCAATCCCTACTGCACCACCGGCGACTCAACTTACGGACTCACGACGTATTTCTACGACGCCCTCGGTCGGTCCTGCCTCGTCGTTCCACCGGACGGCACGCTGCCCTCTGGTGGCGCGTGCCCAGGTTCTCAGCCCGCCAATACCGTGTTCACCGCCTACTCGGGAAACACGACCACGGTTACAGACCAAGCTGGCAAGAAGCGCCAAAGCGCGACCGATGGTCTTGGCCGCCTTACGCAGGTCACTGAAGACCCCGGTGGCCTCGGTTACGTCACCGCCTACGGCTACGACGTGCTCGATAATCTGCTCTCTGTCGTGCAGAACGGCTCCCGCCAGCGCACCTTCGTCTACGACTCCCTCTCTCGCCTGACCAGCGCCACAAATCCCGAATCCGGCACCACCACCTATTCTTACGACGCCAACGGCAATCTAACCGGCAAGACGGACGCTCGAAACGTTTCGGTCGGCTATTGCTATGACGCGCTCAATCGTCTGGCATGCAAGACCTATTCTCCTACCTTCGCTATCGGTTACTACTACGATCAAACCACCTGGGGAAACTGGACGCTGACCAACCCCATCGGCAGGCTCACAAGCGAAGGAACATACGACGGCATTTGCTGGCCAACCTACTCCATTTTTGGCTATGACACCATGGGCCGCGTGAGCTTTCAAGAGGATTATCTGAATACGGCCGAAACTTCCGGCTGTCCCGGTGCTTGGAGCACAATCTCGGCGAGCTACGACCTTGCAGGCAACCAAACCTCTCTAACCTACCCCAGCGGGCGCGCAATCAAGAGCCAGTTCAATGGCGCCAGTCGGCCCACGAAGATTTTTGTCGATGATTTCAACGGTTACAACTACTTGAGCAGCGCCAACTACGCTCCTTTCGGCTCACCCACGACCTTCGCCCTCGGCAACGGCGCCACGGAAACCAGCACCTACAATAAGCGCCTCCAGCCCTTGAACCAGCAGCTCGCGAACACCACGTCCACTCTTCTCAATCGCACTTACGGCTTTTATGACACTTCGGCCCACAACAACGGCAACGTCATCAGCATCACCGACAACCTCAACTCCGGCCTCTCTCAGAATTTTTCCTATGACTCGCTCAATCGCCTGTACACCGCACAAACCACCGGCACCTCGGGGCCCGACTGCTGGGGACAACAATTCGGCTATGACCCCTGGGGCAACTTGCGCACCGAAACGCCAAACGTGCCCGGCTGCCCCACGAATATGCTCAACCTCGGCGTCAACGCCAACAACCAAATCACCAACACCGGCTTTGCGTACGATGCTGCCGGTAACATGACCAACGACGGGACCAACAGTTATGCGTATGATGCCGAAAATCACCTGACATCGCTCAATTCCGGAGCCGCAACCTATACGTATGACTCGCAGGGCCGCCGCATGGCCAAGAAAATCGGCTCTGCCACGACCGAGTACATCTACTTCAATGGCGATGTTCTCGCGGAATACAATCCGGGCGATCTCCTGTGGAACGACTACATCTTCGCTGGCGGTCGGCGGCTCGCCGCGGCTGGCACGGATGACATCCTTAACCCAGGCTTTGAACAGGGCATGGAAGCTTGGCAGTGGGGAACGAGCGATCCATCGGGAACCGCTCAAGTAATTACCGACCCTACCCGCGCCCATTCCGGGAATAACTACCTGCAACTCTCTTCCACTACAGCAGTCAGCGTTTCAGCAGGACAATTAGTCTCCGTGAATCCCGGCGACCAACTCACCTTCGGAGGATGGGCCTATATCGAACCGGGCTCCGCCACCGGAGGCGTTATAGCGTGGGACATCGCCGTCCTAGACGCAAACGGTAACGTGCTTGCCTATTACGGCTCCGCCGTCACTTCCACTGGAGTGTGGACCCACCTCTCGACCAATTACACGGTGCCATCGGGTGCCGCTTCGGTTTCACTCTATTGCCAAATCTACCAGCCCACGGGCCTGACCACCGCCCGCTTCGACGATGCTTTCTTAACCGGCGCCAGCGGTCTCGGCGTTCGGTACTACCACGCCGACCACTTGGGCTCCGCCCGCCTCATGACCGACTCCTCCGGCAACCAAACCTGGTCCGCTACCTACCTCCCCTTCGGCCAGGAATGGAACCCCCAGGTCACCACCAACCACTACAAATTCACCGGCAAAGAACGCGACGCCGAATCCGGCCTCGACAACTTCGGCGCCAGATATAACAGCTCTTCAATGGGCCGTTTCATGAGTCCGGACCCGATCGTCATTACCCGGCGTCGGGTAACGGACCCGCAGCGGTTCAACCTTTACGCCTATGCCAGAAACAATCCTCTTCGCTACACCGATCCAACAGGCATGGACCTGTGGGAAAAGGGATGTGGAAAAGAATCGGATGAGTGCCACAAAGACTATGTCGGAACTTGGGACAAAGATCACAAGAATTTCACCAGAACAACGATCCAAACTGACAGTCACGGGAACATCGTAGGGCACGACGTTAATTTCGACAGCAAGGGCATCCACATCGACGGTAAGTATACGGGAGTCTTCGCCTCCAATACGCAAGCAACCGTTGTAAACGGAACCGGCGGATTCGAGGGATTTCAAGGAGTCTTCAACACAAATTGCCGCGGCACCTGCGCGGCTGGCGGCATCCTCACAGCATTGCCGGGACATTCATTCGATCAACTGGCTTCCAGTCTTAGAGGCCCAAATGAGTGGGGCGATAAGCTTTCTCAACACCAAGGGGACCAATACCGAGGTGGAAACCGCGAAGGAGTGGACATACACTTGAGCTATGTCAAGGGTGACGAGTTGCAAGATGTCCACTTTGACTGGCGCTTTCCATTTGGCAGTTGGGATGGACTCATCGAGCATTCGAGAGATTTCATGATCAATAGAGAGCGGCAAAAGACCATGACAAGCGATCCACCAGACGACCTTGTCGGACCAGCGGAGCCGTAAAAAGTGACAACTAACCTAGATTTTGAAAATCGGTTTTTGCAGCGGTTGCGTCTAGTTTTTCGTGCCGCAGTCATTCTGAGTTGGCTCGCTATGCTTGCTTTATTGCCTCTACATGGAGTCCCCAAACCTCTTGCGGTAGGCGCCTTCACGGTATTCAGAGGCACTGCGGTCTGCGCCGCACTCTGGCTAATCGTCGAAATGGGCGAAGCCATCACAAAGCGCACTCGTACACTGAATCCGGTCATCGACGCAATTCTAACCCTACCAATGTTTGGATTCTGGTTTCTAATTCGCGCCAGTACCTTCTGATTTTTGAATGAGTCAAATCCGGACAGCGTCGAGAGAACCGAATTCTACCGGAAGCGTGGGGCCTTGAGTTCAGGAGATTTTGGTGTCGTATGATCCCGTGCGCGGAGCCAGGGGGCAGATCAGTGGACGGGTGGCCCGGACAGCAAATCCTAAAACGAACTTGGGTGCCCCTCGATAAGAGCGAAGGCGAGACAAATCTTCGTCGCAATGCTTTTCAGCACCGCTTGGATCTCAGAGTGGTGGAGGACCGAAGCTCTGAAACTCTCGCGGTGAATCAGCTTTCGGCGGCCCTTACGAACAGATCGTTCCGCCAACCATCGATACGGCCTAACCGCAGCCATGATTCTTCTATCCGAACCCCGATGGGAATCGGGGCGAGAGCGCCCAATCAATCCCTCGGTCTAGCTTGCGCTGACCAGCGGCACCCGCGAGCTGCTCTCGACACGAACGACCTCTGGATACTCGGTATTCGTTCGCAGCATCCAGTAGAGTCGAATCGCCAATTTCCTTGCCGCCGCCACCTTGGCCACTCCTTTCGCTTTCCTGTGGCAGCGATGCACATACTCGTTGCGAAATCCCGGATCGTACCGCACCGCTCCTTGAGCTGCTTCCACCAACAACATCCTCATGAAGCGGTTCCCTTGCTTGCTGATCGACCCCAGTCGCTGATGTCCGCCCGAACTGTACTCTCGCGGAATCAGCCCCAGGTAACTCGCCACCTGCTTGCCACGCTGAAATCGTGAAACATCTCCCATCGTCAGCACGAACGCCATCGAAGTGATCGGCCCCACTCCTGGCTGGGTCATTAGGAGTCGAGCTTTTTTGTTCTTCTCTGCAGCTTCCACCACGGCACGATCGAGCAGATCAATCTGCTCGTTCAACATCTCTCTTACCCTGAACAGGTCTTTTCTCCTTTGGCTGGCCCAGGGCGCGAGCGGCAACTCGCGGAGCACCTTTTCGCCTGCTTTGCTCCACAGTTTCCCCTTCTTGGTGATGCCCTGGTTCATCGCCAGGTGCTGCAGTTCGGTCTTCACTTGCGCGCGTATCCGCACCAGCTTGTAGCGATGAATCAAAAGTTGCCGCAGATCTTTTTCTTCACCTGATGGAGTCCAGATCCGCGGAAACCGCCCTTCCATCAGCAGTTTCAAAATCAGCGCGGCGTCACGCCGATCGTGTTTTTGTGATCTTGGATCGCACGCGCGAATTTTTGACGCATCACCAATCCATATCTCGTGTCCCAGACCAGTCAGCAACTCCACAAACCACTGACAGTTGCCAGTCGACTCCATCCCGATCAGAGCAGCCCCAGGCAATCCGCGGTAAAACCTCTCCGCCTCTCCCGACGCGTGCTCCAACTTTCTTTCTTGGGTCTCCCCGGTGACCGTGTCTACCCAACAAATCTGTTGCCAACTGGGGTGGTAATCACATCCAATTATGATCATCGAAGGCTCCTTCCTACCGAATGCTTCGGTCCTCCAACCGGAAGCTTACTCGGCTACCGAATGGAGCCTTCGCTCTTATCCAATCAATCACGTCGGGTTTACGTGTGGGGCTTTTGATTTTGCTTTTTTCTTGCTCGTCTCACATCCACAGAAACCATTCACCCACCCTAATAACCGTTCGATGTTCATTTTCGACCATTCACTGCAAATCGCTTAGCCAAACCTTACTCCCATGCTATCCTTCCGCGTGTTCGTCGCTCTCCATCCTCACCGATTCGTTTCCCCGCCTCCGCGTGATCTCTGTGGACGGCGTCTACCCCGCCCCTGTCGGGGCGTCGTGGTTCACCAAGAGAAGATCATCCGAGTCGGCCTTGTTGATCGTCGTACCCCTGCACATTCACTCATTGGCCGGAGCTTGCGAACTCGAAGATCCCGGCCCTGCCGGGACTGGCTGGGTATCCCTTCCAACGCTTCCCCTTCAACCTTCAATCGAAGATCTCGACCCTGTCAGGACTGTCGACTGTCAACCTCCTTTGCGCCGCTCCCCCACGTTCACAGCTCGCTGCCCGCCCCTGCCTTAAGCCCTTTATCTGCAACACTTATGGGATCCCCTCGTATGTGTTGCAAACAAAAGACTTACAGGAAAGCTAAACCCTTTAGATGCAACACTTACACAAAACGCAGGGGGAGGGTCAAGTTATTGTTAACTAGAAAGCCCGACGGGCTGTTGATCTGGGGGCAAGGCTGCAGCCATCGCCATGCGCACGCGCTCGTTCAAAATGTCCCTCTCTTCCAGGGAATACTTGGAAGCATCGATCGGTTCGAGAAATTCCACGACAATTTCGCCGGGATGAATCACCAGCGAGTTTTTTTCCATGATGCG
>QIAN01000425.1 GCA_003225005.1 Acidobacteriota bacterium | reverse complement strand
AGCGTGCCATGGTTCGGGGCCTTCTCGGTCGCCCGCACCAGAGATTTTTCGGCCTCCGCGTATGCCCCACGCCGGTATTGAATCCAGCCAAGGGTATCCAGGACCTCTGCGCTTCCTGGTGCGAGTTGTTCGGCCTTGGTCGCCAGAGGCAAGGCCTCGTCTGGCTTCTTACGTACTTCAGCCACGATCCACGCCAGATTGTTCAGCGAGGCCACGTCCTTGTCGTTCAGCGCCAAGGCGCGCCGATAGCTCTCCACGGCCTGATCGTTCTGTCCAAGCTGCTGATAGGCCTGGCCGAGTCCCCGGTGGGCTTCCAGAACGTCGGGCTTGATCTTCAGGACCGCGTTGAAGGCCTCGATGGCCCCCTGTGCGTTGTTCTGGGTGAGAAGGGTGACGCCTTTCAAGAGCAGCGGAGCAGAGCTCTTGGGCGCGACCTGCTCCAGTTCTCGAGCGATTCTCAATGCCTCGGATGCTCGACCCAGCTTGACGTAGAGAAACCCGACCTGAAGCTTCACATCGCGTAGATTCGGATTCACGCGCAGGGCTGCCTCGTACTCGTCCAGCGCCTGCTGGGACTGCCCCTTGCGATCCAAGTAGGCTCCGAGCAAGAGATGAGCCCCGAGGTGCGACGGATTGCCTCTGAGCGTGGCCCGGAGATGGTTCACCGCCTCGTCGTCATTGCCCTGCTGGCTCAAGATCTGGGCCATCAGGAAGTTAGCCTCGGCATGAGTCGGGGCTTGATCCAGGAGCGTCTTGAGCTCGGCCTGCGCCTCCTTGACCTGCCCGTTCTGGAGATAAGTGCGGGCGAGCGCTTCACGCACGGCAATATTCTTGGGGTCGTTCTTGAGCGCCGCCTGGAGCTGCTCGATCTGCTTGGCCTGGTCCGGCTTCTGGCCGGACAACGCTGCCAGGCCGTCCTTGGCTTCGCGGAACTGCGGGTTGAGGCGGAGGGCTTCCTGAAAGGAAGCCTGCGCTTCGGCCTTCCGCCCGAGCAATGAATACGCCCGAGCCAGATAGTAGTGAGCGGCGGGCGCCTTGGGGTTGGCCTTGACCACGGCCGCGGCATCCTCGACTGCACGATCGCCGTTGCCCTGCGTGAGCAGGGCCTGGGCTCGGATCAAGCGCGCCTCCGCAAGATCCGGCGACTTCGAGAGAAGATCGGTCATGAGAGTGACCGCATCGTCGTAGCGGCCCTTCTTCAGGTACAGGTTCCCCAGAGGAATGACAAACGAAGGCTGCCGCGGCGAGGTCTTGAGCGCCCCTTCCAGGACGGGCACCGCCTGATCG
>QIAN01000427.1 GCA_003225005.1 Acidobacteriota bacterium | reverse complement strand
ACTCACGACCAGTCGATGAGCGCAATGGCGATTTGGACGAAGCCGCTGGCGCGGCGGACGCTATCGCGTGTTCGGGGGCGGCAGTTTGTGTGGGATGATGCAAGAGCTCGACTGCAGGTGATAATATGCGTCTGTGCATGAACTCACGTTTCAACAGAATTGGCAGTTAGCGTGGCCTGAGGGCGATGAGATGGCGAAACGGCCATTGAATCCCCATACCATAATATTTATATAGCCCTCCGCGTCCGCCACAAACGCCAGCGGCTTCGTCCAAATCCCCCTATCGCAAGTGCCCCGGCGGGAAACACTCGGGTCCACGCGGGCGCTCGGCGCCGGCGCACTTGTCGATAGGGTACTAAGATTTTGCGACAGCTATAGGAAAAACCGCGCTCTTGTGCTAGAACTTGCATCCAGAGAGCGTTAGCTAACGACAACCCTTGTCCCGCTGTGCCTGCGCAGCAACGGACAACTCGAAGGATCCCGTACGGCTCCCAACCGTTCGTAATAAGGGAGGTCTCCCATGACCGGCAAGCTCGCTGGTTGTTCTCAGGCTCTAAGTGTTTCCGCTTTGATCGTCGCGTCTCTGGCCATAACGCAGAGCGCCTGGGCAGCGAGTACACCCGTGTTCCTGCCAGCGATGACTTATAGTACGGGCGGCCAGAATGCTAATTTTCATAACAGCGGGGGGACGGCTTGGATGGTCACCGCAGACGTAAACGGCGACGGCAAACCGGACATACTAGTCGCCAACTGGTGCGTGAATTCCAGGGAATGCACGAGTAGTAGCGTGGGAGTTCTCCTGAACAAAGGTGATGGAACCTTCCAACCGGTAGTGACATACGATACGGGCGGTCACCATGCGTTCTCTGTTTCTGTTGCGGATGTGAACGACGACGGCAAGCCGGACTTGGTGGTTGCGATTGGTTGCGCAAACATCTTCGATCAGTGTTCCGACGGTTCGGTAGGCGTGTTATTGGGCAACGGAGACGGAACGTTTCAGGCGGTTCACAATTATCCATCAGGGGGCGCCATCACCGCGATTGCGATAGCGGACTTGAACAAGGATGGGAACCTCGATGTCGTTGTATCCAATTGTGCAGCGAGCGGACAACTGTGCCCGTTTGGAGAAGGCAGTGTGGGAGTCTTGCTGGGCAACACCGACGGAAGCTTTCAGCCCGTGCAGATCTACGATTCCGGAGGATTCATCGCTAGTTTCGTCATTGTGGCCGATGTGAACGGGGATCATACGCCTGATTTGCTCGTAACTAATCAGTTAATCTGCGGTAACTGCTTGGGTAATCTCGGCGTGCTGTTGGGGATCGGGGACGGGACCTTCCAAACCGTCCAAACCTATAACGCAGGCATATCTTATCCCGCCTTCATGATTGCTGCAGATCTTAACGGAGACAAGAATCCCGACGTAGTACTAACTGGTGGTGGCGGACAGCTTGCAGTGCTGCTCAACGGGGGCGATGGAACCTTTCAAAGTGCTGTCGTTTACTCAACCGGCGGCCTGTATGCGACCCCTCTTGTGGTGTCAGATATAAATGCCGACGGGAAACCCGATCTGCTGGTGAGCAACGCGCAATTTTGTGCAGGCCATCCACCCAGTGATGATGGTTGTATAGGCATTTTGCTGGGTAATGACGACGGGACCTTTCAGCCCGTGGTCACATACGATTCTGGCGGTATAGGAGCATCGTCGCTTAACGTTGCGGACTTTGACGGCGACGGCAAACTCGACGTTGCTGTCGCCAACCAATGCAATGTCTTTAGCTGTAGCAGTGGAACCGCAACAGCGGAAGTCCTTTTTGGTAACGGTGATGGAACCTTTCGACAGACGTTGATCTATGGCACCGATTTTGAAGCGATTCGCGTGGTTGTTGCAGATCTGAACGGCGACGGTCTGCCAGATCTCATAATAGGGAATGCCGGTCAGGGCTCTGGTTCGGTCAGCGTACTGTTGAATGGCGGCACAGCTAACGATACAAAGCCGCCCAGGATCACGCTGCGCGCTGCTGCCAACATCGTGCAGTCGCCGCAAGGTGAACTGTTGCGGATACCGGTCTCCGGTACCATCACTGACAACCTTGCCGGCGTGAACCCGAATAGCGCAACGTTCGCGCTGACAGACAAAACTGGAAGACTTCGGCAGAAGGGAATCGTCCATTTAGGTCTTGGGGGACGGTACTCTCAAAACGTCTTCCTGCGAGCCTCCACCAATAACCCGGATCTGCACGGACGTTATGTGGTGACTGTGCGGGCGCAACACAACGCGGGCAATGCGGGATCGAAAAAGGCAGTCGTGAACGTACCACAATGACATTCGAAGTGCGAATGATACGGGTTCGTCCCGAAGGTCCGGCCATGACCAGGAAGGATTCGATGGATCTTGTAGCTTTCTTAAGATTAGGCGCTTCGGTGATGCTCAGTGCCGTTCCGTCTGCCGCCCCAGCGAGGTTCACCCCGAATTTGTCTCCCGAGGACATAAAGACAACATTATTCGCAATGTGGCCCGTTTCAGAGGGAGGGGTGGTTTGCTGTTGTGCCACCGCAGCCCAGCACAGGCACGCAACAAGCAACGCAATTCGAGTTTTCATGCTGCCGATTGTAGCGAGGAAGGCGAGGGTTCAACATCGCAATTCTCTCCGCGACTAAACACTCTTCGCTGGTTTTGAGCACTATTACGAAGGCATTGCACCGTAGGCTGGACTCGCCAGTGGTCTTGGCTTTGCACCCATGATCAGTAGCCAGAGCATGAACGCCTGTTCGCCAAAGTGGAATGGGCGCATCCATCCGTGGACGAGTGCCTCGTAGTGTGGCAGTACTAACGACGTAAGACTGCTTATCAGAAAGGCGAAGCAATTCACCATCAGCGCCACCCCCAGGATGCGGGGAAGAAAGCCCGACCGGTACACCAGGAGCCCAAGCGGAAACAGCCAAAGGCCCCAAAATATTCCGGCGACATCAAATCCATACCCATGCACATTGAGGAACAGCATAGCCAGAGCATCGCGTTGAGGCTGGTCAAACAAGGAGAGGAAATCGGCTCCATGTACCAGGACGAGGGCGGCGATGGCGTTCAGCTCATTCAGAAACGCCATCGGGATTGAGATCAGAATCAAAGTCAACATGCACAAGGCGTTCCGGTGGTTGACGAACTTGAACAAGTCATACAGAGCTAGGGCGACAAAGACAAATAGGGCCTCGCCGATGAGGTGCGCAGCAATGCCGAGACGAAACAGTGTCTCGGAGGCGGCGATGTTGCGGGCGGTCTCCACCGCGTTTCCGTCCACGATCAGCTTGCTGGGAACGTACAGGAGGCCGAAGATGCCCACGATTGACGCGAGTACGTATAGCAAGCCTGCGATCCTGCCTGGGTTCTGGGTGAAACGCATAGGTCCTCCCCGGGAGTCTAAGGCTTAGATACGGCAACGGCTGCCCAATGGTTCCAAGGGGGAAGGATAGTCTCTCGTGGAACACGACGAGCGGGAGTGGCACATGCTGCGGATCGGGAACGACCGATGTGTTCGGGTCCGAAATCAAAGGCCACTGGCCCCTTCGTGGATCTATAACGGGCAAAACGGAAGCAAACGGGTCAACTGACGTAAGCAGGCCTTATCGCAACTTTGCGCCTTTTGTTCGCCAGATCAACACCGCGAGGAAGCGGAAAAGTTTTACCGTGATCTGGCGGGGCAGGGAAAGTCGGTGCGCGTGGGGATGGAAGCCAGTGGGCATGCGCGCTGGTTCGAGAGACTGCTGGCGGAGCTGAACTTCGAGTTATGGATTGGTGACGCAGCTGAGATCCGTACGAAGCGAGTACGCAAGCAGAAAACGGATCGCCAGGATGCCGAGCTGATTCTGAAATTGATGCTGGAAGATCGCTTTCCGCAGATCTGGGTGCCGAGCTGGGAGAATCGCGATCTGCGGCAACTGCTGTGGCACCGACACCGAATGGTGCAGGCGCGCACACGGATCATGAATCAGCTGCAAGCGGTGGCGCTCAACGAAGGTCTGCGGTGCAAGAAGAGGTTGTGGCGGGAAGCCGGACGGGAACAACTGGAAGCGTTCCGGTTAGCCCCCTGGGCGAGCCAACGCCGGCGCGACCTGCTGGAGTTGCTGGGCCGACTGGACTCGACGGTGGCGAAGCTGACGCAAGCGATTGAGCAGGAAGTGGAGAAATGTCCTGAGGCGCGGCGATTGCAAACGCATCCCGGGGTGGGGCCACTGACGGCGTTGGCCTTCGTGTTGATCATCGGGAGAGCGGATCGGTTTCAGTGTGGCAAGCAGATCGCGAGTTATCTGGGACTGGTGCCGTTGGAGGAATCGAGTGGGAATCGGCGACGGCTGGGCCATATCACGAAACAAGGCAACTCACTGCTGCGCTTCTTATTAGTAGAAGCGGCGCAAGTGACGGCGCGCAGCATCCCGGAATGGCGTAGTAAGTATTTCCACCTGGCGATGCGACGGGGACGGGAGATCGCCAAGGTCGCGATGGCCCGCAAACTCGCCGTTCAGATGTATTGGATGATGCGCAAGGAATGGGATTACGAGCAGTTGAGAAAGTTCGGTTCGCACGCGGGACAGCCCGGATATCGTCATGGTGTGAAGTAGAAAATCGAGCAATTGATTGGGCGTTCCGCTCCCCTTCACGGGGGGAGTTCGAAGTAGTAATCATGATCGACGTTGTGACCGAAGAGATGCATGGGTCGGACTGAGTTCCTGACCTGAAATGATTGCGAGCGAGCCTTGGTTGGAACGGCACAGTTTCAGCGAGAGCGAAATGGCGCGCTCTTACGAGTGCAGGGGTTAGTACGCTCAAAAGTACTTGACACAGCCGACATTGTCAGAGAGGCGATATTACGTCAATTTATCTGGCGGGGGAGGCGTCGCCGTCGCCGGGAAGACAGTTAGGTTTTTCATTCCACCAGGAGCTCGCCATAAGTGCGGTGTTTCGGGTCGTCGGGCACGGGCTTTTCCAGCTGCGCCCGATAGAGCTCGGTGACTGGCTTTTTCTTCGGCCGCCCACCGGGGTTGGGGCACTGGCCGGGTTGAAATTGAGTCTTGTTTCCGATGGCCGGATCCAGCCCGTTGCGCAGGGTCCGACCGCCTGTTTTCCGCCTGTTCTCAGGCGGTCGCGGTTTCCCGTCGCGCGTGCCGTGTTTGCGGGATGTTCGGCCCTGCAGTTCCGGCTTTTTGGCCGGCTTCCGGGATCCGCCAGGCTTCTTCTTGCTCATGCCTCGGCCTTCTGCTTTCCGGCCGCAGTTCCCATTGTGCCGATGTGGAGAGAGAGTGGGGAAGTTACGAAAGTGGGCTGGGTTTTGAGGGCTGATCTTTCAGACTTTTTCGGACCTGGCTTTGTCGCCCTGCTTTGCTTTTTCTTGCTGAGCGGTGCCGTCCCACTCGGCCTTGAAATCTCTGGTGAGGGTGTGGGCAGGTTCGTGGCGAGCAACGATCTTTCCGGCGGGGTCTACCAGGGTGCAGTACCTGGCTTTATCAATCTCTCGAACCTGGCATGTTTGCGTGCAGCATTTCAAATTTCGTCGTAGCGTAGGTTGACCACAAAGTCGTATTCAAAAAACTCGCACGGGGCTACCTCGTTAGTACTAGTCTCTTTTGTGACTTCGGGGGACCTAATTTCTTGGCTACAGCTCGGAGTTCTTCAAAAGCGGATAGCGAAAGACGCGTCCATCTGCCCAGATGATTAACGCAAGATCGGAAACGGCGGGGACAAAACCAGCATTCCGCTATGCGTTGACTTCCCGCAGGTGTCTCGTCCCGGCAGACGGATTTTACGAATAGCAGCGGATGGGTAAGGCGAAACAGCCGCCCATGCGGCTGTTAGGCCAAACACGAGGCTTAAGCAGCGGTGCACGACAGTCGGTGAAGATTCATGGGTTTCTCTTTTTTCGTCGATGCTTTTCCATGTCACTCGGAATCCTGATCTGCGAAGGGACTCTTTCCCATCCGCACTTACGGAAAGCGTAATACTCGTTGATTGGCCGGTCGTCGGTGAGTGCGGGCGTTGACGGCGAAGCGGCGATCAATGGATCGACCGGCAACTCTTGCTGCAGCAGCGCGGAGAATTCCAGATACACCTGCGCCTTCACTCCCGCTGGCAGAGGTTGGGCCCACTCCGCGAAGTCGGCCATCGCACCTGGCGGCAGACGCAGGGTTAGGTCTTCGGCTGAGCGAGTTGGAGTGGGGCGGTCACTGCACAAAAAGTGAAGTCCGAATTCGTCAGAAAAGGCGCGCACGTAAGGAAAGGAATTCTTCAGCGACCGCGTGACTGCGGCGACCACCTGGGGATCGTCGTCGCTGGTGGTCGGCAGCCACTGCTGCAGGATTCCTCCCGGACGCAGGCGGCGCCGGGCCACGCGATAGAACTCTTCTGAGTAGAGCAGGCTCGAGGCTGCGGCCTCGAGCGGAGGCGGAGGATCGATCGTGATCACATCGAACTGTTCGCGGCTGCGCTCGAGATAGCGGCGGCCGTCGTCGATCACGACGTGCGATAAAGGCGATTGCAGAACGGCGTCGGCGTCGTCGTGGTAATAGCTGAACACCCGCGGCACGCTCGCCACAAGTTCGACCGCAGTGACGGGAATGCCCCACGAACGCAGCGAGCGGAAGGTTGTGCCCATGCCGAAGCAGATCACGAGGGCATTCTGGGGCGGGCGATCGAGGAAGGCGAGGGGAAGATGCGCCATTACCTTGGTGATCGGAGTGAGGGAAGTCATGCCGTAGCCGTTGACCAAGAGTTGCTTGTCGAAGCCGATGCCGGTGGCGATGACGGTTGCAGTCGAGTCGCGAAGGATCTTCTGGTCGGGAAGTTCATCGAATCCCTTCCCGGACATGATCAGGATGGCGGCCAACGCGAGTGCGGCAGAGACGGCCAGACGTACAGCGGTCTTCTTCTTGCGGGTTGGACGCAGAGGCGCGACGCCGATCACGAACCACGGCAGCGCGAGCACGGTCACGGCCCACCGCTCGCTGAGGAAGGGGAGAAGGCCGAATCCTGCCAGCAGCGGGCCGAGGATGCATCCGGCGACGTTGATCGCGTATGCGGTTCCAGCCTTGGTCGAGTCGCCTCCGGAAAAACGATCGACAAGCATGGGCGTGATCAGGCCGAGCATGCCGGTGAATGGGGCGATGCCCACGATCAGTCGCAGGGGCGACGAGAGATCAAATTGTGGACTCGCCATGAGCAGCGGCAGTAACGCGGATGAGGCGATCCATATCCAGATGGCTGGACTCTCTTGCGCGTTCCGGGAACTCCAGCGGCGGTAGATGATGGAGCCAAGCAGTGTTGCGAGTAGATAGACCGCGAGAATTGCCGCGAAGGCATAAACCACGGTGCCAAGGTACGGTGTGTAGCGGCGGACCCAGACGACCTCCATTGCCATGGAGGTAAGTCCGCTCAAGAAAAGTAGGATCAGGATTCTCGCGTTTCCGTCGATCTCACCTTCCCGACTGGGACGGGGCTTGGGAACAGGCTTGACGACGCTGTGTATGGGCGATCTTTGTGAGAGTGCCAGGGCGGAGACGGCGATCAGGCAGTTGCAGGCGACGCCGATCTTTAGCGTGCCGCGAAATCCGAGCAATTCGATCAGGAGCAGGGGCACCGTGGTTCCCGCGATTGCGCCCGCGACGTTGGCCATGTAGAGATAGCTGAAGGAGCGGCTCGATTCTGCCGGAAGGGATTGCCGGATCGCGCGCATTCCTACGGGGAGCGTTGCTCCCATGAGCGCGCACCAGGGGACCAGCGAGCAGGCCACCCAGAGTCCGGCGGCGCAGTAGTACGTGAACGACGACAGCTTGCCTACGTTCTCGAGAACGTGGTCGCCCCACAACAGCGCAGAGGGCACGACGATGCCCGACACGCTGATCAGAAATTCGATGCCGGCATAGACGCGCAAGGCGAGAAAAGATGCGGTGTCATCTGACTGGCGCAGCCATCGGCCGCTGGCCCAGGAACCGAGGCCCAGTCCGGCCATGAACACGGAGAGCACGATCGAGACCATGGCGGTCGTGACGCCAAATTGCGCCATGGAAAGGCGCAGCCAGACGAGCTCGTAGAGAACGCTGCAGAATCCGGAGATAAAAAAGAAGATGAAGTACCAGATCAAGAACCCGTGACCTCGATTGGCCGATCACACTGCGATCCGCGCGGAATCAGAGAGAACAGGAGTGTAGAGAGAATGATGGAGAGAGGCAAGTTGGGATGGACGACTTGCGGTCCCCTTCGCTGCGGATACGACGACTCCTGTCGATCTGACTGTGCTGACGGCGGACCAGCAGATGCAGGGCGGGACTGCACTGCGGCAGCGTCTTCCCAACACTGACGTCGCCACTCACGACTTGCGCGCCTTCTCTGTACGGATCAACCCGTGTGTCCATCCCGGCTCCGGGAACTGAGAACGACGACAAGAATCCACCCCGCATCTCCCCGCGTCATCTCTTCGATATCGCGGTTGGAGACGACAACCTATTTCGCGGCGACAAGTACACGTGGAGCCTTCGTTTTACTGCCATCAACGTCACAGACAAGGTTGCGCAGCGATCAGAGCTACGGCGAGATGCTGCTGCGCAAGCGTATCGCGCTCGAGAAGTGGGACGCCACCATCGCGCTGATCGCCGGCGGCACGCCAAGATTCTCGACTTCGGCCACGCCAAAGTCAGTTCTGCCGGAAGCACGACTGACAGTGCACCCACTCTCGCGCTAGAGCCAAACCTGACGCAGCCCGGCACTACTCTCGGCACGGTCGCCTACATGTCTCCGGAGCAGGTGCGGGGCAAGGAATTGGACGCCCGCACAGATCTGTTCTCATTTGGTGTGGTGCTCTACGAAATGGTGACAGGGGTCCTACCGTTCCGTGGTGACACCTTTGGGGTCATCTTCGACGACATTCTAAATCGAATGCCAACGCCGCCCACTCGCCTCAATCCCGATGTTCCGCCAAAACTTGAAGAGATCGTCAGCAAGAGTCTGGAAAAGGATCGAAACCTGCGCTATCAGCATGCGTCCGATCTCGGCACAGATCTCAAGCGGTTCCGGCGCCAATTGGAATCGGGGCAGTCGACCGTTGCAGCGCCGGAGCGCACTTCGAGGCCTTTCTGGTGGACAAAAGCAACGTTCGCAATCGCTGCCGCCGCGATTGTTCTAGTAGGTTTGGCCGGGTACCGATTTGGATGGCACAACGCCCCAGCGTCGCTGGCGCCCCCTGAGAAAACAATGCTGGCCGTGCTTCCTTTTGAAAACCTCAGCGGTGATTACAATGAAGACTATTTCGCCGACGGTCTGACTGAAGAAATGATTGCCCAGTTGGGACAGTTGCAGCCGAAACAACTTCGTGTGATCGCGCGGACCTCGGCTATGCGTTACAAGAACACCAAGGAAACTGCTGCTCAAATCGGGCGCGAGCTGGGGGTGAACTATCTGCTCGAAGGCAGCGTGCGTCAAGCTGGACAGCGGGTCCGAATCACCGCGCAGCTCATTCAGTCCAGTGATCAAACTCATCTGTGGGCCGAAAGCTACGAAAACCCTTTCACCGATATCTTGAGCGTGCAAAGAGAAATCGCCGAGCGCATCACCCGTTCTCTTCGTTTCGAGTTGCTCCCAGCGCAGACAAGCGAGAATTCAAGCTCACATTTCAACCGTGAAGCCTACAACAAATACTTACTGGGTCTTAACGAATTCCGAAAAGGAACACGGGAGAGCGGGTTAAAGGCGATTCAGTACTTTCAAGATGGCATCGTGGCCGATCCCAAGGATGCGCGAGTCTACGCGGCGCTCTCCGAAGCGTACTTGGACATGAGCACATACTATAGTTCCCCTACTGAAGTGTTGCCCAAATCAAAGGAGGCCGCTCTGCGAGCCCTTGAACTGGACCCCAACTTAGCCAGTGCCCACGCCCTTCTTGGGAATCTGGATCTGTTCTTCGATTGGGATTGGTCCGCAGCGGAGAACGAATATCGGAAAGCACTCGAAATCAATCCCAGTTTGCCCGAGGCGCACTTGGGGTATGCCAATTACCTGGCGACGCTAGGACGATTCGACGAAGCCATCTCGAACGTTCATGAGGCGTACAGCTTGGATCCGATTTCTCCGGCAGGGCGACACGATGGGCTCTGGATCTATTTCTTTTCCGGTCGCTTTCCCGAAACCGTCGAGCAATGCCACCAGGCTGCTGAACTGGAGCCGGAGTCGGGCGTTCCTTATGCCCTTCTCGCGCTCACTTATGCGTACATGGGAAACCGGCCCGAGGCAATTCGCGCTATCGATCGCGCAACTCAACTTTCAAATTTTCCTACGGTGCTGAGCACGTCCGGATCAGCTCTCGCTCGCCTGGGGAATGCCGGGCGCGCCACGAAGCTGTTAAACGCTGCGCTGGCGCAGGCCGGAGAAAGATATGTCTGTCGTTTTAACGTCGCCGCCGGATACGCCCTCCTTGGGAAAAACGATGAGGCCTTCGAATCACTTGAACAAGCCTTGCGCCAACGATCGGATTGAATGCCATGGATCGGGGTGGATCCCCGAATGAATGCTCTTCGCGGCGACCCCAGATTCCAGGATCTAGTCCGCCGCATCGGATTGCCCCAGTAAGTGCTCGATGTGTAGCGAGCATTCGATGAATCATCAACGCTCAAAAAAACCTGGTTTCAGAAAGGCGCATGCCGGGATCAGAAAATCGTTTCAGCCACCAGTCCAATTCAAACTGTTGTTAACAGGCCTTTGCACAAGCTTGCGCAGTCCCTTCGCCCCCACCCAAGGGTCTGCCCTGACAGTAGCGAACCCACCGGACATCACGGTGTGCAAGGCCAAGTCTTGGCTATCACAGCTGAATTCAGCGGGGGCTAGTGTCTTAAAACACTGCGTTGCTGCTCACGCCGATGGCGATTGAGTTGCGTCGGCGATCTCCCACTCGCAAATCGCAAACTGTTCTAACCGGATCTTCGCTTTCAACGCAGATTCCAGCCACGCGCGTTGCTTGGGACTTATGTTGTCATTGTCCTTCCACTTGCACTCCAGAAACGTAACGCGGTTCCTCTTCCACGCCAGAACGTCCCAACAGCCCCCGCGAATGCCGCCATTTGCCTTTTTGACGCTTTCATAGATTCCGAGCACATTCGCGGGAAGTTCACAAACAGCCGAAGGCATGGCATCGCGAAAATGGCAGCCTTGCCAATTGTCTACCCAAACCGCCGAGTCAAAACCGTGTTGCTTGAGGATTGGAATAATGGCGAGTTCCGCAAAGGCTGCACTGCCTTCAGAGTTCGAAATCTGGCATCATAAGCGGATATTTTTCTCGGGAGTGGGTTGAACTCGCTTGAAAGATGACGAGCCACTTGCCGGGTGCTGATCCCTGTGGCCGAAGCCAAATCCTCGATTGTCCATCTGCATTCATCACGCAGTCTTTGAAGTTGGACCGCTATTGTTTCTCCGGACGAAGGGAGTTGAATAGGCTTAAGCTCCTTGTCAGTGCTCGGAGGAGTAGTCGATGACCGTGGTTGCACAGACTTTTCTTCCGGGAAGAAGAATTCAGTCTTAAGTAGCTGCCGCTGAGCACCGGACAGCTCCAGGGAATTTGAGGCGGCTTCAATCTCGCTTTCCATGTATTCCCTGTACTTTCGCTCAGGAATTTCTATTCGGCTGAATTCTCTGCGATAGACGGATAGGGTCGCTTTGGCCTTCTTGAAACTCGCCGTATTGCGTAGCGCTCTTGCCTTGTGGCTACCCTCATCCAGATGCCGATTTGTTATCAATACTTCGGCTTCCCAAATGAATTTATCCGCTTCGATAATGGCTCTTTGAATACGCTTGCGAGCCTCAACTGAAAGAAGATTTTTGGGATCACCCGGAAGTAAATGGGATAGGCCGTCGCTCATCGCGGCTCTTGCATCAGGCGCAATGAAGGGCTTACGATGAGGGTGTCTAGTCGCTCATCGAAAAGTCCCCGGCCATCGCGCCGGGCTTTTCATTTTAGAGCACCATTGTACCTATTTGGCGCGGGATCGAGTTATAGTAGCTGGCTTACGGCTTACTGGATGCAATGGCCCTTTCACCTACGCAGGGTACTGAAGGCGCATCTGCCATCATTGCTCAAAGATGACCTGGGCCAGGGGCTAGTCGAATATGCGCTAGTAGTCGCGTTAGTTGTGCTTGCCTCGATTGCCGTATTGCAGGGCTTCTCCTGCCGAGTAAGTTGCGCCTTTGAGGCCGTAGCCAACCGGGCAGAGCAAATCTTTACGCACGGTAAGAAGATTCCACCAGGGCAGCAAAAGAAATGCAGCAAGAAGTGTGATTGAAAAAAGTGCGACTATTCCGATTCCTTGCGCGGTCTTCCACCGCCGTGAGTCTTGCGCCGTGCGGCCATCTGGCGGTAGTGTTCGGGTCCGTGCCTTCTGGCGGTCGTGCTCCCGCCCTTGCGCCCCATAATTGCGGCGGTCGTAATGGATTGCTTCAGTAGGTCATCGGTGAGGGCTAGTGCTGACTGTAGCAGCTCACGGCAAGCCCCTGTCCGGTTTTGAGGCAACGGCGGACTTGTGGAGAGAATGAGATCGGCTTGGGTAAGCAGATTTTTCAGGGAGCGGAGTTCGGTTCGGTTCGATGCCATGCCTTGACGATAGGGCGGCTGGCAGGAAAAAGCAATCGCTGGCTGTTAGGCTTCAACGCACATTTCGGCCACTACCGGCACCTTCTATTACTTGTGCAGCATTCTGGATGGGTTCAGTCGTTTCCTCGTGCATTGGGATCTACGTGAGTCCATGCGAGAAGCTGATGTCGAAGTGATCCTACAGCGAGCCAAGGAGAAGTACCCGGAAGCGAAGCCGCGAATCATCTCCGACAATGGCCCACAGTTCATTGCTCGCGACTTCAAAGAGTTCATTCGCATCTCGGGCATGACGCACGTCCGAACCTCGCCTAGCTACCCGCAGTCGAATGGCAAGCTGGAACGCTGGCACAAGTCGCTGAAAAGCGAATGCATTCGACCGGGGACGCCGCTGTCACTGGAAGATGCAAAACGCTTGATTCAACAGTATGTGGATCGCTATAACAACGTCCGGTTGCACAGTACGATCGGCTACGTGATACCGAAGGACATGCTTGCATGCCGACAGGTCGAGATTCACACTGAGCGCGACCGCAAGCTGGAAGCCGCCAGACAGCAACGTCAGAGTCGCCGCCAGCATGCTGTGTGAAGAGCAAAGTGACTAGCGGGCCGCGATGTCGGATAGTCGTGAAGTGGATAAGTTCCGGTTGGCCGACATTACCGGCCAATCTCTGCCCACTCTCAGGGGGTGCGGAGTTTGCGCGTTTCGCTGACAATCTTGGTGAGCCGGTTGGATAGGCGGTCGAGGCGAGCGCGGGA
>QIAN01000426.1 GCA_003225005.1 Acidobacteriota bacterium | reverse complement strand
AAGCCGTTGAAAGCCTTAGAATGATATTTGCCAAGGTCTGTACAGACTTTGAAACGACTCTGGTAGAGATGGACGGAGAAGACAACCACGTCCATCTGCTTATCCAGTACCCGCCTAAAGTCTCTGTGTCTTCACTAGTCAACTCGCTGAAAGGCGTGTCCAGCCGAATGCTCAGACAGGAACGGCCCGATTTGATGAAGCGGTATTGGAAGGGCGCTCTGTGGTCGCCGTCCTACTTCGCAGCTTCTTGTGGTGGAGCAGCAATCAGCATCCTCAAACAGTACATTGACCAGCAAAAGACTCCCAGCTAAGTCGCTTATATCCCCGCCCTGAAGGACTGGGTTTTACGCTCCGCCGGATAAGATCCGCCCGCCACTATAACAGGTCGACGCCTGCGATCCCCGCCGAGCGTCGCAAATCGTTGTCGAGTGTGGCGAGAGGCAGTGTTTCGCGCAGGGAGAGCTCTAAATAGGCTGCATCGTACGCGGTTAGCTGATGCTGGCGTCCCACAGAAAGGACTTGGTCGAACGCACGTCCAAGTGGGATGGCGTCAACTGAGATCGGGAATCCCGCGATACGGCGAAGAAACGCTGTAGCCTGCGCTACATTAATCCGCTTCTTGCGCTCGGCACTCAACATCGCGTTAGCAACCTCCAGGGGCCATACCGCGGGCACCACGACCGTTGTCCCCTTTGCTAGCAGGTCGAGAATTCCTTCCGTCACCGCTGTGGCTTCATCTTCAAAACACCACGAGACGGCGATCGAGGCATCCAAAACCAGTTTCTTGAACTGTTTAATGGTGGCGCCCCTCCTCTATCAACTCCCGGATCTGTATCTTTCCGAGAGTCACACCCTTTCGGAGCTCACGGATGTCACGCACAATATCCCGCGGATCTTGTACTTCCCCAGAATCGGCGGGAACAAGCTTAGCCACCGGAACACCCCGCAGTGTGATCTGAATCGTTTCCCCCCTCGCAACTCTCTTCAACAGTGCGTTGAGGTTCGTCTTGGCGTCGAATGCACCCACCGTGGTCATTTCCCACCTTCCTTGATACAACTAGTCTATCAACTAGTTGGTTCGCCATGCAAGCTGGTTTAACGAATGAGGGTGGTGGTAAACGAAGGATCTGTAGTCCGGGGCGGGAGGGAGAGCGCCGAACCCGCGTAGATTATAGCCGCCAATACAATCAGCAATTTCAACCCGAACCACAATGATACCGATTCGGGCAAATCTCCGGCCAGCGATCCAAACAGATTCGAACCTAACGCTCTCCCTTGGAAATGTGCTCGTGCGAAGCTAGAGACGAAGACGATCCCGGCAAAAAACACGGGCATACAGAGCACCATCATGGAGGCGATGGCCCGGACCCATAACTCGAAGAACAAATACTTCGAGTGGCACGACGAACGACACTAAGAGAGAAACAAGGAGATCGACATAGGCGAAGCCCACGGGGATACTCGGAAACCGCTGGTACACAAGGTTAGCCGCGACGATGAGGGGAAGCAGACCGGATACCACAATGGAGTTCACAAACCAGGTTGTCCCGAACAGCAGTGCCATCCGGCTGACGATCTGTGCCTCCAGCAGCATGAATCCCGCGCCCAGCAGCAGAAAATGCCAATCCACTCTACTTTCCGTCCGGCTGTCTGCCGTAGAAACCATTCGAATGTGAGCAGCACTGCGAACGAGACCAGGATGACGCCGATCGGAAGACCCGGTTCGTGCTGATGAAAGTAAGGCCAGTCATCGGTGGTCAAACGAGCAGTCTCCATCGCCATGCCGGCGTCTTTTTGGGTGGTCCCGTGACCGAAGCGGAACTGAAAAAGCGTCTCGACGACGCCGAGAAGAGCCCTAAACAATTTGCCGCCGCCGTGTTGGGCCTGCCCGAGAAAACGCTGCGCCACAAATCGTCCCCGGACAAATGGTGCATTCTGCAGATTCTTGGACATCTGGCTGACATGGAAGTCCTGTACGCCTACCGCATTCGGCAAATGCTCGCTGACAAAGACCCGGTCATCGCGCCCATTGATCAGGATGCTTGGGCAAAGAGTCTGGGGTATCTGGAATCCTCTCCACCGGAGTTGGTTGCACTCTACGGACTCAACCGCCACGCCAACGTAGGGTTGCTGCGGCGGCTGAAGGCGGAAGACTTGCAGAAGTCGGCCCGCCATCCTGAACTGGACCATCGCGTCACCGTTGCAGACTACGTGCAAATGATGTCGAAACACGGGCCGAACCATTTGGAGCAGATCGAGCGGCTGAAGAAAGAAGCGATTGGGACGTAAAGTCTAGAGACTCGACTACCATCAGGCAACGTTTCAGGGAAGGAGTGGCACATGCATCCGTTTCTTTGCGGGAGGCTTCGTTGCCTCTTTCGCCTTCTGGTCATCGGACCCTTGTTGATCGGCTGCGGCCGTGCGCCCGCTGCGGCGAGCGAGCGTAAGCCAAAAATTCGCGCCATCACCGCTTTTGTGCGGATTGACTCCTCGTCAATACCGCCAGCAACTTGGGGAAGCCGTTAGCGAGCTTCGTCAGGCGAAAACTGCGTTTGAGAGAGCGGGTACGAAGTCCAAACAATCCGCATTACAACGCAGCCGTTCACCCAATACGTAGGCAGCCGATCCGCCTGCATTCAATCTCGACCAGAACTATCCCTCCAGACTGGTCTTGTCGGTTAATCACTTCGGTTCCCTGAAGGTTAGCTGCGGTGCCAGCATCAGCGGCTGGTGCTTGCTGGTGCGCTTGGCAGAAATCACGGAACATAAAATGGCACGTGTCTTCCTTGATCGGATTGCGGAACTCCATTGATTATCGGCGGAATGAAAGGAGTTCTTGGCGGATGGAAACGAAGTCCCGTACAAGCCCAGCGGGAGAAGGATAGAAGCACGCTATCGGAAATCCCGCCGCAGGGCAGAAAGTAATCGCGCACCGCTCCCACTCGCCCGCGGGAGCGGTGCGTTGTAGGCGTGAGTCTGCAGCCGAACGCCGCTTACTGCATTTCGTTCAGTTTCTGGTAAATCATCATGCCACCAATCACGAGCAGCAGCACGCCTGAGCCGGCGCCGACCACCCAGACCGGAAGCCGCAGCCGGTTGACCTTGACTAACAGTTCGGTCTGTTCTTGCTGCATCTGTGAATTCGCGTCGCTGAGAAACAACTGATCATCCTCGTGCATGGTCGGGGTGCTGCGGTAGATCAAGAGGATAACCAGTACGGCTGTGAGAATGCTCCACGCAATCCCCAGCCCCATCATTAGCGTCATAGGACACCTCGACACATAGCAACCCGTCTCGCGTCCCCGACCCGGTGTGCCATCGGACTGCTGGCATCCGCTTCGGGAAGGCTCATCGCCGCAATTATAGACCTGATGGCAAGGCCCAGGGCAAAATTCCGCCGGGCCAGGACCCAGCCCGAAAGATGCGACTTCCGGCAATCCCATATCATCCAACAAATAGCGGTTTTTTACACCCTGCGTCGACGCTTTTTCCCTCTGGGGAAGGGAATAACCTCTGCTATAATTAAGATCACCTTTTAGAGCCAAGGAGATGCGAATGGCTACGACAACCACTCCGGAAGTTACGACGACAAATGCTACGGAAGTGTCCAAAAAGACCCCTCCAATCACGCTCACAGCTAATGCTGTTGCCAAAGTTCGCGAGATCATGGGGCAACAGAATCCCGTGCCCGCTGGCCTGCGCGTCGGAGTTGTGGGTGGCGGATGTTCCGGCTTCTCTTACTCCATGCAATTCGAAAATGGCGCTGGCATGATGGACAAGACCTTCGACATGGACGGTCTGAAAGTTTTCGTGGACGCCACTTCCGTGATGTATCTGAATGGATGCGTCGTTGACTACGTGGAAACGCTCGAAGGCGCGGGTTTCAAGTTCGAGAACCCGAACGTGAAAAGCACCTGCGGTTGCGGATCATCGTTC
>QIAN01000075.1 GCA_003225005.1 Acidobacteriota bacterium | reverse complement strand
AAGTTGCGAACTTGCGACACAACGTCTGGGCCGCCGCTCGTGTATTGAGAGTTGTCGAAGATAGAATCTCCCAATAAGACCAGATGAGGCATGCTCGCAATTCTAACGTCATTCTTCTGGCCCTGCACGATCGGTTCTACGTGCCTGATGAGTCGTACCAGCATTACGGGACATCAAGTGGCCATGGAAGGTTTCACATGACCGGATACGAATAAAAAGTACCGTAGATAATCGCGTTGGGATTCGTTCTTGTTCTCTCCAACATGTCTTCGACCTCTTCGCTGAATTCTCCGTCTTTCGGTACAGGATTTGCCCGTTCAACGCCCACCAGCTTCCAACCGTAGCTCTCCAACATTCGGACGCACTTTTCACGGAACTCTTCCGGGCTTGTCGCCCAAGTTGTAACCACGGTGAATGCGGGCCGGAACACAGTCGGCGTTTTCTCGTCCGACCAGCTAATCTCGATAGTGCCAATCCAAATGTCAGGCCGCGCCACGTTGTTCTCTTCGACAGAGTAGTACAACTTAGGCGGTCAGGTCCTGGTTAGTTCTCGGAAACTTGAAATTCTACATGGAAGGGTAGCGTTAATCGGGAGTTGAGTTCTGCCTCGTCGTCAGAAGTGCATCCGCAGCCAAAACTGATTTGAATCTAGGTCGTAAAACAGTCGCCAGCAATCCGTCGAACCGACCTGTCTGTACATTCTCCGAAGAACCTCACGCGCTGGCTGATTTACCGAATGTTGCTGGATATGCGCTTGGAGCAAGCGATTCTCAGAAGGCGAACCGGTGCCGCCGAACACCACAGTGTGGCCAGTTTTGCGCGACAGTTCTTTGCAAAACTTGCGGAGTGTCGGGTAAGCGTCGCCATCATCCGTCGCGTCAAGGCTCATCACTGTATCAAGAAGTGGAGTTTGTGGCCCATCGCCCGAGGCCGTTGGAATGACGTCGAACGAATTTTTGCTCACCGCGCGCAGTTGAAACCGGCCTGGATTACCGCTGCGATTGTAAGCTTCAATCGGCGGAGGGAGTATCTGCATCGGGTCGTCCGGGAAATACCCGTCGATTGGAACCTTAACGTGAAAAGCACCTCCCGCGATTCCGTACGCACGAGGACCATTCGGATGCTGCTCCAACCACGGCGGAGCGGTCTGGTCCACCATGTCTGATTTTCCATACTGTGGGTCTTCATAGTTAATGTGCCAGCCATGCTGGTGCTCGAGTGCCGCTAAAACGCCGTCAAGTGGTCTAGGGTCGTTTGCGGTAATGTCCAAGAAAGATTCCGTTTCCTCGATTCTCGGCTCCGACATGTACTGGGCGTGTCGTTCCGTCCACGCCTTAATGTGTGCAGCATGCTGTTCTGGTGTTTGGCGGAAGACTAGAAGACACAGTGCTAAAAGCGCTACGAAGGTGGACCTAATACCCATGGCCCATATTATGCGGCATGCGACACATTAGGCAGCGGTGCTGAGGCTAGCACTTGTGTAGTCGCGTTCGCGGAGAAGTGACCGACCTCGCGGTTCAAAAAAGGACACCTTGCGTCATTTCAAATTGACGGGATCGTTGTTCCTCTGGTTGGGCGGGACTAGTCAGAGTCGGTGGATGACCTGAGAAATCTTGTCAAACTTCTCGCTTGTCTTCCCCGAATGAAGAGAATGAAAGACTAACCGCAAAAAGAAGCGGTCCGTTTCCAGCGTGGTCTCAAACATTTGCTTGCCAAGTCTCCTGCTCCATTCAGCAGCTTGGACTGAATCGGGAACGGCTCGTAATCCAGGATACGCAACTGACCAGTTTGTGCCCCGGACATAGCCGTCAGGTTCCCCGGCACTAGTCCACCTTTCGTAATCCGTAAACTCATCGCTCCAGGATTTCAGCCATGCCCTCATCCCTAACGCGCGTCTCGCATTCGGCCTTGACGCAGCGGGCGAAAACAATCTCGTGCTGTCCCGTGTTTGAACCCAAGCAGTCTTCGACGAGGAGGATGTAATCGCGGCCGTGCTTTGCAAATCTCTGTTCTAGGACCGCAAGTCCACTTCTGGGAGCCATTTAAATAGCTCATCTAGAGGTTGCACAACCACTCCCACATCTAGTTGCCTTCGACACCAAACAATACGAAGCCGACTTTATCACGGTTTGTCACCAGCCTGTTCCGCTCGGCGTCCAGTTCGGCAGAGAGTTGAGTATTTTGTTCGGTTAGCCTTACGCCGTTCTTCGTTGGCCTCGTCCCGTAGCCTGTTCGCCTCACCAGAACGGCGCAGTTCAAAGAAAGCGGAACAGCAACTGCCGCCATCGCGACAATCAAGTCTTCCCACCACGGGCGCGCGGCGAGCACCTGCACGATGTCGGAGAACAGAAATACGATGGCGAGAAACCAAGCGACCACAAAGACACCGATGATTACCCAACGAGTCGGCGCGTGGTCGTAAATCCACAAGATTGGAGATTTTCCATTACTCCTGGCGTTCGAGTCAGTTCGGCGGAATCTTTGCGCAGAGGCGCGGGAAACACAAGGACGTATACAAAAATCATCTAGGATGCTGGTGCGCAAAATTGGGCTGACCGCCACTTGCTGAACCGCACGTGGTACGCTCTTACACAAGGAGGTCACATGGCAGACATCGAGCGAATCAGCGCGCAACAAGCGCACGCAAAGACAAAAGCAAACCAAGCCCTGCTAGTTTGCGCCTACGAGGACGAGGCCAAATGCCGGATGCTAAATCTGGACGGGTCTATATCCTTCGCCAGCTTGCAATCCCGGGCGGCGTCGCTGCCGAAGACGCAGGAAATCATCTTCTATTGAGCGTGACCGGGCGAAGCGAGTGCTGTCGGTCAGGCAGCGAAATATCGAGAGCAGGGCTTTACCAACGTCAAGGTGCTAAAGGGCGGTGTCGAAGCGTGGAAGGCGGCTGGTTACTCAATGACCTGAAAAAGGAGTCCCGCCGACCCTGTGGCTGGCGAATTGTTAATTCGCGCATAATTCCTCGGGATTCGCCAATTCGTTCCGCCCGACATGAAAAGGATTTCTTTCTGCTTAGTGCAGTGCAAATGTCCCCGGCCGGCGACGGGCAGACGGGCCATTAGCCGCGGCCGATGAAGGGCATCTTGGTCGCCATGACCGTCATGAATTGGACATTGGCGTCGAGAGGGAGGGACGCCATATAAACGACGGCGCGCGCAACGTCTGTGGGATCCATAGTGGGCTCGACCGCGATCGTGCCGTTCGCTTGCGGTACGCCTTTCTTCATTCTTTCAGCCATTTCGGTCGACGCGTTTCCAATGTCGATCTGACCGCAGGCGATGTCGTACTTTCGGCCGTCGAGAGCAGTCACTTTGCTGAGACCTGTAATTGCGTGTTTTGATGCCGTATAGGGGGCGGAATCAGGTCGAGGGCTATGCGCAGAAATCGAGCCGTTATTGATGATGCGCCCGCCGCGTGGCTGCTGGATCTTCATGATTTTGAATGCTTCCTGCGTGCAGAGAAACGTGCCAGTGAGGTTCGTATCGACCACAGACTTCCAATGCTCGTACGTTAAGTCCTCGAGCGGCATGGCGCCGCCGGAGATACCGGCGTTGTTGAAGAGCAAGTCGAGCCGGCCGAAAGCGTCTTTTGTTTTCGCGAAAAGCTCGCGAACGGAGGAGGGATCCTTGACATCCGAAGGTATGACGAGCGTTTGGGAATTGGCCTGTCCCACTTCAAGCGCGGTCGCCTCCAACGGCTCCTTGCGGCGGCCGGCAAGAACCACCGAGAAGCCGTTTTGAGCAAGAGCAACGGCGACGTACCTGCCGATTCCGCTGCCTGCGCCGGTGACGATGGCGATCTTCGATGACGAATCCATGAATGTCCTCCACTATGAGCAGCAGAGCTGTCCCTAGCCAAAATGCTATCGGCGCGAATGCCTTTAAAATCAGCGATCATCTGCTCAATCCCCGCTAATCCGGGACAATGTTACATGCCCTGTGGCTGACGAAATAACAATTCGCCAGCCACAGGCGATTTGTCCGACGAGGACCGCAAGGAAAACGACTACAGGCTAGAGCACGGTTTCCGGCTCTTGAGAGCCTACCGCACCCACGCTGGCGACAAGTTGTGGATTATCACGGAATCGGACCGCTCCGTTATGTAGAATCTGATGCAAGCTATTTCTTGCAGCATACTGTTTGAGTGGAGCGGTCGGTTTATCGGGCGGGACAGTAGAGGCGACGGTTCAGAAGGGTCGCCGCGTGCACCCACTATTCGGCATTACTCCTTGCCCCCATGAGTTGCAGGGCCGACAACGAAGTCGACTTTTGGCAGCGCAATGCGGTAAACGATGCCTAAACTACTTGCATGGGCATTTTTGATAAACTCTTCAGAACCAGAGGTGCCTCCGCAAATTCTTACGATGCGGCAGACGCTCAGGCTCGCGCCGACAACCTGAATTTCATGCGTGCCATGGAGGCCGTGGCAAAACTCGATTCACCTAAAACTCGGCGGGCACTCTATGAGTCGATGCAGAAAGCCTGGTTTCTGGTACCAACCGACCGTATGCCAGGACCCGCGGTCCCGGGCAAGCATGTTTTGGATGGGCGCACGCCCGTTTCTCTAGCTATCATTCGCGACGCGAACGGTAGAAAAGTGGTCCCGAGTTTCACTGATGAAGAGGCGCTCGCGTACTGGCGTGGCGCTACTCCTTGGTTCGCCATGCAGGGAGCCAGTTTCTTTCAGGGCGTTGTCGAAACCGATGCCGACGAGATCGCCATCAACCCACCTCTGCCTGACAAGCCGATGATCCGTCCAACAGGCCGGATTACCCGTGCCGAATTTCAGGCGCTGGCCGAAGGTATGATTCCTCAAACAACGGGCACTGACAATACCCTTCAAATGGAGATTGTGAAGCCACAGAGAGTTTTTCTTGGCATGCCCGCCCAAATGCCACGACATGAAATCTTTGACGCCCTTGCAGCCTCCGCCAAGTCGCTGCCGGACATCCGTGCTCTCTATTTCTGTCAGATAGTCTTCGGCGAAGGCACGCCCCACGGTGCCATCGCCATTGACCTTCTCCCGGGCACACCACAATTACAAACAGATAACGTCATAGGTGTACTCGGCTCCGCCATTCAACCGCTGCTCTCGAAGAACGAACTCTTCGACTTTTTTCCCTCAGTTGTTGGCACCCTCGTCGACGCTATCAAAAAAGAAGGCGAGCCAATCTACGTCGCATCGCTACAGTAGTTCTAAACCGAACAGCTCTGCACGCAAACTGATAACCCCTTAAGAATTGAAGACGTAGAGTTGACTTGGCACTACAGGTGGCGGTGTGTTCCTTCGGCTTTCGATGTATCGATTCAGGGCCTTTACATCACCTTCCGCTACTGACCTGTTCCTGGCGAATTGTTCTTTCGACCCCTGTAACATTACATACTAATCGGCAGGCCTAGAGAGGCTCAGTTTCATCCTCTTGAAAGTCGCTGATTTCAAAGGCGTTCGCGCCGGATAACATTTTCGGTAGGGACAGGTCGCGGAAAAGTGATCGATCGAGCAGTTTCAGGCCGGCCATCAGTTGCCGTGCGCCAGTCCTCTGGAATTTCAATTCTCCGCGACCGCTGTTTAATCGGAGTTGTAAGTGAGCCCTGGTCTAGCAATAGATGCCTCGACGTTTTTTTCGCGCAGATTCATAATCAACCGATAAACTGCATCCACGTCATCGATGTCGGCAAATACCGGTACGTCTCCAACCGAAAACCGGCTCATGTCTCGTGTCTTTCTTCCTTTCGCCGCCACTACTGGGTACTTTGGACCGAACCAAAGTGTTCCCGTTACGGTGCCCTCTCGTTCGATCTTCGTAATCGCCTCTAGAAACGTCGTGCTCGACTTCCTCTTCCACCCCTCCTGCAGCACCAGCACGCGCCGGTTGGTCACCGCATAGTAGGTTCGCCGTTTCAGCCAGGCATCCACCAGAAATCGACCCCAGACCATATAGTTCCCTATAACCAAGAACGGAATTCCCCACAGGACCATGAAGGTGTCGTTTCCACTCGCTCGCGAGGTCTTTCCCCAGACACCTAGTGCCGCGGCTTCCCAGAAAACAAAAAAACCTGTCCATACGAGCGAGAACGGAATCGCCGTCCAATCATCCGAATGAAAAATCACTCTTGGGTTCGGGATTCCTGTCCAGTAAATACTCTCGCCAGACATCAACTCGGGCTGAACCTTCTGTGCTGCCCGGGGATCGATCGTACTCACCCTTCTTTTGTTCTCCCCTGCTACGAAATTTCCAATGATCTCTGAATGTAGGTGACTGTCTTTCGTGTGTCCACAAGAATCCACGCGTTGTGCCAGCGATGAGAAATCGGACGATCTGAAAAACAATTTGTCCGATAACGCTGTTCGTCCAAGTGGACTTCAAATTGAGTGGACTGTTACCGGCGAACAATGTCGAGCAGCCGCCAAGTTCAACTTTCTAAGAACCTGGGTGAACAGGCATTTTTGGGTCAAGCCGAAAGTTCAGTCCTTCTATGAGCTGGCCTTCCCGAACCCGGATTCGCTTCGCCTCCCGAACATCCGCCACGCCGGGATAGAAGGTCTTTGGCTTCTCGCGGGCACCGCCGTATTTAACGATATTCACGCCGACGACGTATTCGTCGGGAGGCAGGGTGCCAATCTCAAATGTCCCGTCCTTATTCGCATTGATCCAACGGAAAGCGCGTTCAGCATTTTCCGCTTCAGAGGCCCTCACCACTTCGACATCAATATAGGGAATACCTGCGCCGGTCTTATCTGTCACCTTTCCAGTCAGCCTACCGTTGAACGCGGTCCTGACGCTGACTTCAGAGCATCCCTTGGCAGGAATGGTTAGTTCACGCGATTCCCAGGGCTTCATTAATGGAGGCAAGTCAACAGATAGCTGGTACTTGCCAGAGGCAAGATTCTCAAATGTAAAATTTCCATCGTGTTCTACCTGTGTCATTTGCTCAGAAGCATCTTCGACTCTTCTGAGTCGCACAGCAGTGCCGACGAGCGGCCGCATCGAGAAAAGCTTTTCTTCTGGCCCTCCGTAGGGCGACATGATCGAAACTTCAGCGGGCACTGAACTTCGGGTCGAAGGTGTACTGGTTGACCGTGCCGTACAGACGGCCTGTATCAGGAAGGTTCTTGATCGTACGAAGGTAAGCCAGGTCAGCCGCTGCATCCGAAACCTTCTGAGTTCGAGTGCAAATAGATGTTGTCAGAGATCCATCTTTTTCCCGATGCGCGTAGATGAGGTATTTCCCACCTAATCCAAATTCGTATCCGCAATCGCCTCCGCCTGAGCCTGTTTCAACACTCACCCAGCCGGGAACGTTTCCGACGAACGGCTCTAAAGTTTTCACTGTCACGATGCGATGGACGGTTGAAATCCCGTGATCTTTGGTCGGTCGCCAGTCAGTCCAATAGACTCGGCCGACGAAAACCGCGTCTGCCTGAAGCCAGGTCGCTTCGCAGGCAGGCCCGATCCGCAAGCAGGAGCACGCGAAGCCACTGCTCGACAACAAGGTCCCTAGAGCCATGAGAGTCACAAGCCGCGAAAAGAAACCCCGCCAGCCGGTGGTACACGACTGAATCAGCGCTATTCGTAGCATCTCTCCATCTCTCGTAACGCCAATTCTACTACTAGTTCTGACGTAATTCCTGTGTAGTGGGGTTCTCGGACAAGTGGTCGTCGAGACTTATGGAGCGGGCGATGGGAACCGACACCCCACGTCGGAAACTTGGGAAAATACGAGCCAGGGCCCCTATCCGGTTAGTGTCGGAAGGAACTCAATTTACAGGCAGATTTTTTAGCTTCGGTTTCGAAGAAAAGCTAAGGCAAATCGTTTTCTAACATCTCTAACAGTTGGATGGGAGTGCGGCCGGTAACGCTTCGCCGCCAATGAGACTTAGAAGTGAGGGGATGTTTCGATTCCCATCGCCCGCTCCATAACTAACGATGATTCAGTTGCACTTACCCGGTCAGTTCCTCCTGAGTATCTGGCGGATCGCCAGATAGATGCTCATGCATGAAGTCAATTTATTTAAATTGTTTCGTATGAGATAGATAACGCACCGGCGAATTCTCACAAGTGCCCGGAATGAGCCAAAACTCGAAGTTGAAATCGAAGAAGAACGTGCCGTAAACTGTTGACAGTGAAGTGTTTTGCTGCGCGCCCGTAGCTCAGTTGGATAGAGCGTCTGGCTTCGAACCAGAGGGTCGGGAGTTCGAGTCTCTCCGGGCGCGCCACTTTCTCCTTCTCTTTCATTTAGTTACAAGCCTCGATTTTCTCCCCGCACTCTTCCGCAGAGGCACTGTCACGCAAATGTAACGCTTCGCGCCCCTGGTAGGCCTTGTCGTTGGCTCGCTCCAGATGCTCTCGCACCTGGTGAACCAACCCCAACTGATAAACGCGTTTCGTCTCCGGGCTACTATGGCGCATGGCACGCTGCACAACTGCATCGGGAGCAACCCAACTCAGTCGCGTGCAGAATACATGGCGCAGATTGTAGATCGGGAAATACGAAACACCGGCCTTCCTGAGTGTAGTCCGCCAAGCCTTCTTTACACTGCCAATTGGCTTGTTGGAATCGCGCGGACTGGGAAAGAGAAATGGGCTTTTCTGTCCCTGTTCGTTTTTCCATTCGCGAAGAAGCTCCGAGGCCTGCCGAGTCAACGGAACGGGTTGTGCCGAGTCACTGGTCTTAAGTTCCCCGGCAAGGTGAATAACCAGATTTTCGAGATCGACCTGATCCCATCGTAGTGAAAGTCCTTCGCTGTACGTTCTTCCGCCCGTCTGCACGAGCAAAATGATCGCAACGCGGAGGTAGGGTGGCGCTGCTTCGAAGATTCGCTGTTCCTCTTCCACGCTCAGCATGCGCTTTGCTGGGCGCTCGCGCCGTTCATCGAAATGCCTGACACCAGCAGCGGGGCTCTCGGCGATGTATTTCCGAGTGACCGCGAACTGGAACATGCACTGAAGGCACTCAAGCTCCCGGTTGACGGTTGCTCCTTTGACAGTGATCTTTGGATTGCGCTGCGATGGCTGGCGGCGTCGATAATCCCGGTACTCCTCGACCATCCGCTGGTGGATCTCGATCAAATTGCGATCCCCAAAGAACTGCCGAAGGTGTTTCGAGAACATCCGGTGGTTTCGCTGACTATTCATGGACAGAGTAGAGCTGTGCGAGGAACGAAACTCGTCGCACAGTTCCGCGAACGTCATCCGCTCGCCCGGCCAACCAATTTTGAACAAACCCAGCGCGATTTCGCCGTCTCGCTTTTTCCAGATTTTTGTGGCGATTTCCTTGCTGGAAGTCTTGGTCGATTGAAACCGGCGTTCATCTCTCACCGTGAAGCTCATCCACCAGAACCTCGATCCTTTTCTTCGGTACAACCCCATTTGGCACTCCTTCTACTTGCCAGAGGAGTGCGCCGACGCGATTATAAGTGCGGAGGCGGCACGACAGCTAGCGGGTAGTGTGTGGGCTTGTTTGAAATGATCGAGTGCGGAACGGCGGTATTCGAGCCGTCCGCCAAGTTTACGGCGCTCGATTTGCTCGCCGCTTGAGTAGTGGTAAAGAGTGCTCTTAGACACACCGAGATAGGCGGCAGCCTCGGAGTGCCTCAGCCATGGGTCCTCCGGGACTGATCGGAGCGAATTGATCTCCGGAATAACTGGGCTGGCCGGCCTTTGAGCAGCAATTGAAGTGATTGCTTCATGGATCTTCTGAATGAGGAGCTCAGGTTCGTGCGTTTGAAACACCACACAGGCAACGAGAACCGGATCATGGTGCTGGATTTTCTCGGTAAGGTCTCTCGCGTCGCTCATAGGTCATAGTCTCCAGCGGAGGGCAAACCAAATCTCTCGACTTGCGGCGATTGTTTACTCTGGGAGGAATTTCCAGTCTGACTTCCAGGTTTTAATGGCGACGAATCTACTGTGAGGCGCAAGCCATGCACTCTTGGCGAGTCTGGGTTCTTGCGCACGTCGAGTTGGGTAGTGCGGTGTTTCATTGCCTCTTTTCCTTGGTTCCCCGGGGTGCTATTTTCCACTTGACAGTCTGTCCACAATATCTTAGTGTGTTTGCAAACATATTGACAAGATGCATCTTTTTCTAAAAGCGTTGCATCTTACGGACGAAACGAGGAGGCGCACCCGATGCCCGAAAAACCGCAAAGGCCCGAGAAGCCATCACAGGGGCAAACTCTCTCTCTTCGCATCAGTGATGCTCTCTTTGCTCGCCTGGAGCGTGCCAAGCAACTCATGTCCTCGAAAAAGGGTGACAGTGTTTCCACTTCGGAGGTCGCCAAGCAGCTCCTCGAGTCTGCCCGTGAGGACCGCTTTGAAGTTGCGGACATGATGGCCAAGCCGACAGAGACACTTCTCGAGATTCGCAGGAAGGGAGAAGCGCAGCATATTTTGTCGCGAGCCGAGTGGATACTGCTCTCGCACTTTGTGCAGAAGGGGCTCGAAGCTTATGCCGAAAGGACACCCAATCCGGTCTCTAACGAGTCACTCATCGCCGTACTGGATGCGTTCCTGGCCGTTTATGAGCTGCGGACGGAACGTGCTTCCTTGCGGGACCCGTATTACATGAACAATCTGCCGTCCGACTGCCGTCCTCCGAAGCCGAAGGGAGCAGACGATTCGGAGCGTGTGACTTCAGAGATGGTTCGACGGACAGTGGCCGAGACCCGCAAGCGGCTCAGCGATCCGGCAGTAAAGTGGGACACGTTTCTGGCGGGACGCAATCTGCTGATCCTGCTGGAGGACGAAAAGCTCCCCGCGGCTGACGCCGTTAACCATGCACTGCGCCCCTTCTTCCCGGCTCTGTGGCGGCTGGCCGCGCGCGGCCACTACTGCCTCACGCAAAAGTCGCTCCGAGCGAAGTCCACGAGCCAGGATTCCTTCTATCAGCCGCCGATTCCATCCATCAAAGAAGGCGACTTCACGCTCTCGTTCAATCGGGGAGAGAGCAACGACCTTTATTTGCTCTTAAGTTTCCGTGGTCCACGAGGCCCGATGTACCCGATCAGCGGCTATCCGAAGATTACAGAATTTCGCGCCATGCTGGCCGCACTTGCCCCGGACAGCCCGACCCGCCGGTGGGAGGGCGGGCACTTCCTCGGCTATGTCGCGGCGTCCGAAGAGGGCAAGGGCAAGGACTACTGGTTCCGCGCCCACCAGAATGGCATCACGTTCGGCCTCTCCGAGAAGGAGTGGAAGTCGGTCCAAGCGCTGTTTCGCGAGGCGTGGGAGCTGCCAGAAATCCGCATGGCCTGGGACGCGCTGACGCTGGAGTACGGTGAGCTGTGATGCTCTTTAGCATCGCCCCGGTAACTGGACCGCGGCGCCGGCTTTTGGCCGACCAAGAGAAGAGCGGTGCCTTCGGCACCGGGAGTTTTGCGGACACGCCACCCCATGTTGGGCGCTGCAGAGCGCTGCGCGGCGCTCGTGGTTAACGTGCTCAGGCGGCGCGAGTTAGCGAAATGCCGGTGCGCCCGATCAATTTTCGGCGCTCCGCGTTAACTTCTTTATTTTGTTCGCTCAAGTTAGAGCGAATGGTTTTCTTGAAAGTTCGTTTCGAGGAGATCCTCGTTCATGCCTGCCGATCAACTGCGGAATCGAACCGTTGGTTCGAAGATGACGGAGAGCGAATACGAAAAGCTTGTCGCCGTAGCCGAGCGTGACGGTTTGACGCTGGGCGAATGGTGCCGCGAGGTGCTGTTGGCGCAAGCAAGCACCACTGAAGAGACAAGGCCCATTGCCACCGAACAGACTCTGCTTGCGGAAGTGATGGCGCTGCAAACGATCTTGTTAAATGCACTGTTTAAGCTCGCGCAGGGGGCAGTGCTGACAACCGAGGAACTGGACCGGTTGATCGAGCGGGCCGATGGGGAGCGATTCGAGAGAGCGCAGGAACGATTCGCGGAAGTACCAACCGGAGGCAGATCGTGAAGCAACAATGGGGCCGGAACTCATACGCGGGGGAGTGGCAGAATCGCAGGTCGGTGTGGACGTGGACGGCGGCGATCTTGGCGCTAGCCAGCATGGTGGGAATTTGCGTCTACCGCTATGCCGAAGTGTGGACACCCTTAGAACGCTTCTATGTGACGACCTACATCCGCAGCGGCCTCCGCAGCCTGGTGAAGTTCTCAAGGACCGACAGCTATTGGACGGTGAGTGCGGTGGGGAAGAAAGGAAGCCATTGGGCGCTCGACGAGGAGGTCATCGAAGCAAAGACCGGGACCGGCGAGACTGCTCTTGGACTCACGCCTGAAGCTGTGACGATCGGCGATGTGCGCCTTGTCATACAAAAGGTACGGTGGGACAACGCAAGGTTGCATGACTTCTTGGGCCAGTGGATCTATCGTGACGAAACCTTTCTGGACTTCATAAAGCCCGGCCTGCTGGGAGGCATCGTTTTTTTCCTTGTGGCTCTTGCGTTGGCGATCCCGAAGGATTCCCAGCGAGCCCGCGAGCGCAAAGAAGGACGAAGGCTCAAGGGACCAGAACTTGTGACCGCCCGGAAATTTAACCGCAGGAATCGTTCCGATGGAATCGGCTTTGAGCTGGTAGAGCGAACTCTAATCCAGAAAGTATTCGGCAAGGTGCACCGGCTGGTTCTGCCCCGTGCCGTCGAATCGAGCCACATCCTTATTATGGGCGATACAGGGATGGGCAAGAGCACCCTGATACGGCAAATCCTTCTTCACGTGGAAGCGCGTGGCGACACCGCCATCGTCTACGATCCGGCGCTTGAATACACGTCGAAGTTCTACAAGCCCGAGAGGGGCGACATCATCTTGAATCCCATTGATCAGCGCATGCCCTACTGGAGCCCCGCCGACGAACTGACACACATTACGGAGTCTTCTACGCTGGCCGCTTCACTGTTTCCCCATCGGCATAACGAGAATGCCTTCTTCACTGAAAGCCCGAGGAAGATCTTCGCGCACCTGCTGACTTTTAGGCCAACACCCGAGGAGCTGGCTTGGTGGATGTGCCACGAAGAAGAGATCGACCAGCGAGTGAAAGGCACGGAGTATGCGGCAATGATCGACCGGCAGGCTCCAGCACAGCGGAGCGGCGTACTGGCGTCACTGAACATGGTAGCGGAAAGTCTGAAGCTGCTTCCGAAAGAGGCGGATACAACGAAGCGTTGGAGCGCGGCGTCGTGGGCGAACGAGCGCAAGGGTTGGCTCTTCCTTACCAGCACGCCGGCGACACGGGAACGGCTCGTTCCACTCACGAGTTTGTGGCTGGACACGCTGGTGTTGCGGCTGATGAATTATGGCCAGACGGGCCGTCATCCCGTGTGGTTCGTCTTGGATGAACTGGCGAGCTTACAGCGCTTGCCGCAACTACACACAGCCGTAACGGAAAACCGCAAATCGAATAATCCTGTTGTTCTTGGCTTCCAAGGACGCAGCCAGCTAGAGACGCGCTACGGCCACGAAGCCGAGGCCATGCTCTCGCAGCCAGCGACGAAGATCTTTCTCGCTACTAGTGAGCCGAACGCGGCGAGATGGATTTCGGACGCTATTGGTGAAATTGAGACGGAGCGGTTGAGCGAGAGCCGATCGAACGGGCAATGGGGGCAAAGCCGGAACTCGGAGACCCAGAATCTCCAACGGCAACGTGAACCCCTGGTGATACCGAGCGAGATTACCGGGCTCCAGCCACTGCATGGGTATCTGAAACACAGGAATCTCGTTGTGGGAATGAGCTTCTCCATCGTCGAACTGCCAGATAGCCATCCTTCATTCATCCAACGGCCGATGGAGATGCCACGAAAGGAAGAGCGCAAGACTGCGGCAGCAGCGGCGGGAGCAAACGGCACTTTCGAACAGAAGCTCGCGTCGCGGGATGGGAAGCAGTCCCGCGAGCAAGAATTGCGAAGAAACCGAGCAACACAGGAACACTTCTTCCGGTAGGTCAACAGCACGATGCTAACCATCTCCAATCCACTGAGTGCGAGCCAGGCGCAGGCGTATCACGCGGAGGAGTTTGGGAACGCGCGAGAAAACTACTACACGCAAGACGACCAGATACGCGGTGAATGGCACGGCAGGCTCGCCGGGCGATGGGGATTGCGCGGAGAAGTTCATGAGGAACATTTCCAGAGGCTCTCTGAAGGCCAACACCCGATGAGTGGCGAGCAGCTGGTGCGCCATCAAACAGCGCGGGAATACGTAAACAGGCACGGTGAGAAGGTAAGTCCGATGGAGCACCGTGCGGGATGGGATGCGACGTTTTCGGCACCGAAAAGCGTATCGCTGACTGCCCTTGTGGGCGGAGATGAACGAGTACGGGAGGCACATCGAGAAAGCGTTAGCATTGCACTCGATGAATTGGAGCGGTATGTCCAGGCGCGCATCGGCGGAAATCTTCCCGCGGAAACAACCGGCAAATGGGTGGCCGCGAAATTCGAGCACGACAGCGCCAGGCCGGTAGACGGTTACGCGGCACCGCAACTGCATACGCATGTCGTTTTCTTCAATCTTACGGAGACCGAAGACGGCGAAGCCTATGCCCTGCAACCGCGTGAACTCTACAAGACGCAGCAATACGCAACGGCGGTGTACCGCTCTGAACTAGCTGCGCGGCTCAAAACACTCGGCTACGAGATCGAACGTGGGAAGAGTGGGCAGCCAGAAATCATAGGCTACAGCGAAGAATACCTTGCGGCATCGAGCCCGCGTCGCCGGCAGATCGAGGAGCACCTTGAGAAAGAGAAACAGCGAGGAGCCGACGCTGCGCAAATTGCGGCCCACAAAACACGGGAGGCCAAGCTCAATCTGTCGCACGACGAGGTGCAGCAGCGCCATCGAGAAATAGCGGAGGCTTTCGGCAATCAGCCGGACCGCGTAGTCCGGGCTAGCAAAGAAACGGTGCGCGACATCGAGCAGGAAGCACCTCACAGAATCGTTCAATCGGCGATGACATTCTCGAAGGAACGGAATCTGGAACGCGAGGCCGTCGTGGATGAACGTGAGCTATTGCGAGATGCGTTGAGACGTTCGATGGGAGACGCGACATTCACAGAGGTGCGCACGGAGTTTGAAAAGCGCGTCGGCGCGGGCGAATTCATCGAAGTCGAGAAACAGTCAGGGGGGCCAAGCCGCGCGTTTACGACTGAAGAGATGATCGGATACGAGCGAGAAACCATCCAGATGATGCGGGAGGGACAGAACGAATACCCGGCGATAGCGAGCTTCGAAACACGGCGAGAGACTGACAGCAATCATTCGCATTTAAGCCAGAGCCAACGCGTGGCTGTCGAGCAAATCCTCGCAAGCCGGGATCAAGTCATGGCGCTGGAGGGTGTCTCAGGCGCGGGGAAAACGACTTCCTTAGCTGTGGTTCGCGACGCTGCCGAGCGAGAGGGCTACAAAGTGGAAGGATTCGCCCCAACCTCACGAGCAGCACAAAAGCTCGCAGAGGCCTAGGCACCATCGAAAAGATCGACACTAGCGGCAACCTGCAACTGCGCCTGGACTCGGGCCGTTCCGTTTCGTTCAACGCCAAGGAGAATCCGCATCTTGACTACGGCTACGCCGTGACGAGCCACAGCAGCCAGGGACAAACCGCGGACCGCGTCCTCGTGCACGTGGACACGGAGCAAGCGGGGGAGAAACTTGTGAATCGCCGGTTTGCGTATGTGGCGGTGTCGCGTGGACGCTACGACGCGCAAGTCTACACCAACAACAGAGCCGACCTTGCACAGAGACTTGAGCGCGATGTTTCGCACCGATCCGCGATGGAAACGAGTCGTGAATCCGCGGGGCACGAGATCCAACCGTCTTCCACACGAAGCCGAACGCTCGAACTTACGCAAGTACAAGGTCACAGCATCAGCAGATAGCCCTAGATTCTCTCCGCTCCCGCCCTTCCCATGAGAACCTCGCGGGCAGCCGTTGAAATCATCCGAATAACTTGATTCCCCTTCCCATTCTGGGGTGACGTATCTACCCCCATCCCCATGCCGAAGGCATGGCTCTTCTGGCGCTACCCGGCGCTGCCGCTTTAACCGCGCGGCAGGCCCTCAGGTCGCACCAGATCAGCGGCTCGACGGGTTCCTCAAGAGTTCGCTATGGAAGGAGGAAGGGTTGGCGAGGAATTGCGCTACGAGAGGCTATTGAATGCATGAAAGGTCGTGGTGGCCGCAGGGCGAGTCCAAGCAGTGCCGAATGGCCAACGTATTTCTTGATCTTGTCGCAGTATCCCTCAGGGTCGTCTCCTATAACGGGAAGGCTGCACTGCCGGATTGAACCCTCTAGGGACATCAAAAAACACCGGCAGAAACCTATTTTCCGCCCACTGTCATGTCCCCAGGCGACAAGTTCTATCTCCCTCTCGGATTTCCACTCACTCGCGGACAGGTAAAGGTGATCGCTTTCCAGAATATCCTGCTTCGGTTTTGATTGGAGAAGCAGCTTCTTCAGATCAATCGGCGGTGTGCTTCTGTCGATGGAGAAGACCACATTGTCCGTGTAGTCGCTTCCCGCGTAGTCGTTTATTGCGATCCAACGGCTGTCCGGAGACCAAACCACGGTGGCATCTCGGTCGTACGTGTACAGTGTTCGTCTTTCGCCCGATTTGACGTTCCGCAACACCAGCGCGAACTCACGCTCGTTGGTCTGGCTGGAACAGAAGACATTCAGGACTTGATAGTGACCATCGGGCGAAGTTACGGACGGTCCTGCGCTCCGTCCACTGGGGATACAATCAGTAGCCCACACTGACGGCGAAATCAACAAACAACAAATGAGAAATCTTGTCATCATCATACCCTCTATTTCCGCGCACAAGATCAATCACATTTGTCCGGACAGCAGATCGTCACGGTTCGATACCGCAACCCGTACTTGCGTGCCTGTTTGCATGAACGCATCCAGATGTCGATCCAAGCATCGGGAAGCACGTCATGGTGTTTTGAATCCCAACCAGCTCCCTTATCCAGAGTCGTTCCTTCGTATTCGGTTGGCCAGGGATCTCCCCCTGCGGCATTATCCACCGTGACAGAGCATCCAAACGGATATGGGCTGGGTTTCCGATTAGGCCCCCGGCTTGGGGCATTGGTATCGGCAGTCGCAACAGTGCCTGGCCCAGGTCGCGACCCGCTGGCCGTACGTTTCCTCTTGTCGCAGTACGCCGTGACCAACATGATCTTTGTGATGCACTTCAGCCCAAACGGGTCAGAATTGTCGATTGGTTGGTTCATCGCGTATTGGTAGAAATTAACGCCACCGGCAAAATTGATCGGGTCCTCAGTGATAAACCGACCTAGCTTCGCATCGTAATATCTCGCCCGGTAGAAATAGAGACTGGTCTCTGGATCGAAGTCTCGTCCCGTATAGCGGAACGGATTAGTGAGCGAACCAGAGGATGCGGTTTGATTTCCGAACGAATCGAAAGTATAGGTTTGCGCCAGTGCTCCGGCTGCATTGCTTAGCGATGTGACCGAGCCAAGGCCGTCAGCGTGGTAGTAACTGGTCGCGCTACTTCGCAGCATCGCCAGCGGCTCGTCGACGCCGAGGCCCAGCGAATACCTGGCCACCACCGTACCCGCAGCGTTCGTCTCTTCGATGAGATTGCCGTCATCATCGTAGGCGTAGATACTCGTAGTGGTGGACGTGACTTTCTTTATGCGGCGGCCAAACGGGTCATAGGCGAACGTCACCGTCCCGCCGCTTCCCGGTAAAGTGACTGAACTCAACCTGTTCTCGAAGTCCCAGGCATAGGTGGTGGTGTTTGAGCCGGTCACGCTGGTGAGGGTGTTGCCGTTGGAGTCGAAGGTTAAAAAAGTCAAGGCTTTGGCATACTCAGAAACGCCCAATAGAACGCCAGCATTAACCCCACAAGAGCTATCAGGATGGAGTTGGCTTTACGCGAGTATTTGATCAGAACACCTGATATAGCTACAATCGCGGCAAGCACAGTCATGCCGCGTGCCAGCCAAGGCATGTAGGGCGACGTAATATCAATCACCCTTTCCAGTAGGAAGAATACGACAACCAAAGCGAGAGCAATCATGACAGGAACGAGGTTGCGGACTTTGTCGGAACGCTTAATGTCCGACCGTAACTCCACAAAGCCAACTAAACTCGCAACCACTGCGGGAATAAAAGCGGTTGCCTCTCCGAGTGTCATCGCACCACCTCTCAAAACTTGCAACCGCCGGGGCTGAATGGTTTTGGAAAACACGCATCCTCGACACTGTTCGGCCCTTTTTCAGAGTCCCCGAAGAAGTTAAGCATGTTCTCCCAAGTGTCATGGACAAGTTCATGAATGATCTTCGCGGGCAGGCAGCCGCAGCCCGGTGTTGTCTTCCAATCGGCGATGTAGGTTGTCTTCGTGATCCCCCTCGTTTGCGCGCAATACCCTGGGCCAAGTTTTTCTTTCGAAAAGATAAAAGTCTGACCAGACCCGTCATTGTCTCCGCCTAGATACCGTAGCAATTTCTTCCTTAAATTTGGATCAGAGACACAAGAGGGGCAATCATCTTTAAGCTTATTTCTTACGGCGTTTATCGCGTTCATCATGTCAACCTGCTGAGCGGCGGTAAAGCCCTTGAGTGTGTACAAGCCTTCGGGGTCCCTAGAATCCTCAGGGGCGTTGCCTACGTAAACGTAGAAGTTGATGCCGGATTTGAATCCAACAGGGTCCTCACGAAGGAATCGACCTATCGACTGGTCGTATTCTCTCGCGCGGTAGTAATAAAGGTCGGTTTCCGTGTCGAATTCTCGGGACGTGTACTGAAATGGATTGGTCAGTGAACCAGACGAGCTAGTCAGTCTTCCGAACGAATCGTATGTATAGGTCTGAACCAGCGAGCCTGCAGAACTCGATAACGACGTGACAGAATGAAGCCCATCGACCTCAAAGTAACTAGTCGCCGAGGAGCGCAACATGGCGAGCGGCTCGTCGATGTCGAGTCCCTGCGCGTAACGCGCAACCGCCGTTCCACCTGAATTTGTCTCTTCTACAAGGTTCTCGTTTTCGTCGTACGCATAGATCGAAGTGCCGGAAGTGGAGGATTTGTAGATTCTTCTGCCAAACGGATCGTATTTGAAGCTGACAGTCCCGCCGCTACCCGGCAGCGTCACGCTGCTGAGGCGGTTTTCGAAGTCCCAGGCGTAGGTGGTGGTGTTCGAGCCGGTCACGCTGGTGAGGGTATTGCCGTTGGAGTCTAAACCCGCACGCGACACCGGCGCATGCGGCACCCAAAATCGCCCAAGGATTTATCCTCTGTGCCACTCGCCCGATTGTGCTTCACCATCCCCCGAGCGTTGCTCACTGACCGGCGCTGACTGCTTCACCTACGATCCGTTTGGGTCATCGCTGTGAAGTTCATGACCGCTGCGTTGCGGAAAGACTCGAAGACTCTTCCCTTAGCCGCCTCTGAGGGCCTGCGGCCGCGCGGTTAACGGCCAGCGCCGGGGAGAGCTGGCAGAGCGGCGCTGTCGCGCCGGGTGGGGGATACGGAAGAAGGGCGCTCCCGCAGTCAAGACGCACTCAATCGGCAATCCAAACCTTGCTGACGCCCGTTCCCGTCCATGCGTAGACGATCGCAAATGCCTCGTATCCGGCAAACACTATGACTGGCCTGGTTGCTTGAATTTCCTTGCCGCGATCAACGTCTCGGTACTTCCCTGCTGGCTGAGCCCACACGACTGGCGTAGGTGCTCCGTCATCCGTATCGAGCATTCTAATTTTCCAGATTGTTCCGACTAGGTGAGCTACCATCAAATAAGACTTTTCTTTGGCGCTGGTTCTGGCGACTAGGACGAACGCCAGAGTCTGACTGCCGTCACCGTAAAAATCAACTTTAGCCAGCCCAGGACAATTACCGCCATGGTCCTTTTGGAAGAATTTTTGATTGTCTGGCGTCAGATCGTCTAAAGTGACGACTTTAGTGCCGGGATACTTAGTGGCAATCTCGGTCCCTAGTTTCTGCGGAAGCTCACAGGGGTCCTTTAATGGCGCAGCATGTAAGCTAGAGGTAGCGGCAAATAGACATAAGGTGATTGGGGCAAGCCGTATTGCTTTTAGCTTCATTTGCAGAATTCCCTTCCTACGGCTGAGCTGGGCATCCACCGGGCTGACAACCCGGTGGTATGGCGTTTGGTGCTTTGGGGCTCGGGTGTTGTGGAGGAACCAGTTGAAAGTGGTCGTTGTATCCATTGGTGTATTTGAACGATTGACCTCCGGGAGTTTCCTTCAGTCCCCATTGGGCTCCACATTGTCCAGCGGCGCAGAAAACTTTGGTTGAAGGTATGCCCGGCGGCCTAACATCAACACTTGTACCTGCCTTGTGGCCGGGATCTTGGTGCTTGCTATCTGTCGTCGAGGTCACAACTAACGGAAGCGGCCCTCCTAGGTTTCCTACTTTTCGTTCTAGGCAGCTCAGGAACTTATCGAGTGCCGGAGATGGTGGCGGAACGCCAGGATTCATGACATACAAGCCAAACGGATCAATCGAATCATTTGGTTTGTTCTCGACGTAGAGGTACAGATTTGAACCGTCGTACATGGGATCGGCGTCCCATGGATCCTCACTTAAGAACCTGCCCGCGTTTGAATCGTAGTATCTGGCGCGATAGTAGTAGAGGCCAGTTTCCGTGTCGGATTCACGGGCCGTGTAGCGGAAGGGATTGACGAGAGAGCCTGTCGAGGCGGTCAGTTTCCCAAAGGAGTCGTAAGTATATGTATTGGCAATCGAGCCGGCTGCATTGCTCAAAGAAGTGACGGAGCCAAGACCATCGGCGTGGTAATAGCTTGTTGCGCCGCTGCGAAGCATGGCCAGTGGTTCATCGATGTTTTGCGTCGGCTCGTAGCGGGCAACCACCGCCCCGCTGCTGTTCGTTTCTTCAACGAGGTTGTTGCCATCGTAGGCGTAAACTGAAGTGCCGCTCAACGACGACTTGTAAATTCGCCGTCCCAACGGATCGTATTTGAAGCTAACCGTCCCGCCGCTACCGGGGAGCGTTACGCTGGTCATGCGGTTCTCGAAGTCCCAGGCGTAAGTCGTGGTGTTCGTCCCAACTACTTTGGTCTGCGTGTTGCCGTTGGAGTCGTACGTGTAGGTCGTGCTCGGCGTCGAGGTCAGCTCGTTCGAGGTGTTCACGTTGTAGGGTGACACGCCCAGCGAACTCAGCCGGTTGCCGACTGGGTCGTACGTGTAGTTCTCCGTCGTGGTCGTGGCTTGCGTGACCTGGGTCAGCTGGTATAGCGGATCGTACGTGTAATTCGACGTCACGTTCGCCAACTGGTCCGTCTTGGATGTGCGGTTCCCGGCGTTGTCCACGGCGTAGCTCGCACCGTCCAACGTGGTCGAGCCGCTCTGGTGCAAGACGCTCAACAGCCTCGACAGACTATCGTACGCATAGACCGACTTCAGGCCGTTCGGACGCGTCATCTGCGTGCGGCGGCTCAGAGCGTCATAGCTGAAGCCGAAGTTGCCCGTCCCGCTGAACGCTGTTGGCGGTGTCAACGTTTGCAGCCGGTTTAGTGTGTCGTACACGTAGCTCGTCGCGCCACTTTCAGGATCGGTGAACCCCGTGCGGTTCTACGCCGCGTCATAGGCATAGCTCGTCGTGAAATTTCGTCCGGTGAGGAAGGCGTAGCTGGTAGTCGTGTTCGTCAGCCGCCCCATGTTGTCAAACGTGAACTGGTAGGTTCCCGTGGGATCGCTCACCTGGGTCAAACGCGAGTCGTTATCGTAGGTGTAATTCACGGCCGTGGTATCAGGATAGGCCTTCTTGGTCAGGCGGTTCAACTGGTCGTAAGTGTATGTTATGAGCTGGTTCTTCCGGTCAGTTTTGTTAAACAAGTTGCCAACCGCGTCATAGCCGTACGTCTCGATATATCCGGACGGGAACGTGGTCTTTGTAACGCGCCCAAAGGCGTCATACGTGAACGACGTCGTGTTATTGTTCGCGTCCTTGATGCTGGTCAGATTGTTTTCCGTGTCGTAACCGTAGGTGGTGACGTTGCCAGGGGTAGCGGCATCGGTGACGCTGGTCAACCGGTCCGCATCGTCATAGGCGTAGGTGGTCGTCTTGCTGTTCTGATCGGTCACCGAAGTCCGCCGCCCGCGATAGTCGTAGCCGAACATCGTGGTCCCTGTGCTGCCCGGATACGTGATGGTCTTTAGCCGGTTGCCGGCGTCATAAGCGAACGTCGTTTGATTGTTCATAGCATCCGTGACGGAAGTGCGGTTGCCATGGGCGTCGTAAACGTAGGTCGTGACGTTATTCTGCGCATCCTTGATGGTGTTAATCAGCCCGGACGGCCAATAGGTGAGTTGCGTGAGGTTGTTCAGCGGATCGGTGATTTGGATCAGCTCACCCAGCGAATTGTAAACAAACTGGGTGACGCTCGCTGCCGTGTTGCCATTCGGCGCCGGCGTGGTAACCGTAAGCAGGTTTCCCTGCGTGTCGTATGTATTCGTCGTCACGTTCCCGAGCGGGTCGGTGGCGGTGAGAACTTCGCCGAAGCCGTTGTACGTATACGTCGTTGTGGCATAGGTGCCTGCGGAGATTGGCGCGGTGACCGAAGCCACATTCCCGTTGGAGTCGTAGGTATAGCTGGTGATGTGGCCGAGTTCGTCCGTTCTCGTTAAAATATTGCCCTTAGGGTCGTAGGTGTAGCTGATTGCTCCACGCAGTGTACAACTGGAACAGCCGGACCCCTCTGAATTGACCGGCACCCAAGTTCCGCCGATCAACTCTGAAGTGTAAGCGGAGAAATTACCAAGTGAATCCGTCGCTTGTACCGTGGTGTTGAGAGTGAACCACGGCCCATAGGCTGTAATGCCGGCCACCTGCACATTAACTGCTCCGGTCGCCGCACCCGCTGGTACGAGCGCCACAATCTGTGTATCGCTCCAACTGACGATGCTCGTTGCCGTTGCGCCGTAGAGGTTCGCAGTGCTGTTGCTTTGCGTCGCGCCGAAGCCTGCGCCGGTAATCGTAATGGTCGAACCGACTGGCCCGACGTTGGGCGAAACACCCGTGACGGAGACTTGCTCCAATACGGTAAATTGCACTCCGCTGCTGGTTACACCGTCCTCGGTAACCGTCACGGGACCGTTCGTCGCGTTCGCTGGTACGGTGACAGTGATGCTGGTGTTACTCCATGAGTTAACACCCGCCACAGCATTGTTGAATTGCACCGTGCTGTTGCCCTGACTTCCGCCAAAACCGGAACCATTGAGAGTTATGGAGCCCCCGCGCTCAGCAGCCGGAGGCGTCAGGCTAGTGATGACGGGCTTGATCATTGTAAACGTGACGCCAGCCGGGCTTGAGACGGAGTTCACTGTAACGATAACGGGTCCCGTCCCCGGCGGAGTCGCACCCGACACGTTGGCTACGATTTGCGTGCTGTTCCAACCGGTGATGGAAGCTGCCTGCGTGCCATTGAAGGTAACCGTGCTGTTACCTTGGGTGGTACCGAAGTTTGAGCCTGTGATTGTTACTGACGTTCCTGTTCCGCCCAGGTTCGGTGAGACGCCGGTGACAAAAGGCGTAGAGCCAATGGTCACCGCGACGTTGTCGAAAGTGGCTGTGGCAAGCGAGGAGGTGGTGTAATTGGTCACAGCCAGTCCCACGTAGACGTTCTGCGCCATGCTGATCGTCACGTTCGACCCGAGTTGTGTCCAGCTCACCCCGTCTGTGGAACCGTAGGTGGAGAACGAGCTCCCACTGCGGATTAGCTTCACCCAATAGGGCAGCGAGACTGATACATCAGCTTGGTCAAATGCGGTTGTCCCGGGAGTTGTGCGCCCCCACAGGTAGATGCAGCACAGCGCATAGTAAGATTCGAAAGCGCTCCTCGCCCCTGGATCCATTGTCTCGCGAATCATGACTCCTGCAGCAGAACCCCCACTGCCCTGGAAGCTCGCCACGCGCGCCACGATCGTGCCGTCACCTGACAAAGGCTGATACACGAAGTGGAATCCATCGCTGCTGAAGTATGTTCCCTGCCCCGCGCCCTTCACAGTGAATGTCCCATTGGAGTAGGTCGCACTTCCTGCTACACCCACCGAACCGACGTCCTGATCCAACCAAGGCGTCAACAGGGGCTGTGACGTCACCGTGAAATTCACTGCGTTGCTGTCGTTCATGCCCGGGGCAACGGAAACCAGGAGTGGTCCTGACATTGCTCCCACCGGAATCGTTGTGATGATCGAAGTGTCGGTCCAAGAGTTGACCGTCATCGGAGAGTTGTTGAGCAGCACCATACTGCCGCCCTGCGCGGCACCGAAACCAGAGCCCGTGATCAACACTTGACTTCCAACGGATCCTGTCGTGGCTGAAATACTGGTAATCACTGGCGCTGGAGTTGCAGTCGAACTGACCGACACGCTGTCAAAAGTGGCAGTGGCAAGGGATGAGGGCGTGCCACTAGTCACTGTCAACCCCACGTAAACATTTGTCGCCATACTGATCGTCTGAGTGGTTCCAACCTGAACCCAGTTCATGGCGTCCAATGAGGCATATCCGCTGAACGTGCTCCCGGATCGCACGACCTTCACCCAGTAGGGAGGCGACCCCGCCGAAGCGTATGACTCATAACTGCTGCTCCCGGTGGCGAGGCGCGCCGTAAAATAAATGGAGCTGGACGCCGCCCAGGAGGCGGTGTCGGCATTTGTCGACGCCGGATCCAGTGTCTCCCGAATCATTACTCCAGCGGACGCCGAAGTGTTGTTGCTCGAGAAACTGACCACACGCGCCAGAATCGTTCCGTCACCCGACAAGGGCTGGTACACAAAATGAAATGAGTCAGTGCTGAGATTGTACGTAGTCGGAATACCTTGTCCCGCTCCGTTCACAGTAAACGTCCCGTTTGCATAGCTCGCACTTCCGGCAATTCCCACCGAACCGATGTCTTGGTCCAGCCACGGGGTCAACAGCGCCTGTGAAGTCACCGTGAAATCCACGGCATTACTGTCGTTCATGCTCGGTGCAACAGAAACCAGCAATGGCCCTGACGTGGATCCCGCAGGAATCGTGGTGACGATAAAGGTGTTGCTCCAAGAGTTGATCGTCATTGGGGCGTTGTCTAGCGTCACCAAACTGCCGCCCTGCGAGATTCCGAAGCCCGTCCCCGTGATTTCCACCTGACCTCCGACTGGGCCGGTGGTAGCTGAAACGCTTGTAATAACCGGCGCTGGAGCTGTAGTCGAATTGACTGAAACGCTGTCAAGAGTGGCGGTGACAAGGGCCGAATTCGTATCGCTGGCCACTGCCAAGCCCACATAGACGTTTTGCGCCATGCTGATCGTTTGGCTCGTCGCAAGTTGCGTCCAGTTCACACCGTCCAGAGAAATGTAACTGCTGAACGTGCTTGCACTGCGAACCACCTTCACCCAATACGGTAAAGCTGCAACCAAAGGATTAGAACCAGAAGTGCTTCCCCCGGTGCTCGTCCGTGCACCAAAATAAATGCCACCGTAGGCCGGTTGGTCATTCGTGTAAGCGTTCGTTGACGCCGGGTCAAGCGTCTCGCGAATCATTACCCCTATCTGGGGCCAGTAGCCTCCTTGCGTCGAAACGGCTCGCGCCACGATAGTCCCGTCGCCTGACAAGGGCTGATAGACGAAATGCATCTGGTCGGAAGTGCCAGAGATCTGGGCACCTGAGGCCTTCACCGTGAACGTCCCGTTCGCGTAGCTCGCACTTCCAGCAATGCCTACTGAACCTATGTCTCCATCCAACCAACCTGCAGGAAGAGTTGTGACTGTGAAGGTTGGACTGTTCACGTTCTGAC
>QIAN01000423.1 GCA_003225005.1 Acidobacteriota bacterium | reverse complement strand
CCTGCCCGTCGTTCCCTGCGGACGAGGCACAAATTACACCTTGCTGGTTGGCGTAGTCCAAAGCCTTGGATAGCTCGACGGACGACGTCTTAGCCCGGAAAATTCAGTGCGCCCCAACGGCGCAGATCACTAGTGGAGGAAGGAGCCACTCATGTAGTCATCGGTTGACATGATAGCTGACGAGCGATCTTGCCGGTGGTTCCTAGTGAGCAACCAGTCGGATCGAAGCCTCGCAACCAAGCCCACTTCTGGTGGGTGAGCAACCTGGCAGGCCGTAACACGCGTAAAGCTCGAGCAGGCCTCGAAAGTGAAGTCGTGGATGCCGACCCGCCTGAATTTCGGGGAAGGCCGCGCAGGACAGGGAAGGAACCGACACGTGCACCTGTTCTGATCCACCGGGGTAGTGAGCACAGCATGCCAGGAAGGTGATCTGCGTAATAAGGGGGAGACCCGGGATTGGCGGAGGTTCGCACCTCCAACGTCATCTTCAAGAATGATGGCCAGGACCGGGAGTCGGAGAGGGCCATACGAGCGTTGAAGTCGGGTAATGCCGGCGGAGCAAAGGGCCCTCACTTCAAGGTGCGCTTTCAAAGAAGAAGAGGAGAGGTGATTGGCGATGAGCCTGCAAACACCAGTAAAGATCCGGATGCTTCAGCGAAAGCTATATTTGAAGGCCAAGGAAGAGCCGACGTACCGCTTCTATCTACTCTATGACAAGGTCTATCGCGAGGACATCCTTGCTCATGCCTACCACCAGGCGAAAACCAACCATGGTGCGCCGGGAGTAGACGGGCAAACCTTTGAGATGATCGAGTCGGGAGATTTGGAGAAGTGGCTCGAAGGCATAAGGAAGGAACTACGCGGCAAGACGTATCAACCACAACCAGTGCGCCGGGTGATGATTCCAAAGCCCGGAGGCGGTGAGAGGCCACTCGGAATTCCCACTATCTGGGATCGAGTGGTACAGACTGCCGCGAAGCTGGTGCTGGAGCCGATCTTCGAGGCGGATCTGGAACCGGAAGCCTATGGTTACCGACCGAAGCGAAGCGCGCACGACGCAATCAAGAAAGTCCACAAGCTACTCTGCGAGGGTTACACCGATGTCGTAGACGCAGACTTATCCAAGTACTTCGATACCATTCCACACTGCCACCTGATTCATTCGGTTGCGCGGCGAATCGTCGATCGAAACGTGCTGCATCTGCTGAAGATGTGGCTGAAAGTTCCGGTCGAGGAGCGGGATGAGAAGGGAAACCGGCGACTGACAGGGGGCCGCAAGAATACTTGCGGAACCCCGCAAGGCGGGGTGGTAAGCCCCGTGCTAGCCAACCTGTACATGAACCGGTTCCTGAAGTATTGGCGGATGAGCGGACAGAAGGAGCGTCTCCAAGCGCAGGTCGTGAACTACGCGGATGATTTTGTGATCCTGAGCCGCGGGAAAGCGGGCCAGGCACTAAATTGGACTCGTGGTGTCATGACGAAGCTGGGGCTCACTCTGAACGAAGCGAAAACGAGCATCAAAGAAGCTCGCAAAGAAAGCTTCAGCTTTCTTGGCTACACGTTCGGACCGCATCACTATCGGAAGGATGGCCACTGGTATCTCGGGGCCAGTCCGTCGAAGAAGAGTGTGGCAAGACTCCGGGGAAAAGTGGGAGATCTCTTGAAGCCGAGCAACGTGGCGCCGTGGCCAGAAGTACGGGATAAGCTCAACAGTATGCTGCAGGGTTGGGCAGCCTACTTCAGCTACGGCACACGGTTGATGGCCTATCGAGCGGTCGATAACTACGTACTTGATCGCGTGAGACACTTTCTGAAGCGACGCCACAAGGCGCCATCGCGAGGCGCCATCCGCTATTCGGATGGCGTGGTCTTCGGAGAATTGGGTGTTCTCCGGCTACGCCACGTCCATGTGGGTACTCTTCCGTCTGCCTCGAAATGAAACCAGTCGGAGAGCCGGATGCCCGAAACGGGCACGTCCGGTTCGATGAGCGGGGTGTGGAAACGGAGCATGGTTCGGTTAGTGAGGCTCCGGCAACCGAAAGGGTCGGAAACCGATAGGCTGAACCTAAACCACCGCGCCACACCTCGACTCTTCCGTTTTTGAGACACGAAAAGCCTCGTTCATGGTACAAAGCCGTTGTCAACGCGGTTTTGAGACCAATCCAGAGGCTTTCGATGAACGAACATACCACAACAGAGTGTTTACTCTTCCCAGAAATTTTTGATCGC
>QIAN01000422.1 GCA_003225005.1 Acidobacteriota bacterium | reverse complement strand
CTCACCACGAAAAGTCTTTGTGAAAGCGTCTTGTGCATAAACGAGGTTGAACTTGTAAGTGCCTGGTTTGGAAGGCATGAAACGAATACGGAAGATTGTACCGTCCGTAGAATCACAGAAACCGGAAACGTGAAAGGCTTCGTGGGAGGACCCAAGAGAAAAGTCACCGTCTAGAGTGGCGGCAGTGAAAGGATTCGCGGCGTCGGGAGATGAAATAGTGGCTGACAGTTCGAGGATGTCATAAACCTCGACTGAATTCGGCGGCATGGAGAAAGAAACGTCTCTAGGTGTCGCGACTAGGTTGGAGGGTGAGAGAACGATCGTATTCAACAGTCCAGTGGCGAGCAGTAAGAATCTCATGAATGGCCCCTGCGAGTAAGTTGGTGGCCTCCGACCAAATGTAACGCCGGTGGAAGGAAAAAGAAATTTTTTGACGCAACTCCCTTGTGGGACCGGCTGGAGATCGTAGAACCGAAATCTAAAGAAGCGTGCATCTCGACTGTGGAAGACCGTGTTCTCAACTGCCGGTAAGTCAGACCAGGCTCACAATTGCGAACCGCGCTGAATCCGCGATCCGCGAAAAGATGGCTTTCCCGCTACACTACAACCGACCCTGACGGACAGAGCATCGTGAATCAGGCATCGCTTTTCAAAAACCTGGGAAAGAATAGCTGGACAGGAATAATTTGCAAAAGAGAGTGCAGACAGCTTTAGGCCATTGGCGCTCGAATGATCTAGTTTTATTTTCTCTTGGCGGATTAGGCGAAAGCTTTTTTGTCCTTGTATTTCTTCTCTTTCGCTGGCCGAGACTGGATGGCCGACCGCACGAGAAAAGCCGATCGCGTTAGGCCAGCAGACCGCGCCAAACGGTCGATCTTCTCAATCTGGCTCTCCGGAGCGGTTATGTTGACGCGGATTGTCCGTTCAGAATGAGCAGGGACAAGAAACGCCACGGCATCCTTAATGGCAGGATCGCCTACCACGTCATCAACAGTGGATGGACTAGGAATCTTCTCGCCATCCTCAACCATACCAGCGATATGAAAGCTCAAGGCTTCTGCCGCTCTGCGCCGCGCTTCTTCCAAAGTTCTACCAGCCGTAATGCACCCAGGAAAATCTGGGAAGCTCACGCCAAAATCCGATTTACGTTCCTTATGCAGATATGCGATGTAATCCATCAATCAGCTCAGCCTCATGACTGCTTGCTTTTCGATGCTTCTCAGCGTGCCAATCGGTATATCTCGAACAGGATGTGGCACAGTGACCCGGCCTGGCTTCACCGCATGCTTGAACTGCTTGTGGTTCCCAACATGCGCAACCTCATACCAGCCGTCCTGCTTCAGGCGCTGTATGACTTCTCGGCTGGACACAGGCACGATACACACTTTCTACACACTTGTCAAGTAGGGGTTTTTACAGGAGCGACCGTCGGGAGCCTTGCCCTCCCCCAGTTTAAACGGCCTGTGCTGGGGGAGGGCAAGACACGCCAATGCTTGCCGGTTGTCGCAGCCTTGCGCCACGCTTCAGCCATGGCGCGCGCGAACAAACTTCTTGATCAAATTCTAGGGGGACGGCGCTGACGCAAATATCCCCTTTTCAGGCATGGTGCAACTCCTGAAGCGGCTTGGGTTTCAAGAGCGCATCAAAGGCAGCCACCACATCTTTTTCCGAGATGGAGTCGCCGAAATCCTCAACTTGCAACCTCATTCCGGGAAATGCAAACCGTACCAGGTGAACCAGGTCCGGAATGTTATAATTAATTACCGCTTGGCGGGAAAGCCGATGCCTAGATACGAAATCATCATCTATTGGAGTCAGGCCGACGAAGCGTTTATCGCCGAAGTCCCCGAGCTTTCCGGCTGCGCCGCCGACGGAAAGACCTACAAGGAAGCTCTCGCCAACGTAGAAATCAACATCCAGGAATGGATCGAAACCGCCAAAGAACTCGGCCGCCCTATCCCCGCCCCCCGCGGCCGCCTTGCCTTCGCTTAAGTCTTCCCACGGTCTTTTCCTTATTCCCGACGTCACTGACGATGAATAACCATCTTGGCCTGTGGCCGGAATACACCTCGTACTCGACCTGCGCCGTGCCGGATTCTTCTAGCTATAGTTAGCTGAGTCAACAGGGATTCTCAAGAGCAACCTCTAAACATGTTCGGACAGAACCTTTCCCCGGTTCGCGGGGTTTTCTTCAACGTTGACATGATTTCCTCCCAAGGCGGCCAGAATGCCGGAAGAATCGGGCGGGAATACTGTACCGATGGATAAAAGCGTCGAGGACGTTACTGGTGCCGGGTGCCGCACCCTACGGTTTTCAGGGTGCTGGTTTTTGTTGCAGCGCGCACAGGCGGGCGAACACTAGGTGATCAGCGAGTGACCTTCGCCGCCACGTGGCATCGACTTTCCGTTGTATGCATTTGTGAAGCGGACTCGCACTAGCCAGAAAATCAGCAAAATCAGCGGAAGGATGGTGAGAACCAAATACAAGGTTGTGTTGAATAAAGCCGGGGATAGATATTTTCCGAGCCCCACTGTCGAAAGCAATCTCAGTGGGCGGTTTGACCCTCCGAAGAAAAAAGACCCTGCTGCAATAAACAGCCCAAAGCACATGCGCCAGAGATGCCGCGAGATGCGCTTGACTCCGGCAACGCCGCCGCGCACCAACATGCGAACGTCACCCGCCGCTGCAAGCAGACACACCGAACCCATGAAAAGGATCATTCCAACAGGTACTCCGTTTTGGGAGCTCGCTCCGCTGCGCACTACTTTAACACCAGTCATCCAGCTGAGGATGCCATTCGCCAGGGGAATCAGGAGCAGAACCCAGTCCAAACGGCTCGTTTCGCCGTCTCTGCGCCTGGCGGTCAGCCAGGCCGTTCCGATCAGATAAACGGTGAGAATCCCGCCGCCAATGTTATTGGGTTGATTCCGCACGATCGCCAGGTACGCCGCGAAGGCACCCATGGTGAGCATGGACGCGACAAAGACCTTCCCCGCCAGCACATGGCGGGGAGAACCTTTGCGGAAAGCCATAGCGGCAGACCCGGACAGCAACCCCAGGCTCCCACCGCAAATATGCACAATCAGTGCGGGCGAATAGGACATTGCCCCTTCTTAAAGATATAACGAGGATCGGAGCCAAATTGTTTCACCCACCGCTATCAGCGGTGAACGGCGAGAGCGGCAAGTCCCGTTTGTCGTACGCGATCCCAGAGCACCTACTCCGAAATCATCCCGATCGTCCCAGCCATGTCTCCACCAACTGAGGCCATCCCGTTATTGGAAACTTCGTGCGCCGCAGCCCAAACGCGTGCCCGCCCCGTGCATACAAATGCATCTCCACCGGAACCCCAGCCTTGTTCAGAGCAATGTAGTAAGCCAGTGAGTCGTCTACGTTGTCCACGTGGTCATCCTCAGCCTGCAGCAATAACGTAGGCGGCGTCTGGCTGGTCACACGAACATCGGGATTCAACCCAAAATCTTTATCGGCAGTCGTCGGATGACGGACCACAAACTTTTTGGTGCCTTGCTTAGCATCCCATTCCCCTACGGCAATCGACAGATATCCCGGATAGATAGCCACCGCAAAGTCCGGGCGGCAGCTTTCTTTGTCGGCGGCATCGACAACTGGATACAAACGCTTCGCAAAATGCGTGCTGATCGCTGCCGACAAATGCCCACCTGCCGAAAACCCGAGCACTCCAATCTTGTGCGGATCGATATGCCACTCCGCCGCGTGAAAGCGCACCAGACCCATTGTCCTCTGCGCATCTTCCAACGCCATCGGTGATTCCGGATATGGCCCCGATTTCGGATACTCCCCCACGTCCGTCACGCGGTATTTCAGTAGCACGCACGTAATCCCTTTGGGCGTCAGCCAATCACAGACCTCCGTACCTTCAAAATCGATGGCCAGACCCTGATAGCCCCCGCCAGGAAAGACGACGACTGCAGAGTCCGTATTCTTCCCCTCTGGCGAATAGACCGTCATCGGAGGCCGCGTCACATTGAACACCCCCACCACCGGCCTGCCGGCAATCAGCCCATCTTCCCCGACGACGTCGTGAAAGGGAGCAATGAGCCTCGATGACGGGCAGGAATACGAAGAAATTGGAAGTTGGGTCGCGTAAGGAGCTCCTTGACAAAGGTACTACTCTGTTGTAGTATAACAGTGTGTTAGAGTTCATAGAGTTTCCAGCGTTTACGACGCGCCTAATGGCTCTTGCGAAAGAACGCGCTGATGACGTATTGTTGGAAATTCAGAACGACCTGCTTGAAAATCCGAAGCGCGGTCCTGTGATCGAAGGGACTTCGGGTGTTCGGAAGTCTCGGGCCGCCGACCCTACTAGAGGCAAAGGAAAGCGCGGCGGCTTTCGGTACATGTACTACTACATCGAGCGAGATGGGCAGATTTTTTTGTTGATGGTTTTTAACAAGGATGAGCAGGACAACCTGACCAAAAAACAGAAAAAGACATTATCTAATCTCATTCGTGAACTGAGGGAGGAAGGGCAATGAACAACAAACTATTCAACGAGATGATCTCCGGGTTTGTTGAGGCTAAGAAGTATCGTGCAGGGAAAAAGGCGAAAATGCTCGTATCGCGTGTGGCTTTTAAGCCTGTCTTAATGAGACCTGCTGAAATTCGCCGCATCAGAACTCGACTGAGATTTAGCCAGCCGGAATTTGCGGAATTCCTTTGTACTCGCGTCGGAACTCTCCGAAGTTGGGAACAAGGCTCCCGCAAACCACAGAGTTCGGCACTCCGACTGTTAGCTATTGCGAAAGAAAAACCGGCGTTACTCTTACAAAGACGCGCCTAATAACCGAACTGTCGAGCGCTGATGGCCCAAAGCTTTCGGCACTTTTCAGTTTCGGCAGGCGTTCGGGAATTCGAACGTGGATTTCCCGGTGACGAGTATCGGCGGATTCGTGCAGGATCATTGGTTCCTCACCCACCAACTCACCGTTGATCTGGGTATACGTTACGATTTCGAGCGTCTGCCTGCCGGGTTCAATCAGGACACGAATAATGTCAGCCCGCGAATTGGTCTCGCTTGGAGTCCCTCTCCTAAATGGGTGTTTCGTGCGGGGTATGGAGTTTTCTTCGACCGCTATGTTCTCGCCAATTTGACGCGGGCCATCGAGAAAAGCGGTTCATACGCATTCGAGCAAGTTGCAGATGGAAATGCGGCAGCCAGCCTTTTCGCGGCAGCACAGGGCGGTCCACTCGTTGCGCCCGCATCCGGGATTGCTCCTTCCATTTATAGTCCCGACCCGAAGAAGGCAACTTCCTACAGCCAACAAGCCAGCGCCGGTGCGGAATACTTGCTTGCGAAGAATCTCACGGTTCGGGCTGATTATTTGTTCGCCAACGGCGTCAAACTCCCGTGAACGCTTAACATCAATCTATCGCCTCCTATTGTCCTCACACTTACGAACGCCGTTAGCCTTGGTATCCCAAATCCAACCCCACAGCAGATTGGGCGAGAAGTCTTTTCACCTAGGCGGCTCAACACTCAGTTTGGCGACACTTATCAGCTCCAGAATTCTGCGAGTTCGACCTATAACGGCGTTTCACTCACGCTCAACCGGAGGATGAGCGATGAGCTGGCGTTTTCGGCGAGCTACACTCTTTCGAAGACATTCGACGATGCTTCAGACTTCGACGAGGCAACCACAAAGTCCTTTCGATCTTCGCGCGGAGAATGCAGTGTCCCGCCAGCGTCAGCAGCAACGCTTTGTTTTCAACGCGCTGTGGGAGCTGCCTATCGGTGACGAAGAGGAGAAGACCGGGAAGTCAGAAGAAAACACCGGATGGCTCACGCAGGCGTTCAGTCATATTGAAGTCGCTACCGATTCTGACGCTAGAGAGTGGAAGGCCCGTGAACGGGTTGACGGGCGTTGACTCGAATCAGAGTCATGCCTTTCCCGTCTCGGCCAGGCCACTGGGCCTCGGCAGAAATTCTCTGAACACATCCGCAGTGGCCACGATGGACTCTCGCATTCTGAAGTACTTCCCGTTCGGCGGAGTGAAACGCCTCGACGTAGTGGCGGAATTCTTCAACCTGTTCAACAGCGCGAACGTCTCCCAAATCAATCCCGTGTTCGGCTCAGGTTTGACTCCGATACCCGGATTTAGGCAACCGATTGCCGGAACCGGTGCTCGCCAAATCCAGTTTTCCTTAGATTTTGAGTTCTTACGGTAAATCCGGATGGGCAGCCTCTGGATCAGTAACGGACGTCGGCTTACCGATACTAACGAGCTTGGGAGAATTTCGGATTCAGGATCAAACAGCTTCCGGGTTTCCCAGACTCGGAAAAGACACCCTCTGCATGTTGACAATAGAACGAACATTCTATTATAGTACGGTCGTTCTATGAAGAATCCTGCGCCATCAGTTCTTTATCAACGGGCAAGAGCCACCAGAACGCGCGCGGAAATACTCGCTGTCGCCGTGGACCTTGCTTCTGCGGAAGGCCTTGAAGGCCTGACGATTGGACGGCTCGCGATCGCTTCGCATATGAGCAAAACCGGGATCTTCGCGCACTTCGGGTCCAAACAGCAGTTGCAGCTCGCTACGGTGGGCGCCGCGAAGCAAATCTTCTTGGAGCAGATCGTAAAACCCGGGCTGGCCAGCCCGCGCGGTCTTCCCAGGCTCAAGGTCATGCTGGAAAGCTGGCTCGGGTATGTCGAGCGAATCGTGTTCCGCGGCGGCTGTTTTTTTGCCGCCGCATCTCTAGAGTTTGACAGCCGGCCAGGAAAAGTCCGCGACGAGATAGCTTCGCTTACGAAAGCGTGGCTGATGGCACTACAGAGGGAAATTGCATTTGCGCGGATAAAGAAGCAGATCAAGACATCAGTCGTCCCCTCGCAACTCGCATTCGAGTTGCACGCCTATGTCCAAGAGGCGAATTGGGCGTTCAAGTTATTCGACGACAAGTCGGCGTTTTTGCGCGCTCGCCGTGCGATTTCCGAGCGACTTGCCGAAGGTTCTGCGCAGTGAAGAAACAGAAAACCAAATGAAAGGATGAAATCCATGGAAAACTTCAGCAAAGGAAGGCAACAACTGCTGAGAATGGCGCTGATGGGCAACGCTTTGTTCTCAACTATTTCAGGTTTGACATTGATTCTTGCGGGACAGTGGGTTGTGCGGCTTCTCGGTCTGCCAGAGGCAGTTAACTTGATCACCTTGGGAATTAGTCTGCTGGTGTTTGCGGTTACCCTGGTGGTCTTCGCGCGAAAAAAACCGATCAAAGTATCGGATGCTTGGATCGCAGTCCTCTTGGACCTCGCGTGGGTCATCGGAAGCTACCCGCTTCTCTTTGTGGTGCCCTTCAGTACCACCGGAAAATGGATGGTGGGAATCGTCGCTGAGGTCGTAATGCTATTCGCGCTCGTGCAGTGGCTCGGGATTCGAAGGATTCAAAAAGGAAACATGGTGCCTGAACCTGGTCGCTGATCCCCGGAGGTGGCGGTGAGAAAACTACGCTGGAACTGGCTTGTCTGGCTAGCGCACTTTCTTGGCAAGCTTTCGGGACAGGGCGGAGCACCTCAAGGTGATTCAGCTCCCGATCTCGCGTGGCGAGAAAGGGCTTGACTCTGGACTATACTCCAGGGTGTAGGGTTCGAAGAGGAGCGAAGGCCATGCAAATTGGCGTCGTTGCAAAGAAGATCGGTCTCAGCGTTGACGCGATTCGGTTCTATGAGCGCAATGCCCTACTGCCGAGGGCAGCGAGGACGGAGGGAGGCTTCCGTCAGTACGGCGAAAGCGAAGTCGAGACGCTGGCGTTTATACGCCGCGTCCAGGGCTTGGGATTCAAACTCAGGGAGATACGCGGTCTCTTGAGTCTGCGAGGAAGCCGCTTGCAGCCGTGTGCGCCGGTGCGCCGCCGATTGGAAGAGAAACTGGTTGATGTACAGCAGAAACTTGCCGACCTTCAGAAGTTGGAACACGAGCTGCGCGTGGCCCTGCGTCGTTGCAACAGAGAACTACGCAACCAACCCGCTCATTGCCCAATCTTGCGAGAAACGAATGCACGCAAACCGGAGAGCGCCGAGTGAAAGTTGAAGTTTTATATGTGGCAGACTGCCCGACTCATCCCGCGGCGGTAAAGCTGGTTAAACACGTCTTGGCCGCAGAAGGTGTCGAGGCGGAGATCCGCGAGGTACTCGTCAGCGACGAAGGGATGGCCAGCGAACTTGGATTTTGCGGATCTCCGACAATCCGAATCAATGGTCGAGATGTCGCGGGAGAGTCGCAGGACGCTCGGAGTTTCGCGCTGAGTTGCCGTCTGTATCCTGGATCGAAGCAGGTCGGTCTACCACCAGCGGAGATGGTTCATCGGGCAGTGCTAAAAGCCCGGCAAGGGGCCAGACCGTGAAAAGGGGCACGAGCATCTCGGTTTGGCAGGCGGTGATCTGAGTTCCGTGAATGGAGGGTCCAAGTTGTGACAGAGCGCAAGGGAGCTTGCTGCAGCTCACCAGCAGCAATGTGCTATTGGTGCGCTGCGTCTCTGGTCGCGTGGGGAGTACTTAGCCTCATCGGCTTGTATTGGTTTCCTCTCCATGCGCTGTCTGCCGCCACGATCCTTTTCGCAATGGCAATCGGCTGCGTTGCCAACTGGCTTAGGAATCGCACTCTTCACTGCGCCATCACTGGGCCACTATTCTTGATCGCTGCCGTCGTCTTCCTGCTTTCAAACATGAGTATGGCCCGCGTCAACAGTCTTTTGGTTTGGCCATTCGTTCTCATCGGAGTCGGCATTGCATTTCTGCTGGAATGGCGCTATGCACAGCGTTCCGCATCGTAGCTGTGAGGATGCGATTGCGCTTTTCCGGCGGTGCCATTCGTTCTTAGAGAGTGGGACGAGCACCCATGAATACTGAAGCCGTTAGCACGACTGGCAAACCCTCCTCGAAGGGGGCGCTCGCCGCAGCAATCTCAGCGGTTGGAAGCGTCCTGGCTGCTTTGACCTGTTGCCTGCCGGTGCTCCCGTTTATACTGGCTGCTGGAACGGCGAGCAGCGCTAGGCTTCTCTCTTCCTACATCAGCGCCCTTCGGCCATACCTCTTGGGGGTTTCTGTTCTCTTCATTGTTCTCGGGTTTTATCAAAGCAGGCACGCTAGCAAATGCAATTGCAAACCGAGTGTTCTCAGCCAAGTCGTGCTGTGGCTGTCGGCCTTGATTGTCGCCATCTCGATTCTGCTTCCGCAGGCATTCGCGGATCTCGTAGAGAGGTTGCTATGAAGCGCCGGAGCGTTGGCCTAGCCCTCGCCGCACTCGCCATTTTCATTGGCCTGTTTTACTTGTACGGCGGACACCAGACTCCGACAGGTCAGGCGCCTCTCGCCGATCTAAATGCCGCGAACCTGAGTGAACTTAAGAATGAGTTCAATGAGGACAAACTGAGATTTAGCCAGCCGGAATTTGCGGAATTCCTTTGTACTCGCGTCGGAACTCTCCGAAGTTGGGAACAAGGCTCCCGCAAACCACAGAGTTCGGCACTCCGACTGTTAGCTATTGCGAAAGAAAAACCGGCGTTACTCTTACAAAGACGCGCCTAAACCGAGTTCTCTCCCATGCGATGGGAGAGCATGATCGTCCGAGCGTGGTCTGGGACTACATCGCGGTCTATAGGCCCGAACAAATCTGGACGGACGCGCCGCCTCAACCCGAATTCAAGGGCCGCCCAGTGGTGCGTTTTATCGAGGGTACGCGGAAAGCATTGGAGACTATTTATTCAGAGAGGCACAAGTGAGACACGTGATTTCATGGACGCGAGAACTAGCTGGGCCGGGTCCATCCAATCCAGGCGTCAGGGTCCAACCGGGGTCCAAAACTCGACCGTTTCACGGCTCTTTCGAGGGTCTCATTGCTATAAGGGCAACCGAATCAATGGGACTTGGAGTGCGATCGTCAACTCATAACCCGAAGGTCGTCAGTTCAAATCTGACCTCCGCAACCAAAATTTCCTTTTCTTTCAATCGCTTCCGCGAACCCCGCTACCATCCGAATTGACAATCCGGCCTATTGCGATATCGTCAGGACTTCGACTGAGCCTAAGGATTCTCAGCCAAACACGACAACAATACCTATCCTTGAGAACGTGAATGCCGTATACGCTTCCGTTTCAGGGATTGGATGACCATGGACCCAACATTCGATTTTTCTGGCCAGACGGCAATCGTAACCGGTGGCGCTCGGGGAATAGGTAGGGCGATCGCAACCCAGTTTGTCCAATCGGGTGCAGCAGTCTGGATTTGGGATACCCATCCGGTTGAACTCAACGGTGCGCAATCCCTGAGCGTCGATGTTACGAAACCCGATCAGATCAAAAAGGCTCTTGCTCCTCTTGTGATTCAGTCGACGCGCATCGACATCCTTGTCAACAATGCGGGATATCTCGGCAGCTATCTGCCCTTTGATGAACTCGACGCTAGCGAATGCCAACAGATCGTCCAGGTCAACCTCATTGGCGTGTTCGAGGTGACTCGCCAAATTCTCCCACTCATGCGGCGCGCGGGTCGTGGCCGCATTGTTAACATGGGATCCCTCGCAGGCAAGGAAGGTTTGCCAAATCTCGCGGCATATTCGGCTGCGAGCGCTGGTGTAATTGCGTTTACAAAGGCATTGTCACGCGAGACTTGCGACACGGCTATCCGCATAAACTGCGTTGCACCGGGTCCCATCGACACGGACCTCATCAGGAGACTGGGTGACAAGGTGGTGGATGACATGATTGCTGCTAGCCCTCTAAAGCGTCTGGGAAATGCCGATGAGGTTGCGGCAATGGTTTTGTGGCTTTGCTCCGCCTCTAGTGCGTTTAACACCGGTGCAGTATTTGATATGTCAGGCGGTCGCGCGCGATATTGAACATTGAGATCAAGTCAGTTGGCTCAATGTTCCGGCGGAAGTGTGGTTGGTGAGGCTCACGCAGCGCAATGGATGAGTTCGCTGCGAAAGATGTGGACAGTAATTGTAAATTCGGTACGTATCGGGCCCCCGCAACCAAACTTCTTTTCTAATCAGCAACTTCCGCGAACCCTGCAACCATCCGAATTGACAAGCGTGAGGCCACAAACCCTGAACCGGTTGAGATCGAACACCTGTCAACGACATGCATATGCACCGCGCTAGTGAAACGCCATTACGAAGCGTATCGGCCTGCTTGCGAAATCCCTCCGGGAGTGCGCAAAGAATCTTGTAATCTTCGACCGTGGCTGTAAACACTCGTTCCGCGATTGGGGCTTGGCTACTCCCAGGTCGCTCTCAGCGCGACGCCTGCTCCCGCCGTTGTTGCGCCTCGCGCAGCCACTGCGCCATCTTCTCGTCCTTCACAGCGTAAGACGCCCAACCCTGGGCGGTAGAGCGCCAGCGATAATCGACGATCGTCATGTCGATGCCGCGATCGATGAGGAATTGCATCGGTTCGTAATTTTTGTGGAAATACACCAGCTCATGCAGGATGCTGGCGGGCTCATGGGAGCCCCAGTTCGTGTTGATATCGGCCCCGTGACCGAGAAGAAAGTCGGCGATCTCGAAGTGGTTGTTGAGGACCGCCCAGGCGAGCGCGGTGTCGAGAACCTGCTGCACACTGGGCTCGCCCCATTCAGGTTCCCGCGTGTGTACGCTGTTGGCGGGAGAATGATTCGCCAGGTCGCCCAGTGCAGGCTTGCCCTCCGCGTCGAACCAGCTTTTCACGCGTGCCAAGTCTCCATTTCCGGCTGCGTGTGGCAGATCGTCGGGAAGGCACCAGATGCGTAGCAGCGTCGGAAGCAGATGGGTCTTCGCATAGGTGAACGCGAATTCAATGGCCTGCGATGGCGGCGGCACGCGACGGCGCAGCACAGCGGGATCGAGATCAAGAAGAGCAGTAATGAAAGCTTCGCGATCACGCAGCACCGCCCGCTCGATCAGTCCGACCTGGAATTTCACGCATGCGTCTGCCAGCATCCATGCTTCGCGCCGCAATCCGCCGACAAAGGATGTCAGGTCGCCGTCGTTCACCGCGCGCACGACCTGTCGCATGACAAAAGCCTGCCAGGGCCCGGCCGGGTCGGCGTTGGTGAAGGCGAGCGTCTCACTCTCCGCCATGATGTATTGGACAAATGCGGAACGTCCCGGCCCGCCATCGATCTGCCTTCCCAGCTCGGCATCGAGCGTGATTGACCGATCCAGCAGCAACGCCGCTGCGGTCGCGTGCTGGAGATGGCAGCCACACATGAACGCCCGGTTCACCGCTGCAAGATCGTCGCCATTCGCATCAAGACAGGCGCGAACGCCATTGACGTCACCAAGCGCGGCAAAGAACCGGAGCGATTGGGGAAGAAGGCCTCTGCGGTGGAATAGATCGAGCAGTCCCTTTGTGCGGGAAGCGATGAGGCCATCGCATACCGACGGCGCGACGACTGCACCTGCATCGATCAGGAACTCTGCACATGCCGCGCGCGTGAATATCTGCTCCCGGGACGGGTCGAAGCTGTCGCCGTAGGACTCGGTAGCCATCCCGAGCAGCCCGCCGTCGTTTTCATCCGCCCTCCACAACAATAGGGCCGGGTACTCAGCCAACAGCTGCCGCAGACGTTCGATGTCATTGTCATGGATCCGGCGGCGGGCTTGGGACACGGCCCACTCGAGTCCCCTGCCCAGACGTTGCTTTGCTTCTCTAACCAGGTCCTGCCAGCCTGGAAACCCATATTCGCGCGCCAGCACCAACTGGGCATCACGCTGTGACAACGGCAGCTCGGCTTGCGGCAGCTGGGCCCGCGCCCGGGCGATGGCGCTTGGATGGCCGGCTACGATACCGCGCGCCAGTTTCTTGGCTTGCTTGCGCAAGGATTCCAGGGAGGGACGAGCAGGAAACTTAGATGTGGTCATTTCGACCTCCTTTCATGAGCGCCCGTGACCCGCTGATACAGGCTGAAAGAAGGTGCAATGCACGCGGTCTCAATCGAAGCAGGTGGGATTGTTCCCTTGCCGCGGGTCGGTGGTGCCCTGTCGCACGCTGTCGGTAGTATCCGAAACTTGCCACGGCACTGTCAAACCGGGGTTTGCCAAGCCACCCGCTTCGGAAAGAGAGGCTGGAGGCGCAAGGAAAAGACGGCAGGGGCCAAGTATTCGCTGGGCAGGCAGCGAGTTGCCGGATGAGTTGAATGAATATCGGCTCATACTTCACGGATGGATCAAAAGTCTCCTTCTGTTTACCGACTGGGGGTGGTTGACGGGCAAACAGGAAGAAATCCCAAGGTAAGAGTTGCCGACAACTCGCCCACTGATCCTGATTTTGCAGTTGTGAGTGCAATGGCGATTTATCGTCAACTGACACAACCATTGATGCAAAATAGTGTCGTCAAACTAGTCCCTGCCGGTGCAACCATCGCGGAGCTTGAGGGCAACGGACTGCGAAGAGAACGCCAAGAAGGAAGTCGAACCAGAGGCTACGAAAGTGAGAGAAGAAGCACTCATTTATCGGGAATGGATCACCGCCCTGCGTTCCGGCAAGTTGCATGAATAGCGAAGGCGTGATTCTGGTGTAATGGCGACTCTTCACCAATTGACCGTCATGGCGGGCGCACGGGGATGCCCGCCCGCACTTACTGATAGGCCCTAAATTTGCCTCCAACAAACTTTCAAGCCTTCCTCCGTCCAAGTGGTAATTGCGACTCTAGGCGTAGCTAGTTTCTGTCGCAAAACGCAGAATAGCCCGTCAAATCAGGCGTTTGGCAATTTTTTTCAGCTTTTTGCATTTTTCCCTTGACATGTATATGTGTGTTATGGCACATATATACCATGAAAACTCACTCGACTGA